>CAJTSV010000012.1:33278-55885 GCA_910579075.1 uncultured Eubacterium sp.
GCCTTCCTTCAGCCGCCATTGCATCCAGCGTCGCCTGATAAATATGCTTCTGGCAGAACGCATCCACTTCCTTTGTATAAAACGGGCTTGGCGAAAACGTGCCCATGCCGCCGGTATTAAGGCCTTTATCCCCGTCCTGTGCCCGTTTATGGTCCTGTGCGGAGTTCATGATTTTAATCGTTTTCCCATCGGCAAATGACAGTACGGACACTTCCCGTCCGGTCATAAATTCTTCCACAACCATCCGGTTTCCAGATTCGCCGAATTTTTTATCCTCCATAATCTGCTTTACGCCCTCTTTTGCCTCATCCAGCGTATTGCAGATTAAAACCCCCTTGCCAAGCGCCAGGCCGTCTGCTTTTAATACAACCGGCAGTTTTGCCGTTTCCAGGTACGCAAGCGCTTCCCGGGCATCGTCAAAGGTTTCATAGGCGGCTGTCGGAATATGGTATTTTTTCATCAGGTCTTTGGAAAATGCCTTGGAGCCTTCTAATACAGCTGCATTTTTCCTCGGGCCGAATACCCTGAGCCCTTCTGCTTCAAAGACATCCACAATGCCGCCTGCCAGAGGGTCTTCCATGCCGATAATCGTAAAATCAACCGCATGCTCTTTCGCAAATGCCGCCAGCTTTTCAAATTCCATTGCCCCAATCGGGACACACTCTGCAATCTGCGCAATTCCCGCATTTCCCGGTGCACAGTAAATTTTATCTGCCTTCGGGCTTTTCGCTGCGCATGCCGCAATCGCATGCTCGCGCCCGCCGCTTCCTGCTATTAATATGTTCATAAACCGATTCTCCTTCTGCCCCGGCCCTTTCAGCCGTTTTCCATATCCGGCCGGCAGCACTTTTTCTGCAGCCGGTAAATTATCCGATTACCACCCTGCCGTCTTCCACCCTGGCTTTGCCGTTTGCAATCAAATGAACAGCCTCTGGCAGTATGTGCCATTCGGCTTCTTCCATCACCCGCCGCTGCAGGATTTCCGGCGTATCGCCCTGTTTTACTTCCACTGCCTTTTGCAGGATAATCGGGCCGGTGTCCGTTCCCTCGTCCACAAAATGCACCGTTGCCCCGGTCACCCTGACGCCGCGCTTTAACGCAAGCTCATGTACCTTCAGCCCGTAACAGCCTGCCCCGCAGAAAGACGGAATCAGCGACGGGTGAATATTGATAATGCGGTTTCTGTATTTTTGTATGATAATTTCCGGCAGAATCACCAGATAGCCTGCCAGCACTACCAGCCCGGCCTGTACGCCATCCAGTGTTTCTGCAAGCGCCTGGTGGAACGCTTCCCGGCTTTCATAATCCTTCGGGGAAACACAGATTCCCCGGATGCCATGCTTTTTTGCACGTTCTAGCGCATAGGCATCTTTTTTATTGCTGATAACAGCTGCAATTTCTGCATTCTGAATGGAGCCGGACGCAATCGCGTCTATCAATGCCTGTAAATTGGTGCCGCCGCCAGACACCAGGACTGCCAGCCTCAGCATAACGTGACTCCTTTTTCACCTTCCTGTACTTCTCCGATTACATAAGCCTCCACTCCGGCTTCTGCGGCTGCCTTTACCGCTTTGTCCGCGTCAGCCGGATTTACGGCAAGCACCATGCCGATGCCCATGTTAAACGTATTGTACATGACTTTTTCTTCCACGTTTCCCGTGCGTGCAATCAACTCAAAAACAGCCGGAACCTCATAGCTGTCCCTGCGAATGACTGCATGCATGCCTTCCGGGAGCATGCGTGGCACGTTTTCATAAAATCCGCCGCCTGTAATATGGCTGCAGGCCCTGATAACGGCCCCGGATTCCTGAATTTTTCGCAGTGCGCCCACATAGATTCTTGTCGGCTCAAGCAGTGTTTCCCCAAGCGTGCGTCCAAGTTCTGGATAATGTGTGTCCAGCGATGCTTTGTCCATTGGAAAAATGCTGCGCACAAGTGAAAATCCATTCGAATGCACGCCCGTCGAAGCAAGGCCGATTAATACATCTTCTTTTTTCAAATCTTTTCCGGTAATGATGTCCTTTTCATCTACAACACCGACTGCGAATCCAGCCAGGTCGTATTCCTCCTGCGGATAAAATCCCGGCATTTCCGCCGTTTCCCCGCCAATCAGCGCAGCGCCTGCCTGCCTGCAGCCTTCGGCCACGCCGCTGACAATGCCGGCGATTTTTTCAGGATAATTTTTCCCGCATGCAATATAATCCAGAAAGAACAGCGGCTGTCCGCCCGCGCATGCAATATCATTGACGCACATTGCCACACAGTCTATGCCGACCGTATCATGCCTGTCCATCACAAATGCCAGCTTTAATTTCGTGCCGACCCCGTCCGTGCCCGATACAAGCACCGGTTTTTCCATCTGCCGGAATGCTTCCATCGAAAACGCCCCGGAAAATCCGCCCAGATTTGTCAGTACTTCCGGGCGCATGGTACTTTGTACATGCTGTTTCATCAATTCTACTGCTTTGTAGCCAGCTTCAATATCCACTCCAGCCTTTTTGTAATCCATGATTATCCCTCCTGTTTTATGAAGCAGTCTTGTGTTTTCAGGCTCCGCAGCCCCCTGCAGCATCCATGAAAACATGTAAATACCGTCATTTCTATTCATAATGCCATAAGTTGGGGAAAATTTCAATGCACTTTTTTTTATTTTCGCAGGATTATGCATCAGTCAGATACATTATACAAGCTCCCAGTCCTTTCAGCACTCCTCAAGCGGGATTTCTTCTTTATCCTCATCCGGCGCATTTTCATAGTTTTCTGCCATCCTTTGACAAAAAATTTTCCATTTCACATCATATATTCCGCTGGCATCCGTTCCTGTCTGGTAACATTTTTATATTCCCGCAATATACTATATCAAATCCAGTCACAGGAGTCTTTATGAATCTGAAACGACATCTGCTCCCATTTCTTTTAACCGCTGCGCTGGCTGTTTTGATGCTGGCCGGATGCGGACAAAGCACAAAGGACAGCACAGCGCCTTCACAGCCAGGAAGCTCTGCCAGCCCGGACGAAGCAAACGGGCCGCAAAAGGAATCCGGCCCGGACAGCCAGAAGAATCCGGCCGCCGAGCCTGTTCCCGTAACCTTAAACGAAGTTGCACATTCTATTTTTTATGCACCGATGTATGCTGCAATCGAAAATGGTTATTTTGCAGAACATGGCATAGAACTGGAGCTGGTCACCGGATTCGGCGCAGACAAGGTAATGGCGGCTGTTTTATCCGGGGAAGCGGATATCGGGTTTATGGGGCCGGAAACAACGGTTTATACCTATAACGAAGGTGCCGCAGATGCTGTCGTGAATTTTGCGCAGCTGACGCAGAGAGCCGGAAATTTTATTGTGGCACGCCAGCAGATGGATGATTTTGAATTGTCAGATTTAATCGGAAAAGATGTGCTGGGCGGCCGGGCAGGCGGCATGCCGGAAATGGTATTTGAATATGTGTTAAGAAAAAACGGCATCGAGCCTTCCGAGGTAAAGATTGACCAGGGCATCGATTTTGGTTCGACCGCTGCTGCTTTTTCTGGCGGGAAGGGTGATTTTACCGTTGAATTCGAGCCTTCTGCCACCGCCCTGGAACAGGAAGGCGCCGGCTTTGTCATAAGCTCCGTCGGTGTCGAATCGGGCTACGTTCCATACACCGCTTTCAGCGCAAAGCAGAGCTATCTGGAATCAAATAAAGAACTGATTCAGGCATTTACCGATGCCCTGCAGGAAGGCATGGATTATGTGACTACACACACTTCCGCCGAAATTGCTAAAACCATACAGCCGCAGTTTTCTGAAACAGACCTGGAAACGCTGACGATGATTGTAGACCGTTACCACGAACAGGACACCTGGAAAAACGACCTCGTGTTCTCAGAAGACAGCTTCGAGCTGCTTTTGGATATTCTGGAAGAATCGGAAGTCATTACGAGCCGGCCGCCATTCCACGAGCTTGTAACAGCAGAATTTGCCACAAAAGCAGCAGAAAGCCTGTAAGCATCTGTCCAGACACCCCGCAGCGCAGCCGCTGCGGGATATCTGGCTGCTTTAAAGCTCATCCCCGGTTTCCCTATCCAGGATGATATTTCCAGAATGATGCAGGCAGCACTGGAAGGATGATTTGCGTATGCTGATACAAAAATTCCAGGCCTGGAACCAAACGTAACCGGACGCTGCTATCGAAGCGCGTCAACCGCCGCACGTTCTATCGCAAGCCCCGTATTGTAGCGATTCAAAAACGCCTCAAAGCCCGCCACATCATCCGGCACTGGCTGCTGCGTCACGCCCGTCCCGCCGGAAAACACCCTTCTGTCCAGATAATCCGAAAGACGCTCCCCTTCTTCCTTTTGCCGCATATAAGAAGCCAGCAGCGCAATCCCCCACGCTCCGCCTTCTCCTGCGGTCTCCATAACAGAAACCGGGGCATTTATCGCTGCCGCCATCATCCTCTGACCGACAACAGGTGTCTTAAACAGGCCGCCGTGGCCGCAGATTTTATCTACCTGCACCTTTTCTTCTTTTATCAGAATATCCAGCCCGTTTTTCAGCGCACCCAGCGCCGTAAACAGATGTACGCGCATAAAGTTCGCCAGCGTAAACCTGCTTTCTGCGCTCCGTACAAAGAGCGGCCTTCCTTCCTCAAATCCGGTAATGCTTTCTCCCGAAAGGTAATTATACGCCAAAAGCCCGCCGCAGTCTGCATCCCCTTCCAGTGCCTTTTGATACAGCACCGAAAACAGCTGGTTCGTATCGATGCTGATGCCGCAGCTTTCTGCAAATTCATGAAACAGCCCTGCCCAGGCATTCAGATCAGACGTGCAGTTATTGCAGTGCACCATGGCTGCCGGACTGCCGGATGGCGTCATAACCATGTCAATTTCCGGGTGTACCTTTTCCAGCTCTTTTTCCAGCACAATCATCGCAAAGACCGAAGTCCCGGCTGAGACGTTTCCGGTACGTGCAGCCACGCTGCCGGTAGCCGTCATGCCCGTTCCGGCATCCCCTTCCGGCGGACAGACCGGTATGCCGGCTTCCAGCCTGCCACTCGTATCTAAAAGCCCTGCCCCCTCCGGCGTCAGCGTCCCTGCCGCTTCCCCGGCACAGAGCACCTTTGGCAGAATATCCTTCAGCTTCCATGGATATGCATAAGCTTCTGTCAGCGTGCCAAAAATATCCATCATGGCAGCGTCGTAATCCTTCGTCTTTCCCTCAATCGGGAACATGCCGGACGCGTCCCCGATTCCGAGCACCTTCTGCCCGGTCAGCTTCCAGTGGACATATCCTGCCAGCGTCGTCAGAAACGCCACGTCCTTTACATGCTCCTCCTGATTTAAAACCGCCTGGTAAAGATGCGCGATGCTCCACCGCTGTGGAATATTATAATGAAACGCTTCCGTCAGCGCTGCCGCCGCCTGCTCCGTACTGGTATTTCTCCAGGTACGGAACGGCACAAGCAGCTCTCCGTTTTTGTCAAATGCCAGATACCCATGCATCATCGCGCTAAACCCGATGGCACCAGTCCTTGCCAGCTCTGTACCGTATGTATTTCTGACCTCCTGCGCCAGATTCCGGTAGCAGTCCTGCAAGCCCTGCCAGACGTCTTCCAGGCTGTATGTCCAGATGCCGTTTTCATAGCGGTTTTCCCACTCGTGGCTTCCGGAAGCCAGCGGCACGCTGTCTTCCCCTGTCAGGACCGCCTTGATTCTGGTAGAGCCAAATTCTATGCCAAGCGAAGTCCTGCCTTCCATAATGGCTTCTTTCTGATTCATGCACATTCCCTCCGTTCCCATTTTTAACGGTAAAATACCTCGCCTAACATCAAATCCTTCTTAAAATCACGAATCCTGGTATCGTTATCAATATAGACAGCCTCAATGCCCATTGCCGCCGCCCAGTCGCCCATCTGCTCTGCGGTAATATCATACGAAAATGCCGTATGGTGCGCGCCGCCTGCCAAGATCCAGGCCTCTGCCCCGGTATACAGATCCGGCTGCGGTGTCCAGAAGTTTGTGGCTACCGGAAGCTTCGGCATCGGCTTTTCATTCTTTTTGCAGTCTACGGTGTTGATAATCAGCCGGAAGCGCCTGCCAAGGTCAATCAGGGAAACCGCAATGCCGCTGCCTTCTTTGGATGTAAAGACAAGCCTGGCCGGGTCTTCCCGGTTCCCCATGGATAACGGCTGGCACTTGATGCTGACCGCACCGTCCGCAATCGACGGGCAGATTTCCAGCATATGAGCCTGCAGAATGCCCTCTTTGCCCTTCACCAGGTTGTAGGTATAGTCTTCCAGCATGGATGTGCCTTTTGCATCCTTCATCCCTGCGGTCATAATCTTCATCAGGCGCACCATGGCAGCCACCTTCCAGTCGCCTTCCGCGCCGAAGCCATAGCCTTTTTCCATCAAACGCTGAATCGCCAGTCCCGGCAGCTGTTTTAATGCACCAAGGTCGCCAAAATGCGTGACAATTGCCTGGTAATTTTTTTCTTCCAAAAAACGCTCAAACCCAATCTCCATCTGGGCCTGGACGGACACATGCCTCCGGAATTCTTCCGGCTCCCTGCCTTCCAGCAGAATCTCATACCGGTCATAATATTCATCCACCAGCGCATTCGTATCAGAAGCAGAAACTGCCGCTACAGACTCTGCAATCTCATTTACCGGATAGGCGTCTACTTCCCATCCAAATTTAATCTGCGCCTCGACCTTGTCGCCTTCGGTCACAGCCACATTGCGCATATTGTCCGCAACACGCATCACGCGGATATGGCTGCTCTCCACAATGCCGACAGCCGTGCGCATCCAGGATGCTATTTTGCGCACTATCACCGGGTCTGACCAGTGTCCTGCGACGACCTTGCGTTCAATCCCCATCCGGCTTACGATATGGCCGTATTCCCTGCCGCCGTGGGCAGACTGGTTCTCATTCATAAAATCCATGTCAATCGTATCGTATGGAATTTCTTCGTTAAACTGGGTATGCAGATGCATCAGCGGCTTGCGGTATTCCTGCAGCCCCAAAATCCAGGATTTTGCAGGGGAAAATGTATGCATCCATGTAATGACCCCCGCGCACTCCACGTCGGTATTTGCTTCCTGAAACGTCTTTCGAATCAGCTCATTTGTAATCAGCGTCGGCTTCCACACAAGCTCATACGGCAGAATCCCCGTTTTATTAAGCTCCTCCGTTATCTTTTTGGAATGCTGCGCTACTTTTTCCAGGCATGCATCCCCATACAGGTCCTGAGACCCGGTACAAAACCAAAATTTATAATTCTTTGCCTGTAACATGTTTTCCCTCCTGTCAGACAGTTCCGCTGCCTTCCCTGTCCGTATGTATTTCCTTTAATCATAATAGGTTTCTTCCACGTACTGGATTTTTTCCACTTCTTCTCCCGCTTCCAGCTTCTTAATCGTCTCGTCTACGAGCGGGCCTAAATCCGGGCAGCATTCAAAATCTGCATTGATTTCTCCTTTTCTGACCGCCTCTAACGCTGCTTCGGCTGCGTCAAACGAAATCACAATGATATCCCCGTATTTCCCGTAGCTTTTCCCCTGCTCTTTCATGGCTTCGATTGCCCCGAAGGCCATATTATCGTTCTGGCAGATAACCACATCTATGTCCGGATAGGTTTCCAGAAAATACTCCATAACTTCCCTGGCCTTGGCCTGGACAAACTCCCCGGTTCTTTGCTCCAGCATCGTCCAGTTATCCTGTTTTTCCAGAATCTTCGCAAATCCTTCCGTCCGGCCAAGCTGGGCTGTCGAATCCAGCGTGCCCTGCAGCGTGACAAGATTTATTGGTTCTTCTGCGCGGCCTTTTTCTTCCAGGTAATCGCGCAGCCAGATTCCCGCCCGTTCTCCCTGCCTGCAGAAATCGCTGCCTATCCAGCTCGTATAAAGGCTGTCATCTTCCACCCTGACCGAACGGTCGGACAAAATCACAGGAATTCCCGCCTGCTTTGCTTCGGCAAGCACGGCATCCCATCCGGTTTCAGCAATGGCATCCAGGACAATATAATCCACCTTCTGCAGGATAAAATCACGGATTGCCTTTACCTGGTTTTCCTGCTTTTGCTGCGCATCGTCAAAAATCAGGTAATAGCCATTTTCTTCGGTAAACGTTTCCCGGTAGGAGCGGGTATTTGCAAGCCGCCAGTCCGACTCGGAGCCTACCTGGGAAAGCCCTACGACAATCAGGTTATCGCTTTCCTTTGCAGAATCCTGGGATGCCTGCCCGTCTTCTCCCTGCCTGCCACAGCCCGAAAGCAGAAACGCCGTACAGACAGCCAGGCATAACCATTTTATCATGCTGCATCCCCTCCTCCCGAAAAAATCCGAAATCCGTTATCCTGCCACGGTTTTCTTCTATTATTATATCTTTCTAATTTCTATTTCTTTTCCTTAATTTTTGCAAATACGCTCTGTAATACAATAAAGAAGCACAACAGTGCTGCGACCGCAATGCTCGACCAGGAGCTTAACAGCTTGCCGTTTGTCTTTACAAGCGTTGAAATCGTGCCGTTTATCAAAACGCCAAAGAAAGAGCCGATGACATTTCCCACGCCCCCGGTCAGGAGCGTCCCGCCGATAACAGACGATGCGATTGCATCCATCTCAAGGCCCGTCGCCTGCTGTACATTGCCGGACATCGTATTTAAGCAGAAACAGATGCCGCCGATGGAACAAAGAAACGAAGATAACACGTAAGCCTTAAGCTTTGTCAGAGGCACATTCAGTCCCATCATCACAGCCGACTGCTCATTGCCGCCTACCGCATACAGACTGCGCCCGAATTTGGTATACCGCAGCATAAGGAAAACCGCCACAAGCACAAGCAGCGCCACAAGCACGGACAGCCGGATAAACGGCGTCTGATAAATCCCCTTTGGATTGACATATCCGCCGAACGGAATCTCGATTTTGATATTTGCCAGATGCACAAACCATTCATTACTGATGGAAACCTGGTCTGTACAGATAACCGCCGTCATGCCCCTGCCAAAGAACATCCCTGCCATTGTCACAATAAACGGCTGGATTTTTAAATAGCCGACGCAGAAGCCCTGCACCATTCCGAACACCACGCCGATTACAAGCACAAGGATGCATAAAGCCGGTGCACTCATGTTCCAGTTTTCCATGCCCGCCGCAAGAATCATGCAGTCTAAGGCAATCAGCGAGCCTACGGAAATATCGATTCCGCCCGTAAGCATAATGCAGGTCATGCCGCAGGCAACGCACAAAAGCCCGGCATTATTAATCAGAAGATTCAAAAATGTCTGTAAATGCCCGAATCCCTTATTGTTATAAACCACGCAGCCTGCTGCATACATAAATACAAACAGTACAATGGTGATAATCAAAAGAAGGGTATTGCTGTTTATTTTCTTTTGTTTCATGCCGCAGCACCTCCTTTGGCCAGTTCCCTTTTATCAGACAGGCGTTTCATAAATGCCTTGAACGGAGGCGCCTGAATCGTTACGATAATAATAACAACAATTGCCTTGTATACCGGTGCCTGCTCTGTCGAAACACCGAGCGCATATAAAGTCGTCGTAATCGCCTGAATCGTATATGCCCCGATAATGGAACCGGCCAGGCGGAATTTGCCGCCGCCCAGGCTGTTGCCGCCCAGCGCTACAGCCAGAATAGCATCCAGTTCAAAATTCAGTCCGATATTATTCGAATCTGCGGAAGTAATCCTGGAAGATGACACAATCCCGGCAATCCCGGCACACAGCCCGCACACAAGGTAGCACAGGAAAATGATTTTTTCGGAATTTAACCCTGCAATCCGGGATGCCCGCTTATTTATGCCGACACTCTGTATGTACAGGCCCAGCGCCGTATAACGCAGCAGGACAGATACCGCAAGCACGCACAGTGCTGCAATCACAATCGGTGTCGGAACCGGCCCGAGAAAACCCCCGAAAAATCCATAGGCGTCGTTTCTGACATACACAATCAGGTTGTTGCAAAGCAAAAGCCCGACAGCCCTGGCCGCAGAAAACAGAATCAGCGTCGCCACCATAGGCTGCACATTTAAATAAGCAACGAGAAACCCGTTAAACATGCCGCACACACATCCCATAAAGATGCCGCCCAGCACGCCGATAAACAAAGGCACCTGAAGCTCGCTGGCTGAAGCCGCGCCATATCCTGCCAGCAGCATGCAGCAAAACGATGCTGAAAGCGACATGACAGAGCCGACGGAAATATCCGTTCCGGCCGAAGCCGATACCACAAGCGTCATGCCGATTGCCAGTATCGCGATTTCGCTTCCCCTGTTTAAAATATCAATCAGGCGGCCATAGAGCACGCCGTTTCTAAGCGACACAGTAAAAAAGTTAAAAGCAAAATTGCCATTTGCCGCATCATAAATAACGTTTACAAACATGACTAACAGCATGCAGAACACAGGAAGAAACAGCGGCATCCCTGTTATTTTCTTTATCTTACTCATTCGAACCACCTCCCGCAATCGCTTTCATAACGTTCTCCTGGGTAAGGCCTTCGGTAATTTCCCCTACTTTTTCGCCATCCCTTAAAACTGCCATTTTCGAGCAGGTACGAAGCATTTCTTCTATTTCGGAAGAAATAAAAATCAGGCTCTTTCCTTCCCCGGCCAGCTTCAGCACCAGCTTTTGGATTTCCGTCTTGGTCCCGATGTCAATGCCGCGGGTCGGTTCATCTAAGATTAAAAACTGCGGGTCTGTCGCCAGCCACCTGCCCAGAATGACTTTCTGCTGGTTCCCGCCAGAGAGCTGTTTAATCAGTGTCTCCCGGCTTGCCGTTTTTACCTGCAGCATTTTTATATATTTGTCTGTCAGGGCAATCTGTTCCTTCATCGGAATCAGGCGGAACATGCCGCGTTTTGCCTGAAGCGCCAGAATCAGGTTTTCCCGTACAGACAGATCCCCGATAATGCCTTCTGCCTTTCTGTCATCCGGCAGCAGTCCCATGCCAAGGTTCATCGCGTCAATCGGAGCCTTAATTACGGCTTCTTTTCCGTTTACCTTTAAGGTACCCGTCTGATTGCGGTCTGCCCCGTAAATCACCCTGGCAAGCTCGCTGCGCCCGGAACCTAACAGCCCTGTCAGTCCCACGACCTCTCCTTTATGTATCGTAAGGCTGAACGGCTTAATCGTCCCTTTATGGCTGAGCCCCTTCGCATCAATGCATACCTGTGCATGGGAAAAATCAGCTGCTTCATCCGATTTAATCGATGCCATATCGTCAAAATCTTTCCCCATCATAGCTGCTACCAGCTTCACCCTTGGCAGCTCTGCAACCGGATATTCGCCTACCAGCGTGCCGTTTCTTAATACGGTTATCCGGTCGCAGACGGCATACACCTGTTCCAGGAAGTGGGTTACAAATACAATGCCAACGCCTTTGTCCCGCAGCTGCGTCATCAGCCGGAACAGCTTTTCTACCTCGCTGTCATCCAGTGAGGAAGTCGGCTCATCCAGAATCAGCACCTTGCAGTCCATATCCACAGCCCTGGCAATGGCTATCATCTGCTGCAGCGCCAGCGAATATTCTTCCAGGTTCTGGTTTACATCCACCGGCATATCCAGGTCATTTATGATTTTCTGGGATTTTTTTACCATGGTTTTCCAGTCAATCGTCCCAAGCCTTGTCTTCGGCTCCCTGCCGATAAACAGGTTTTCCGCCACGCTCAGGTTGCCGCAGAGGTTTACTTCCTGATATACGGTTGAGATGCCCTTTTTCTGGGCATCCAGGGTAGAATGGTTTATAACCGGCCCGTCAATGCCGTCTACATGAATCTCCCCGGCCTGAAATGCATTGATTCCGGTAAGGCATTTAATGAGCGTGGATTTCCCGGCCCCGTTTTCTCCCATCAGCGCATGGATTTCTCCTTTCCGCAAAGTAAAATCCACACCGTCAAGAGCCTTTACACCTGGAAACGTCATGGTAATCCCACGCATGGTCAATACTACGTCCTTATCCATACATACCATCCTTTCTAAAGCTTGTGCATCAAAAGAGGGAGGCCCGCAGGCCTCCCCTTAAGACTGCCCAGCTTTCGGATTCAAACATCCACATATTCGCATCAGTACTGAGCATCCACAATTTCCTGTGTTACAACCGTAAGCTCCTGCTCTATGCCATCTACGGTGATAGAAGAAATGATATCCTCATTCACATACCAGTGCTCTGTCATATACACTTCTTTTGGCGGTTCTTCGCCAGCCTGCAGCTGTTTGATGACTTTTTCCACATCCGGTGCTGCCAGAGGGTTGCATTCAAAATCCGCATTGATATCGCCGCTCATTACTTTTTCAAGCCCGGCCGTACATGCATCAAACGATACTAAAATCACGTCCTTGTCCACGCCATAGCTGATGCCTGCATTTTTCATGGCTGTCATCGCGCCAAACGCCTCGTTATCGTTCTGGCAGATAACCACGTTGAATTTGCCTTCATAAGATTTTATGTAGGACTCCATGACCTCCTGTCCGCCTGCTTCTGTAAAGTTGCCGTTCTGGGAATCTATAATATTCCATCCATTCGCATCCGCAATTTCCTTAAAGCCTTCGGTACGCCCGAGTGTTGCAGACGCGCCTGTGGAGCCTTCAATGACCAGTGCATTGATTTCACTGATGCCTTTTTTGTCCGCATAAGCTTTCAGCCACTCTCCTGCAGCAAGTCCTTCTGTCTTAAAGTTCGAGCCTACCCACGAAACATATTTATCCGAATCTTCGATAGTACGGTCAATGACGATAACCGGAATTCCCGCATCCTCGCATTCTGTCAGGACGGTGTCCCAGCCTTTTGATACAATCGGGTCTACGATAATATAATCCACCGCCTGCTGGATAAATCCGCGGACTGCTTCAATCTGGGCCGCTGAATCGTTGTCGCAGTCTACAAACTGCAAATCATACCCGTTTGCTTCCGAAAATACGTCCTGGCAGGATTTGGTCGATGCGGTACGCCAGTCAGATTCATGCCCGACCTGTGCAAACCCGATTGTTATCGTGCCGCCATCGTTTCCGCCGCCTGCCGCATCACTGCCGCCCGCTGCATCATCCCCGCCTGCCGCATCGTCTCCGCCTGCTGCATCGTCTCCGCCCGCCGCATCGTCTCCGCCTGCCGTGTCATTCCCGCCTGCATCACTGCCTGCCGGACTGCTGCCGCACCCGGCCAAAAGAGACGCGGTCAAAGCTGCACATGTCAAAATGCTCACAATTTTTCGTTTCATATGATTTCCCTCCGTATCTTTATCACTTTTTACCAGTTATTTCCTGGCTGTTGGAAGTATTATATCGTTTTCGCACAAAAAGTGATACGGAGTTATTTCGGATTTTTGTATGTTTTTTTATCAATTTTTGAACAAACTATGAATAAAGGATGTTTTTTTACGAAAAAAGTTCAATTTTTTACGCACGGAATGACTACCTGCATCTGTGTGCCTTCCAGATAACTGCTTTCCGCGGACAGGCCATACTCCGGCCCGTAATACAGCCGGATTCTTTCGTTAATATTAAACAGGCCGAAACCGGAATGTTCCTGGTCCAGGGCACGTTCTCCCTGTATCAGCTGGCGTACCTCGCACAGCCGCTCCTTCGTCATGCCGATGCCGTCGTCCCTGACCTGGAATACCAGGTTATCCCCTTCTTTCCTTCCCAGGACCTGGATATGCCCGACGCCCCGTTTATTTTTAATCCCATGGTACAATGCATTTTCCACCAGCGGCTGCAGCGTCAGCTTGAGCATTTCATATTCCTGCACCTCGTCTGAAAAACAGACCTCATATTCCATAATATCCCGGTAACGGAACTGCTGGATTGCCAGATAGCTCTGGATATGCCGCTTTTCTTCCCCGACCGAAATAAAATCCTTTCCTTTGCTTAATGCCGTCCTGAAAAAATCGGAAAGAGACGCCACCATCTTCACGACATGTTCTGTATCTTTGGATTCAGCAAGCCAGATAATCGTATCAAGCGTATTATACAAAAAATGCGGATTTATCTGCTCCTGCAAAAGCTGCAGCTCTGCCGCCCTCAGATTCAGCTGCTCCACCCGGATATCTTCCACCAGCTTCCCGAGTTCTTCTATCATCCGGTTAAAGCTTTCCTTTAAGACAGCCAGCTCATAGGTCCCGGCTTCTGCTACCCGCACCTGAAAATCCCCCCGGCCGGCCTGCTTTGCCACCTCGCACAGCTTCTGGATTGGCTTCGTAATGCTGCTGATTACTTTTTCTCCCACAAAAAAAGCTGCCGCAAATATCCCGGCTGCCAGAGCGCCCAGCAGTAAAATAGAATGCACGACATCCTCACGAATGCCGACACGCAGCTTTTCCATTTTTACAGCCTGTTCATAAATATACTTTTGTATCTGTTCCTGAATCAGGTCAGTCAGAACCCGGACGTTTAAATCCAGCCTTTTCATATTTTCATCATAAGAACCGCTGACCAGGGCATTATCCTTAATTTCCGTTACCCTGTCTTCTAAAATATTCAGGCTTTTGATAATTCTCCTTAAGCTCTCCCTTGAGCTGTCCGTATCTGCCCTGCCATACAGCTCGTAAAACGAGTCCCTGGCTTCGGCAATCATGGCCTGGGGTTTTTCCGTATCTACCAGCTGCCCTGCGCGTTCTGCGTTTACGACAATTATATACATCAGATAATCCATATCTTCTTTAAACACAAGATTGTATGTATTGGCCAGCGTCATGTCTTCTACAACCGCATCATAACGCTGCGATACGCTGTTCATCAGCGCCAGAAGATATACCATCATGCCTGTCAGTGGCAGCAGGCAGATTACAATCAGCAGGTACAGCCGCCGTTTCATCGACGCCTGCCTCCTCACCCGGGGTTTTCTTTTCATAATGCCGCTCCCCCTGCCTGCTTTGGAGCAGATTTCATGCGGTACTCCCTCGGGGTACACGCCTGTGTCTTCTTAAATAAATAGCTGAAATAATGGGCGTCCCGGTAACCCGCTTCAAACGCAATGTCCGACGTTTTCCTGTTTGTATTGCGCAAAAGCTCCTTCGCTTTTTCCATGCGCACATAAGTCAGGTACTCCACAAACGTCCGGCCCGTTTCCTGGCTGAAAATCGTGCTGAAATGATTCGGGCTTAAATTCACGCTGGCTGCCACCGTATTGAGGGAAATGTCCTCCTTTTGAAAATTCTGCCGGATATAGCGCTGCGCATCTTCCAGAAGCTTTGCATACTTTTTCTGGGATGCACAATCCCGCAGCCGTATGGCTGAGGCAAGCACATGCTTCAAATAAGTAACCGCCTGTTCTTCGGATGCAAAAACATCCGTCATGGACTTAAAATCCCCGCATTCCTGCACCATCACGGCCGGTTCATATCCCAGTTTTTCTACCGCGCCCGCTGCTGTTATATAAGCATTCATAATAATATACTGCCGGAACATCAAAGACTGGATATTCTGTGCCCCAAGGCTTTGGACATATCCTTCCACAAAATCCGGGACTTCTTCCTCTAATCCGGTAGCAAGAAAACGCCCCACGGCATTGCGCTCCAGGTTTTTGACATTCAGCCCGCCAAGGCTGAGCTCGCCGTCCACCGCCTTTGGCGCCTGTGCAATATCTTCTGTCACAATCTGGTTATGCTCGCGCAGATACCGGTAAGCATATGCATGTCCTGCCTTTGCAAAACAGACCCGCAGCTCGCTCAGCCGTTCTGCCGTAACCCCGACACCGCCAAAATATTCCGCATCCGGGTACCTGCCCATAATCTGCTCCAGCCTTTTTAAAAACTCCGGCAGCAGTTCTTCCAGGCTGCTCCCGCTGCCATCCCCTGTCCCTTTCAGAAGAAATGCAAGCCCTTCCAGCCCGCCGCGGTCAATCATAATGACCTGCTGCAACTGCTCCGCAAGTGCTTCCATTTCCTCTAAAATCCGGTTCAGCTCGTCGGAATAGTTTTCGGCTTCTTCACCGGTAAACACCTGAAACAGCACAATGTTATACCGGGACGCCGCCAGCTCCAGTCCAAGCTCCCTGCCTTCCTCCAAAAGGACAGAAACCGGGTATTGTCCCGACACCAGCCTGCCAAACAGCTTGCGCCTTGCCAGCTGCCCGTTTTCTGCCTGTTCCTTTTGATAAGCCAGCAGATACTGCTTCTGGCGGCGTTCTTCCTCTATCGTTTTCGCCATCTTTTTGACGGCTTCCAAAAGCTTTGCTCCGGTAACCGGCTTTAACAGGTATTCGGCAATCCCGATATTAATCGCTTCTTTTGCATATTCAAATTCATTATATCCGCTCAGCACCAGTATTTTAATATCCGGCAGTTCTTTTTTCACCAGGCGGCTGAGTTCCAGTCCGTCCATAAAAGGCATCCGGATATCTGTAATCAGGATATCCGGCTTTGCGGCCTGAATAAGCGGATATGCCAGTTCCCCGTCGCTGGCTTCCCCGGCGAATACAAAGCCCTCTTTCTGCCAGCTGATATTCTTTTTAATTCCTTCCCGGATGACTATCTCATCTTCTACCAAAAAAACCTTTATCTTCTCTGATTCCATGCCAAACCCCCTGGCTGCTGCCATGCCTCTTTCATCCGGCCGTCAATCTGCTTTGGCGTTCTGCATCATCTGCATGCCCAGAATCACCGCCCCGCCAATGACAAAAAACAAAAACTGAAACGTGTCCAGGGAAAGTGCCGCCTGCGGCGTGTCAAGCGTCTCCGGCCCTTTGATAACCGCATAGACAGAGCCTGCCATCAGCCCGATAATGAGGTAAATCGTCTGCGGGCGGAACTGTTCGAGCGCCCTTCGGATAATTTTCACCACGCTGAAAATCCCGGTCAGGATTCCACACCCGAAAATAAATACCGTCACAAACGGCCCGAAATCAAAATGCAGGATATCTTTAATCGCCGTAATGACAGGCAGGGACAGTCCCATAATCAAAAGCAGCGTCGAACCGGAAATCCCCGGCAGCACCATTGCAGATATCGCCACCGCCCCGGCCAGAAATACATAAATGCCAAGCTTCCAGTCCAGCTGCTCTAAGTTCACGCTGCTGCCGCCGGAAACCGGATTAAAATAAGTAATCGCTGGTACTATGAACGCAGAAAGAACTGCATTTATACCGCCCCTTTATCCGAACGCAGCGCCTGCTGTTCTTCGCGGACCACAATCGGAATGGCAAACAGAATAAACCCGATAAACATGGAACTGACTGCATAGATATGGGATTCAAAAATACCAGCCAGCACAAGCACAGCCATCACCATGCCGCATGCCCAGCCAATGCCGAGCCGGATTAAAAAAAACAGCGCCTTCTTTTTTTTCTCCAGCCCGCCGCGCAAAAGGTCGTCAATCGAGCTGATAAACTGGTCATAAAATCCGAGCAGAAACGCAATCGTCCCGCCCGAAACACCCGGCACGCTGTCAGCCAGCGCCATGCAAAATCCCCTGATAAACTGTATGATAAACATAACAAACCTCTTTCCTGAAATAATAAAAAAGCCCGCTTTCGGTTACTCGTTTCAGCCGCATTTACATCCCGGCATCCCTGCGGCTGATATAATCCCGGAGAAAATACAACAGGGCATCCATTTCTTCATCCGTCCCAATCGTAATCCGAAGGTAATTATCGATTCTTGGCTTATCAAAATAGCGCACATAAATATTGTGTTCCTTCAAAGCCTCAAACAGTTCTTTTGCCGGTATGTGCGGATGTGTGACAAACAAAAAATTGCTCTGGCTGGTGCCCGATGCAAAACCAAGCTTTTGGAACTCTCCTTTCACACGCTCCCTTGTTGTTACAATTTTATGGATGGTTTCTTTAAAATATGACTCATCTACAAGCGCTGCCATTCCCGCCGCAATGGCCGGCTGGCTGAGTGTATACGAGTTAAACGAATATTTCACATCGTTTAAATACCCGATAAGCTCTGCGCTGCCGATGGCATATCCGATACGCATCCCGGCCAGCGAGCGCGATTTGGAAAACGTCTGCACAACGAGAAGGTTGTCATAATCCTGTAACAGTGCCAGCGCCGACTGCCCGCCAAAATCGATATAAGCTTCATCCACAATGACAATCACATCCCGGTTCTGCTTTAAAATATCCTCTACCAGCGCAAGGCTTTCTGCCTCCCCGGTCGGCGCATTCGGATTCGGAAAAATAATGCCGCCATTTTCCCTGGCATAATCCCGGCTGCGTATGCGGAACCGTTCATCTAACGGTACCTTCTCAAACGGAATCCGGAATACATCCGCCCATACTTCATAAAATGAATAGGTAATGTCCGGGAACAGCACCGGCTTTTCGGAATTAAAAAACGTCAGAAACGCCATTGCCAGCACATCATCCGAGCCGACCCCGGCAAATACCTGTTCTGTCTTTACCCGGTAACGCTTTGCCAGTGCCCGGACAAGCCCGCCTGCCGCCGGGTCCGGGTACTTGCGCAGATTGCCCGCATCAAACGTATACAGGCTTTCTGCCACGCCCGGGGCCGGCGGATAAGGATTCTCATTCGTGTTAAGTTTTATCATGCGCGGCTTATCCGGCTGCTCACCGGGCACATATGGAACTGTTTTCCTGATATTTGCTTCCCATGGTTTCATTTTTCATGCCACCCTCTTTTCCTGATAAATATATAATTAATAATAGAAGTAATCCAGCATACTTTACTATATTTCAGCGGAAAAGTAAACATGATTGTGCAGGAAATCAGGAAATCAGAATTGTGCTCACATATTTTCCATTTTAAACATGTAAAACATCCCTGTCCATTTTATTGACAGCTGCTGCATTTGTGCGTATAATATTAAAGAAAAAGGAGGGACTCCATATGGGTACAGCAACTATTCTCCAGTCTGCCATTAACCATGATGGCATTCCATTTGAAGTAAAACGCCCGTCTCTGAATGCAGAAACAAGGTCTGCGCTGGCTGAATATGAAGAAATGAAAAAAAATCCAGAAACTTATAAACGCTATGAAACTTTTGATGAACTTTTAGATGAGGTACTTTCAGATGCTTAAAATTGTTCCATCTAACCGTTTTAAAAAGGATTTGAAACGCGCACAAAAACGCGGCTGTAAAATGGAACATTTACGCGATGTTATTCACACATTAGCCAGCGGACATACCTTGAACGAGAAATATTGCGACCACGAATTGTCTGGTAACTATAAAGGATTTCATGAATGCCACATTGAACCGGATTGGCTTCTTATTTACCGCATCACTCAGGATGAACTTGCATTATTTCTGTTCCGCACAGGAACACATTCCGATTTATTTTAAACAGATTTTCCTGTGCGCTTTCAGTTTTTTCATAGCCCAGTCATAATGGCTCGATGTCACGCTTACAAAATACGAGCCAATCGCATTGCTGCCAGCCCATGCAAACACCCCTTTGGAAAACAGCTCCTCATTGGAGAAGGATTCTGCCAGCTTCATAACCTCGGCATGCGACTGTTCAAACATGCGCACGGCATCGTCTAACGGCGTGTTTTGATGCTTTTTCCAAAACTCTGTATTCATTGCCCCATAAGTGCGCCAGTTATAAGGCTCTGGAAGAAACGGTTTTTCCATTCCGTTCCGGTTTGCATGCACCCATTCCAGCAGCAGCTGGTGCCATTCATACAGATGCACGATAACATCCCTCAGATTCACATCCCGTTTCCAGTGTGCCTCTTTCTTTTTCACATCACCGGAAAAATCAAACGGTGATGCCAGTTCCCGTTCTGTCATTCCCATAATCAAAGCATTCAGCTTTTCATAGTTTTCTGCTGCTGCGGTTAATAAATCTGTTTTTGATGAAGGTCTTCCCATAATGAATCATCCTTTCTGCATATCCGCTGAAAAACCGGAAAATCCGGCCCCGCTGTGAAACAATGCTATCATATCAGATAAATGCTGACACTGTCTGTCAGGTTTTATATGTTTCATAAATCATTCTGGCCTGTTTTGCAATGTCCTCTTTCAGATATGCAGGCGAAAGCACCTGCGCCTGTGTACCAAACGATAACAAAAATCCTGTCAGCCATGCATCTTCCGGCATTTTCGCTGTCACAAGCAGGCTGCCGTCGGGCTGTACCTCAATCTGTGTTTTGTCAAATTCATCATAAACCCGGTATGCTGCTTCTTTCGAAAAAAGGATGACAACCGGCTGATACTCCCCGCAGGTATCATCAACCGGCCCCTCATACACGCGCGGCTCAAACCTTTCTTCCAGCACTTCCAAATCCAGAATGCGGTTCAGCTTGAATATGCGCCAGTCCTGCTTTTCCATGCAGTACGCTTTGAGATACCATGCCCGTGCCTTGTATACGAGTTTCAGCGGCTGCACGGTTCGCACGCCTTTTGTCCCGCCAGAGCCTGCATACCGGATTTTGATGGTTCTGCGCCGGATTACGGCTGCTTTGAGCCGTTCAAATTTTTCATTGTCAGAACCAGTATTTCCCCACCTGGAAAAATCCACTTCCAGCCAGTCACTGGCATCCAGGCGAAACAGGGCGGAGAGCTTTTGCAAGGTCCGGGAGCTGTTTTTATTTTGTGCAGCACCCAGTCCCTGCAGGGCCGTTAAGATTTCCTGTTTTTCATCCTCTGATAAAACAGCTTTGTCCAGGACAAAGTCCTTCATCAGAGAAATGCCGCCATTTCTGCCTGCTTGTGCATATATGGGAATGCCCGCCGCGCTTAAAGCATCCATATCTCTGTAAATCGTCCTGACCGACACTTCCAGCTTTTCTGCCAATTCCGGGGCCGTTGCCTGTCCCTGTTCCAGAAGGCAGTACACAATCTGAAATAACCGGCTTTCCTGCATCTGTACTTTCTCCCTTCTGCATGCGGATGAAACTGCTGCTGTTTCATAAGACTCAGTCTGCCACACACATCCTGACATATCTGCTCAGGTTTCCTGCCAGTCCGTGGCATCGTTGACTGACGACAACGCAGCAGATGGCAAAATAGACGGTGACGCATATTCCTGCAGCATGGCCGCAACCTGTGCAGACGAAAAGTTCATATCCATATCAAAATCAGCCGAAATATTCCACGGACTATTGTATTTATGTTCCGCTTCCGGACGCAGCTTTAATTTCAGGTTCTTAATATCATGGACACCAGCCAGAATAACGGAATGAAATACCGGCTTCTTTCTTCTTGCAAGATAATATCCCCTCAGCTGTGCAAGAAAATCAAGGAACACCTGGTTATTGGAAGCGCTGTCTGCCTCATCAATCATCAGCACCACCGGCCTTTGGGCTTTCACACACAGTCCGCTCAGGCATATAAAAAGCTCAATTAAACTGTGATTCGCTGTAAAGGCAGAAAACTCTTTTAACGGTTCTGACAGTACCTTTCTGCTTTCTTCATCCAAAAGCCCGGCAGCATCCATAAGCAGACGGGAAAACGCCCGTACAAATACACCCTCATTTACAAAATCTTCTGTTGTCAGCTCCTGAAAATCCAGCGATAAAACGGTATATTCCTCTTTCAGATACGCCGCCAGGGCATACAGTGTCGTAGTCTTTCCGTACTGCCTGCCCCTGTTCATAACAAAGTATTTCTTTCTGTCTACATAAAAATGCTTTATATCAGCCAGACGGCTGTCCAGTCTTACCATATAATGCTCCTTTGTGTCACACAATCCTTCTGTATTGAAATACCGTCTCATCCCGCTTCTCCCCCTGCTTCACTTCTGTCATCATTCTATCGAAAAGCCCTGGAAATGTCAATCAAATTACAAGCAGCAGTAAAAGCCCCATTCCCATTGTTACCGTTCACTCCATGACCAGTAACCCTGGAAATCGAGCCTGATACCGTAAATAGCTGGTTTTCTGACGGCCCGGACTGCCGCTGAGGCCAGGGGATTTTTCCCGCATCTTCGGATAACAGAAAAGACAGGCAGCGCGCTCCCTGCTGCCTGTCTTTCCAAAAATACATCCTACTTATTAACTGCTGCAATAAATTTCAAAAATGCATCCCGGCCTTCCTTCGTGCACTTATACACTCCGGCATCTTCCAGTACCTGCTGGAACACAAGCCCGATTTCTGTACGAAGGATTTCATCCACATTCGATGCATCGATAACCGTTCCGGCACTGTCATATTTTGCACAAAACTCCCTTACCCAGTCTGCATGTTTTTCGAGCACTTCATCTGCACGGATATCCGCACCGGAAAGCAAAGCTTCTTTTAACTGTGCCATTTCATCCTTGAGCCTTGCCGGCAGCACAGCAAGCCCCATAACCTCTATCAGCCCGATATTTTCCTTTTTGATATGGTGCAGGCCTGCATGCGGATGGTACACGCCCAGCGGATGCTCATCCGTAGTAATATTATTGCGCAGCACCAGGTCGAGCTCATATTTCCCGTCCCGCTTTCTGGCAATCGGGGTAATCGTATTGTGCGGCTCGCCGTCAGTTTCCGCAAAAATAAAGGCATCTTCATCCGTATACCCGCGCCATTTTAACAGGATTTTGTCTGCCAGCTCCACCAGCCGTTCCCTGCTCTCAGAAGCAATGCGGATTACCGACATCGGCCACCGGACAATTCCGGCACAGACATCCTCAAACCCGTCAAAACGGATTTCCTGTTCCACCGGGGCTTTTGCCATTGCAAACTCATAATGCCCGCCCTGGAAATGGTCA
>CAJTSV010000012.1:55906-57831 GCA_910579075.1 uncultured Eubacterium sp.
GGCAGGTCCGCATTCGAGCCGACAAAATAATGCGGGAACTGTTCTACAAAATCCAGCAGCTTTCCAAACGCCGCACGCTCAATTTTCATCGGCGTATGTTCCGAATTAAACACAATGCAGTGCTCGTTATAATATACATACGGCGAATACTGGAAATACCAGTCACTGCTGTTAATCGTAACCGGAATAATCCGGTGATTCTGCCTTGCCGGATGATTGATGCGGCCTGCATAGCCTTCATTTTCCTTACATAACAGGCATTTCGGATAGCCGCTCTGCTTTGCCAGCTTTGCAGCCGCGATTGCTTTCGGGTCTTTTTCCGGCTTGGATAAATTGATTGTAATATCCAGTTCCCCGAACGGCGTATCTGTCGTCCATTTCAAATCCTTCTTAATGCGGTATCTGCGGATATAATCCGTATCACGGCTTAATTTGTAAAAATAATCGGTCGCTTTCTGTGCGTCTTCCTGATACAGCTCCCGGAACCTGCGGATAACCTCGCCTGGCCTTGGCACAAGCATGCTCATGATTTTTGTATCGAACAGGTCACGGTATACAATGCTGTCTTCTTCCAGAATGCCCTGCTCATGCGCATAGTCCATCATCTGGCTTAAAATGCCTTCCAGTGCGTCTTCTGCGGTTTCCTGTGTCATCTGCGGCTGTTTTTCATAAGCCGACACCACATCGTCTTCCAGTTCGTCCAGCTGAAACAGCTCCAGCAGGCGGTTTATGGTATACTGCTTATCTTCCGGTTCTATCAGGCCCGTTGCAAGGCCATAGCCTGTCAGCTTTAATATATTTTCCTGAATCATACGCTCTCCCTTTCTGCCATCTGTTTTCCATCAAAACCCGGCTGGCCGCAGCCTGTCATTTTCTGCCTGCCAGCCGGCCATCGTCTTTTACGCCAGCCTGGACGGGCCGTCCCCGATTTCCACAACATAAAAATCACCCGGATAGCCAATCTTTTCCTTGTATGCCTTCCCTACCTGGCTGATAAAGGTATCAACCGCTTCGTCTTTGACAATGCTGACGGTGCATCCGCCAAATCCGGCACCTGTCATGCGCGAGCCAATCACGCCGTCAATCTTCCATGCTTCTTCCACCATCGTGTCCAGCTCGGTTCCGGTCACTTCGTAATCATCACGCAAAGATACATGGGAAGCATTCATCAGCTCGCCAAACAGCTTCACATCGTTATTTTTCAGCGCTTCTACTGCCTTTAATGTCCTCTGGTTTTCATAAACGGCATGCTTTGCACGTTTTACACGCGTTTCATCCTTAATGGCGCTCTTGTACTGCTCAAACTGTGCTTCTGTCAAATCACCCAGTGTTTCAATTCCAATCACTTCCTGGATTTCTGCCAGGGCTGTCTCGCATTCGCTGCGCCGCTCATTGTATTTCGAATCCCCAAGCCCGCGCTTTTTATTCGTACAGGAAATCACGATTTTGGCACCTTTCAGCTCCAAAGGCGCATATTCGTATTTCAGCGTTGCCGTATCTAAAAATACCGCATGGCCTGCCTTGCCCATTGCAATTGCAAACTGGTCCATAATGCCGCAGTTGACCCCGTTGAAATTATTTTCCGCATACTGCCCGATAAGCGCCAAATCCTGATTTGACACTTCAAATCCAAACAAATCTGCCAGGATATATCCGGTCAGCACTTCCACCGAAGCCGAGGAGGACAGCCCGGAGCCATTCGGGATATTGCCAAACAGCATCAGGTCCATGCCCTGCTGTACCTGCATCCCCCTTGTTCCAAATGCCCAGATAACACCCTTTGGATAATTGGTCCAGTCTGATTTGTTTTCTGCCTTTAAATCGTCCACGGAAGATTCCATTACGCCTAAATGCTCAAAGTTCATGGAACAAAAACGCAGCTTTTTATCCGTCCGTTTCCTTGCAACGCCATATGTACCAATCGT
>CAJTSV010000013.1:0-21490 GCA_910579075.1 uncultured Eubacterium sp.
TTTGCATCAGGGTGCAAAGACCTGCCTGATCTGTTACTAAAAACAGGCAGAACTCCCGCAATCCATTCCGGGTGTCCTGCCTGAATTTTCATTTCTTTCGTTTATGCCGGGATAACAGCCTGCATTCCAGAAAATCTATGGTGTTGTTTCCGTTTCTGTATCTGGCTGAGTTTCTGTATCTGGCTGAGTTTCTGTTTTTGGTTCCGTTTTAAGCGGTGTTATTTTAACATCCTCAAACTCATAATTAGCAGCTGTCCCAGCCCAATCCACAGTACTATAATACATTTGTTTGGAATCAATTTCCAGGCTCGCTGAAATAATCCCGTTTTCCTTCATATAGTCCGTTACCTGTTCTAAAACGTCTTTGTTAATGATAATCAGATACATATCTCCGCTGTAATATATATGATTTTTATCATCATATACATCAAGAGAGGCAAGAAGTTTTCCATCCGTCGTTATGTCATCCTTATCCGCCTCTACAGGGCCAAACTCCCATTCGTCCTCATGCTTCATACTCACTATCATCATCTGGCCATCTGACTGCTGCTTCACATCCGGTAAATATAACACTGCCTTCACAGCATCTGGAACCGATGGATGCTTCAGATTCATTTTTAATTTTAAAAGCGCAGACATGGTAACGGTTTCTGACTCTGCTGAAATTGCCGAACGTGTCACAATAATAGATACATGCGGACTCATAACTTCAACAGCTTCCTCCTTGATATAAACGTAGTCGTGACCGCCGCCAATACCGCCACTGCCGCCAGGACCACCGCCAGGATAATCTGTATCAATCGAAGGCCCGGTCGGAATCAGCGAAGGCCCGGTTACCGGCGGGTAATAAGTCGAAGGAGGCGCGGTGGAACTGCCGCCGCCAAAAATATTCACTGTTCCCGCCATTTTCTGGATTGAACCGTCAGCCCTTTTTATTGTAATTGGCACTTTCGTATTGTTCTTAATATCTGCCTTTACTTTTTCGGACTTGATTTCTACCGTGCTGTTTTCTGCGCCTTCATTGAAGGTAATCTCTGCTGATGCATGCATTTCCACATGCAAAGGTGCCGATGTCTCAAGTACCGTGCCTTCTGCGGTTTCCTCAATGACTGTCTTTATCGGTTCCTCCGGCTTGCCGGAAACCTTTAATTCCATTTTTGCACTGATGGACACTTCATTGATTTTTCCGTTTACTTCCAGGCTGACTTTCGCATCTGCCTTCGCAAAATTCAGTCTGTCTAAGGATGCCCCCTGATTGACGACAATACGGGCTGCCTGTGCCACTACCTTCATGACATTGCCAATGGCATTCTCAATCCAGGTGTCCGGCTTGATTGCCTGCAGCGTAATGGAATTGAACCTGCCGCTGTTTTCGATGTCTGCTGCCGGGGCATATACAATCAGGTCTGTCTGCGCGTAATTTCCATCCGGAATTACCAGCTTTCCTGGCTGGTCCGTATGGATTTCCAGCTTTTTCAGGTTTCTGCTTTTCAGTGCCTTATCCAGCTCTGCCTGAGTCGAAACCTTTGCTTCCTCTGGATTTAATGTGTCTGCTGCAATCACTTTTACCCTGCAGCGGACGGTCTTTTTCGTGAACTTCTTCCTTGCAGTAGTGCGAAGCTCGGCCTTTACCGTCGTCCGTCCTTCTGACTTGCCCTTAATCATAAAGGACGATGCTGTTTTGCCATATACCATGGCAACCGTGCGGTCTTTTGTGGAAACCTTTTTAATCTTCCACCCAAGCGTGTTGTTTTTGAGCGTCATGCGGTTTGCCTGGCCTGTTTTCAGCGTCTTAAATGAAGTCCGCAGGCTGACATACGGCTCTGCCGCTTTCACGGGCAGCGGGCGGGCGGCCGGTAAGACGGAAGCTGCCACGGCGGCTGCCAGCATGATGGCTGCTGTCTTTTTCATGCAGCCTTTTTTGGATTTTATTTTTCCAAAATCCATAATTCCCCTCCTTATTTATGTAGTGATGTATCAGTTCTATTTTACCAAAACAGGGAATTTGGGAAAGCGGTTCAGCACCATCTGCATCTTTTTGGGTACAGATTGCAGGAGCAATATCATAAAAATGGGGCTGCCGCACTGAGAAAACGGATACAAGATATCGTTTATTTGAATCATTCTTATATCTTGTATATGTTTTTCTTCATGCAGCAGCCCCATTTCATAGACTGACAAACATCTTTTCTTAAAATTTTTGCGGATATTTATCCTTTTATTTCAAAAGTGCAACGGTCTCCCTTGCAATTGCCAGTTCCTCATTTGTCGGAATGACAAGCACTTTTACTTTCGAATCCGGTGTTGAAATCACGATTTCCTCGCCGCGCTTTTTGTTTGCTTCTTCATCAATCTGAATGCCCAGATAACCCAGGCTTTCACAAATCTGCCTGCGTGTCACGCCGTTATTCTCGCCAAGCCCTGCAGTAAAGCAGATGCAGTCCACGCCGTTCATAGCTGCCGCATAGGCACCTATGTATTTCAATACACGGTAATTAAATACACGCTGCGCAGCTGCGGCACGTTCATTGCCTTCCAGTTCTGCCGCTTCCAGGTCGCGGAAATCCGAAGAAACACCGGAAAGCCCCATGACACCGGATTTTTTATTTAATACATTCAGGATGCCGGCCATATCCAGCCCTTCCTTTTTTGCAATATATTCTACCGCAGACGGGTCAATATCACCGGAACGGGTTCCCATTACAAGCCCTTCCAGCGGGGATAATCCCATGGAGGTATCGACGGATTTTCCGTTTTTCACGGCACAGACGGATGCGCCGTTGCCAAGATGGCAGACAATCGTCTTTAACGATTCATACGGCCTGTCTAAAATAGCTGCGGCACGTCTGGACACATAGCTGTGGCTGGTTCCGTGAAAGCCGTATTTGCGGACGCCGTATTTTTCATAATATTCATACGGAACACCGTACAGGTACGCTTCCTGCGGCATCGTCTGGTGGAAGGCGGTATCAAACACGCCAGCCATCGGCGTTTCCGGCATCAGCTCCTGGCATGCGCGCACGCCGATTAAATTGGCCGGGTTATGAAGCGGCGCAAGGTCGGAACATTCCTCAACAGCCTGTATCATTTCATCCGTTATAATAGCAGAAGCCGCAAATTTCTCGCCGCCGTGCACAATCCGGTGGCCCACCGCACCGATTTCGTCCAGGCTTTTCAAAACGCCGCTCTTTTCGTTTGTCAGCGCGTCAATCACCATCTGAATCGCCTGCTTATGGGTCGGCATCGGTGCTTCGGTGATTTCCTTTTCCCCGCCTTTCGGCTCGTAAACAAGCCTTCCGTCAATGCCGATGCGTTCGCACAGTCCCTTTGCCAGCACGCCCTCGGTTGCAGAATCGATAACCTGGTATTTTAATGATGAACTGCCGCAGTTAATAACTAATACATTCATATTCCTTCTCCTTTATCAAAATTTCTTGCATACGTATGTTTTATTATAAACCTAATTTTCAGCAGATACAAGAACTGTTAAAATTTTGACAAGCCAGTCCCAACCGTCTGTTACTGTTCACACAGGACTTTGCACCTGCTGCAAAGCCCGAAAGAAAGCGACAATCATGCCGGGAATGAATCCAGCCCATGAAAAAAGAGGGACTCACAGACAAGTCCCCCTTTTTCTTACTGATTTTTTATATCTGTTTTATGTATCTTATATCCGGCCGGTTTGCCACATGCATGTCAGGCTGCTATACAACCTGCCGCTTTGCCACAAATACCGGGAAAGAATCCGTTCCTTTCAGCTCCTTGCCCTCGGAAATCGTAACCTTCTTGTCTGTAATGACATATTCCACGTTCACGCCCGGCTCTACAATGGTGTCCTGCATCAGGATGGCATTTTTCACCTTTGCGCCCTTGCCGACTTTTACGCCACGGAACAGGATGCAGTTTTCAATTTCGCCTTCAATCACGCAGCCGTCAGCTACCATGACATTCTTTGCAGATGCACCGTCTACATAACGTGTCGGGTTGTCGTCACGGATTTTTGTATAAATCGAATTCCGTTCAAACAGTGCAGACAGGTTCGCATCATCCAAAAGACGCATATTCTCATCAAAATAACTCTTAAGGTCGGTAATGCGTGCTACATAGTCTGTATATTCATAGCCGTTGATAGTCAGCTCGTTAATGCGCGGAAGCAGCACATCGCGTTCCAGATAAACACCGCCGCCGATAAATGCTTCGTTTACAAGCTTAATCAGCTGTTCGCGCTCGAATACATAAATATTCATCGAGAAGTTCTGCACGCCGGTTTCCTGTGAGTTGATGTGGATTTTCTTTACGCGTTTTTCTTCGAGGTCAAACGTGTAATACATTGCCTTGCGAAGGTCATCCGACTTGCGGATGCTTGCCGGGAGTTCTTCCCTTGTATATGCCACGGTCACTTCTGCGCCGCTTTCAATATGTGCCTTTAACAGTGCCTTAAAATCAAAGTTGAATGCAATGTTGGCATCTGACATAATGACATATTTTTCCTTCTGGGATTTCAAAAAGCTTAAAATACTTGCAATCGAGCCAACCTTGCCGCTGTAAATGCCTGTGTTTTTCTGTGCAAATGGCGGGAAGATATTCAAACCGCCGTTTTTGCGTGTCAGGTCCCATTCACGGCCGGAGCCTAAATGGTCAAGCAG
The DNA here is from genome assembly GCA_910579075.1 of uncultured Eubacterium sp. Classification (GTDB taxonomy): domain Bacteria; phylum Bacillota; class Clostridia; order Lachnospirales; family Lachnospiraceae; genus Eubacterium_J. Next base: position 4,647 of record CAJTSV010000013.1, read on the forward strand.
GGAAAAGTAATTTTCGCGTACTAATACCGTAATATTGTCAATCCCGCAGTTTACCATGCTGGACAATACAAAGTCAATCATGCGGTAACGGCTTCCAAACGGAATTGATGCCATCAGGCGTTCATTTGTCAATTCAGATACAAGTTCATCATAAACATTTGGGAAAATAATGCCCAGTGCGTTCGTATTGGTATTTATCATTGTCTGTCACCGTCCTTTACATTATCACTGACCATGGCATTTGGTCCGATTATGGCATCGTCGCCAACATACACGCCGGAGCCGACCGTTGCTACGCCTGCCTCGCCGCCTTCCGGCATCTGCCCTACAACGGCATTCTTTCCAATTACAACGTTTTCTGCGATGATGCAGTGTTTTACCTTCGCACCGGATTTAATCAGCGTGCCGCCCATAATAACTGCGTCTTCTACTTCTGCGCCTTCTTCAATCTTAACGCCTGCAAATAAGATGGAATGCTTTACCCTGCCGGAAATGTTGCAGCCGTCTGTAATCATGGAATTTTCCACAACCGCGCCGGAGTTGATTTTATGTCCGGTCATGCCGCTGTTACGGCTGTAAATTTTCCATTTTTCATCAAACAGGTTAATGCCGCTGTGTTCCGGGTCAAGCACTTCCATGTTTGCTTCCCATAAGGATGAAATTGTTCCGACATCCTTCCAGTAACCGTCAAAATGATATGCATACATGTTTCTTTTGTCTTTTAACAGGTTTGGAATGATATTGTTGCCAAAGTCATTTTCGGAATTCGGGTCTTCCTCGTCTTCAATCAGATATTTGCGAAGGATATCCCAGTTGAATATGTAAATGCCCATGGACGCCAGATTGGACTTCGGCTCCTTTGGTTTTTCCTGGAATTCCACAATCTTGTCATTTTCATCCGCAACCATAAGGCCGAACCGGGAAGCTTCCTCCCACGGCACTTCCATAACCGCTACGCTGAATTCCGCACCCTTTTCCTTGTGGAACCGGAGAAAATCGCTGTAATCCTGCTTGCAGATCTGGTCGCCGGAAAGAATAATGACATATTTCGGGTCATAACGGTCTATAAAAGAAATATTCTGATAAATCGCATTTGCCGTGCCCTTATACCAGTCCGAGCCGGATGCCTGCTGGTACGGCGGAAGTACATGCACGCCGCCATACAGACGGTCCAAATCCCATGGCTGCCCGTTTCCAATATATTCATTCAGAATCAGCGGCTGATACTGTGTTAAAATACCGACTGTATCAATCCCTGAGTTCACGCAGTTTGACAGCGGAAAATCAATAATGCGGTACTTGCCGCCAAATGGTACTGCAGGTTTTGCGAGCTTCTGGGTCAGCGCATAAAGACGGGAGCCCTGTCCACCGGCAAGAAGCATAGCAATCATTTCTTTACCCATTTTTTATCTCCTTTTCTATCCCTGATTAGTCTTTCGCAGGACGGCTGTGCCTGCCAGGCCGCCCGGCATGACAGATACAGCAGTTCTGCTGTCTTCGAAATGCACCCGTTATCGACATTTTCTGACTTCAATGAAGCAGATGCATTTCCAATTGTTATCATTGTACATGATTATTCCATTTTTGTAAACAAAATATTGCAATTTTACTAAAAATATTATTTTGCATCCGGAACTGTTTCAAAACCCTCAGGATTACCGCCGGATTGCAGGTGAATCCTGACCGCATCCCCGTAGTACCCAGCCCCTGTCACAACCTGTTCCGACACGCCGCCGTTTAGCAGGCTCCGGTTGTAAAAATGAATATGCCCTGCAAATACAGCCGCAACCGGACTGTTTTGTGCAAATACGGCGTCCAGCACCTTCTGCGTCGTTTTATTGGGCCTGCATGCGGTCTCACCGAGCAGGACACGGCACCTGCCATTCTTCGAAAGCCCCCAGACCTCATCCGCCTGCTGTTCCAGCCTGGAATTTTCCTGCTCCGGCTGCAGCGGCACATGCGTCACCAGGATAACAGGCTTTGTCCCTTTTAAATAAGGCATCAGCGCTTTTGCGGCACCTTTGTCAAACTGATTGTTTTTATCATTCAGCCCGGCTATGACAAGGTCGTCAAATTCCATAATGGAATACTGCTCTTTTGTTTTTGTCAGGTTATAAAGCCTTGGAAAATACTGGCTGTAAGCCTTTTTGGAAAAATACTCGCTGCCGTACTCAAAATCATGGTTGCCCGTGACATACAGATACGGCATGTCCAGGCGGTCTATCTCGTCCTGTACAAAATCAATGGACGCCTGCATGGCCGAGTCGGTAATATCCCCTGCAAAAACCGTAACGTCCATGCCGCTTTTCACGGATTCGGTAATCAGGCTGTGAAACGTGCGGACAGCGGATTTCCCGCTTTCCTGCTCAAAGGCAAGCCTTCGCGCCTGTGCTTTTTCCATCAGTTTTGCATCCCGTTCATCACACAGGCTGATATGCGTATCTGCAATCAGCAGGATATCGTAATCGCGCCGGATGCCTTCTATCTGCAGGAATTCTTCCTGAATGCGGATGCTGCCGGGCCAGTCAGCCTTTTGCACGGCCCAGGCCAAAGCCGCGGCGGCACACAAAAGAACAAATGCCTGTATTCTGTTTTTATGCCTCACTGTCATATTTTATGCTCCTTTTTCTTAATTACCAGCCATTTTCCGCTGCCATGCTTTATCGTACCATTCCGGCAGCATTTATGCAATCCCATGCTTTACAGCGGCTATGCGCTCTGCTATAATCTCAGGGATATTTCAAACACGCCCCAGGGAAAGGATTTTTATGAACATTACCGGAATCATTGCAGAATACAACCCGTTCCACAGCGGGCATGCCTACCACTTATCCTGTGCCCGCAGGGAAACGGACGCAGACTATGTCATTGCCGTCATGAGCGGGAATTTCGTGCAGCGCGGCGCTCCTGCCCTGCTTGACAAATATACCCGTGCCCGGATGGCACTGTCCGAAGGTGCCGACCTGGTGCTCGAGCTGCCCCCGGCCTGGTCGTGCGCAAGCGCCGAGTATTTTGCAGGCGCAGCCGTCTGCCTGCTCGGACAGCTCGGCTGCGTGCAGACGCTGTGCTATGGCTGCGAAACGCCGGACAGCAGCCTGTATGCAAAAATATGCGCCATCCTGCTGGAAGAACCTCCTTTATACCGCAGGCTTTTGCACCAGGCTTCCAGGCAGGGTGCCAGCTATGCCGCCGCCAGGGAAAAAGCGCTGCTGGCACTGCTGCCTGCCACGGAACAGGCAGATGCTGCCGCCATTTTGAAAAATCCAAACAACATCCTCGCACTGGAATACCGCAAAGCCATCGCAGCATCCCCGTTCCCGCTCAAAACGCACCCTGTCCTTCGAAAAGACTGCGGCTACCATTCAGACAGCCTCTCGGGCACATTTGCTTCGGCTTCTGCCATCCGCACGCTGTTATACAGCTATTCCCGGCATGCACGCAAGACGGCTGAAAACAGCTGCACAAAGCAGACCTCCGGCCTGGCGCAGCAGGACTTCCAGACGCTTGCACGCATTATGCCGGACGCCGCGCTGCAGCTGTTATGCGGGTATCACAGGCAGTATCCCTTCTTATATGAAGCCGACTGCTCGCAGATGCTGCATTACTGCCTGATAAAGCAGTCTGCGGAAGGCTTCGGCACATTTGCGGACTGCCCGCAGTCCCTTTCCAATAAAATCTGCCGCAGCCTTCCTGATTACTGCGGGTTTGATGCCTTCTGCCAGAGCTTGAAATCCAAAGACCTGGCTTATGCAAGAATCCGCCGGATTCTGATGCATATCCTTCTGGATATCCGGAAAGACGACTATGAACGCTGGCGCAGCCGCCTTTATGTCCCATACGCAAGAATCCTTGGCTTTCGCAAGGAATCGGCCGCACTGCTTGGGCATATCAAAAAGCATTCCTCGATTCCGCTGCTGGCACGGGCTGCGGATGCGGGAAAAATATTATCCGGCCGCGAAAGCCAGGCGTTTTTTCAAAAGCACCTGTTCGCGGATGCCGTCTACCGCGCGCTCGCAGCAGAAAAAGGCGGGCAGGTCATGAAAGATGAATACCGCCAGCAGACTGCCGTTATCCGTTAGCCCCTGCAGGCTGGTTTACGGGATAAACGGGATAACCCGGATTCCCCCTGCGTCCTGCCTGACCCGTATCTGGCCGGAATGCATCGTATAGCATACCGTGCTGCCGCAGCTTTCCATATGCTCTACTGCTTCCTTTCCCGGATGCCCGTAATCGTTATCCGCAGAACATGAAACAATGCAGACCTGCGGCTTTAAGCATTCCAGCAGCTCCATGGAATTGGAATGCTTCGAGCCATGGTGTGCTGCCTTGTACAGCACGGCCCTGCCCGGCCGCTCCTGTGCCGCCAGCCTGCGTTCTTCCTGTACGGAAATATCCCCGGAAAAAAATCCCGAAAACCCGCCGTCTTCATACAGCAGTACCAGGCTCTGGGCATTCCGGTCCGTCCCGGGCCCATCCGGTGCAAGTGCGCGGAAGCTGGCCTGTCCTGCATGCAGCACATCGCCCCGGCCCAGATATCCCGCCGCAATCCCGCGGCCTGCAAGCTGCCCGGCCAGTGCTTCATATGCCTCATCCTTTACCACGCCTTTTGCAAAAACAACCTGTCCAATGCCATAGCCGCTGTCTATTGCTTCTTTCAGCCCGCTGATATGGTCCTGGTCAAGATGTGACACAAACCAGCAGTCAATTTCCGCTACTCCCCGTGATTTTAAAAACGGCAGAATCCGGTATGTGCCAGCCTGCTTCACATCGCTGCTGCCGCCGTCCACAAATACATCCAGCCCGCCGCTGGTACGGATATAAACGGCATCTCCCTGCCCCACGTCCAGCGCCACAACCTCTGCCGGCCCCGGCACGCGGAAAAAAAGAATACACAGGCAGATTCCAGACGATGCAGCGGCTGCCAGCTTCTGCATCCGCCGGATGTGCCGCAGCCCTGCTGCACGGCTGTCTTTTCCATCCGCGCTCCGGCTGCCGGCATCCTTGTGCATCCGCCATAAACCGTTCTCCCGCAGCTTCGCGCTTATCCACACATATCCAAAAAGCAGCAGGTAATACAGCGCCATCTGCCATCCCTCTGGCTGTCCGGTAACCTGCACGGCTTTGGGCAGCTTCAAAAAAAGCTCCCCGGCTTTCGCAAAATATTCCAGGACAAACGCGCATGCGCAGAGCATGGCCCTGGATGCGGTTCCCAAAACCAGGCCAGGCGGCATCCAGGTACAGGATAAAATGCCTGCTATTCCACCAAGCAGCCCTGCCACGAGCACAAGGCCCATAAACGGCAGCACAAACAGGTTCAGCAGTACCGAATATACCGGGATTTCAAAATAATACCAGGCTGTCAGCGGGAGTGTCAGCGCCTGAATAGACAGGCTTGCCAGCACGGTTTCCGTCAGCCTGTATCTGGGACGGAAAACCAGGCATGCTTCCTTTCCCAGCAGCACTCCCGCAACAGCGGCAAACGAAAACTGGAAGCCTGCCAGAAACAGCGCACAGGGATTGTGCAAAAGAATGCATGCGGCAGCCACAGCCAGGGCATTCATGCTGTCATAAGCCCTTCCGCAGCACTGTGCGCCAAGAAAAATGCCAAACATCACAACGGCCCGCGCCGTGGAAATGCCCATTCCTGCCATCAGCCCGAAGGCTGCAAGCAGCCCCATCGAAACCGCTGAGGAAAGCATATAAGAGCCCCCTGCCCTGCGCATCAGGGCAAACGCCGCCGCACCGAGAATCGAAATATGCAGCCCCGATATCGCCAGTATATGTGCAATCCCGCTCTGCCTGTACAGCTCCTTCCGCTCTCCCGAAAGAAATGATTTTTCCCCGAGCAGCATGGCCCCGAGCACCCCGGCTGCCTGCGGCGGCATGCTTTTTTGAAATTCCTGCATCATGCGCTGGCGCATGGAATACAGAAATTCCCGCAGCCTGTCCCGGTGCAGCCCTGCGGCCTGATAAGTCCCTTCTTTTCCATACAGCTTTATGGAATAACCCTGATTGCGGTAATAGGCAGCTTCGTCAAAGTTCCCCTCGTTGCATGCCTGCTGAAAAAATGTTACGTTTCCTGATACAAGAATGGTATTTCCGATAACCGGCTCGATAGATTCCTGACTGATATATAAAATGATGTTTCCACAGGAACGGATTTCCTGCGGTGTTTTCAGATAACTGTCTGCCAGGCAGACCGTCCATTGAAGTGTTCCAAATGATGTTTCTTTTAATTTTTTATCTGTAACCCTGCCCTGCACCGTAACTGCCTGGCCATCGAAAAGGCCGTCCGTCTGGCGCTGCGCTTCCCGTGCTGCGGCATGCATCCGCGCCATGCCTGCGGCAAATACAAGCCCAAGCAGCATGGCCTGGCGCAGCTTTTTTAAGGCAGCCTTTTCCCGCAGAGCCCAGGATGCCAGCAGCAAAGCCGCTGCCGCAGACGCCGGCGCTGCCAGCAGAATTTCCTGCTGCCGGCCGGGCGGCAGGCCTTTTGCCGTTAAGATTCCAAGCACCAGCAAAACAGCGGCCTGGCAGGGATATCTTTTAATCACTCTGTTTTTTTCTCCTTTCGAATTGCTGTTTACTTTTTTCCTTCCTCTTTTTCTTCAATATCGCTCACGACAACTGCCCGTTCCTCTGCATCCTGCACCAGCGTGTAATCGGCCTGATACATCCGGGACAGGTCATAATCGGCCCGGTATTTTCCGCTCGTATTGCCGTTTACCGATATCTGCACCCTCCTGATATTTCCAAGCGAAGCCAGCGAATTGACAATCGAATAAATGACAACCGGCTCTGCGATTTCATAATTCTGGTTGCGGAAATTTTCATCCAGATTGACATAGCAGGAACCGTCTGCCACTGCGACATTGATAAGCTTCGTTTCTTCCGGAATCGTGCCGCGTGCCTTCCCGCTCTTTGGCCCGTTCATCAGATGCTCCATAACGAGCTTTTCCATGGAAATATTGCTGTTGTAATATACTTCCTGCGTCTCTTTCAAAAGCCCGTCCCCGGACTGATTGGCAAAATACAGGTCAATGGTCGCATGCTGGTACGAATTTATCTGCTCGCCCGGATTTTCCACAAAAGAATCCAGCGTCATCTCGCCCACCACATCTCCCCTGCTGTCCGTTAACGGCTTTCCTTTTACCGAAAAACAGACACTTCGGATGCCTTCTATCTGCGTCATTGTTTTTACGACCGCCAGGCGGCACAGTATCTCGGTAATGGAATCCATTTTGCTGTATGCAGAATTAAAATCCAGGTTCAGGCAGTCCTGCTCTACTTCCCAGGACAGGATGTGCACCCCCTCGGGAATTGCCTTCACATAATCTACCGTATCGGTATCCGTCGAGAGCATTTCCAGAAATTCCTGTATCAGCCCGTCGACCGATTTGTTTTCCGGCTCATAGCCGGTCTGCACGGTCTGCGTCTGCTCATTGTCCACATAGCTGATATAATATGCATATTCCTTATGCCTGGAACTGCACCCGTCAAAAAGCACTGCTGCGGCAGATACTGCTGCCAGTATCACGCACGCCGTCCTTCTTACAGGCTTTTCCATATTCATCACCCATTTCCTTTCGTCTGCCCCGGCGGCCGGCCTATATAATATAATTCAGCGGGATGCGCACATTAAAAATCGTGCCTTCCCCTTCCGTGCTGAATGCCTTGATTGCACCCCGGTGCATCAGCACGACGCTTCTTGTAATGGCAAGGCCCAGGCCCGTTCCGCCGATTTCTTTGGAGTGGGATTTGTCCACCCGGTAAAACCGCTCAAAAATCCGGTCAAGCGATTCCTCGGGAATGCCCATGCCGTTATCCTCAACCTTGACATAGAAGAACTGATGGTCTGCATTCAAAGATACATGCACCCACCCGTTTTGCGAATTATACTTAATGCCGTTTTCCACCAGGTTTGAAATGGCAAGCGTCAGCTTTACCTCGTCTACCTCTGCCGTCACCGGGCGGAAGCTTTCAAGCACAAGTTCTACATGCTGCTTTTGCGCAATCGGGCGCAGGCGCTTTAAAATCAGCTCCAGCAGCTCATTGATATTAAGCACTGCAATATTCAGGCTGTCTGCTGCTTTATCCATTTTTACAAGCGAAAGCAGGTCGGTAATAATTTTATTTTCCCGGTCGATTTCGGTTGTAATATCCTGCATGAATTCCTTGTACAGCTCTAACGGCGCATTTTCCTGCATGTTCAAAGAATCCGCCAGCACCTTCATTGACGTCAAAGGCGTCTTTAACTCATGCGAGACATTCGAAACAAACTCCTGCCTGGAATCGTCCAGCACCTTCATGCGCTCTAACAGCTCATTCGTCCGCTCGCAGATTAACTCGGTCTCCGAATACGAATGAATCATCAGTTCATCCGTGCCATATCCTTCCTGTATCTCGTCGATGGATTTGGACAGCTGGATAAACGGCTGCGCCATTTTTGACGAAATCAGTACAGCCAGCACAATACACGCAAATCCTGCCGTCAGCGATACGACAAAGCCAATCTGCGTCAGGTAATCAATATGTGTCTGCGTCACATCCGTAGACACGCTGACTAAAATGACTCCTGTAATCTCATCGAGCATGGTATCATGCACCGGCACGGCTATTTCGATAAACCCGTTGACCGGGTCATATTTGGTAACATCCTTCCCCTGGATGCATTTTACTACTTCCTCGGATATGATAATCTTGTCGCTGTCTATGTCAAACGTGTCCTTATGAATGCGGAACGCCTGGTCAATGACCAGGATTCTTCCGTCGTAAATATTGGTCAGCAGCTCAAACTGCTTATTAATCACCTCGTTTGTATTATCCTCCAGATACCCGTAAGCAGCTACCTGGTCAGCCAGAATCTTCGACTGGGACAGAATATCCACGGTCCTGACGTTAATCGCGCGCTTTTCATAGCCGCGGATAACAAAAAACTGCATAAACAGCATCGGCGCGATTCCAAACAGCAAAAGCACGAGCAAAAGCCGGAATTTCAGGCTTTTCAAATAGTCCCATATCTTCTTTTTTCTTTTCATGATGAATCCTGGTCACAAACCTTTCCGTTCCTGCATATTCCTGACAGACTTCAGCCGTGGTAATAATATCCGACTCCCCACTTTGTGTGGACATATTTCGGCTCGCTTGGATTTTTCTCGATTTTTTCCCGCATGCGGCGCACATGCACATCCACGGTCCTGACATCGCCCGGATAATCCACGCCCCAGACTAAATTCAGCAGCTTCTCGCGTCCATAGACCTTGTTCGGGTTTCTGACCAGAAGCTCTAACAGCTCAAATTCCTTGCCGGTCAGGTTGACTTCCCTGTCCTGGATAAACAGGCGGCGGCTTTCGCAGTCCAGCCGCAGGTCTCCGTCCTCTATCATATGCACGCGTTCTTCTACCACCTTTTTTTTGCCGGTCCTTCGCATGATTGCCTTAATCCTGGCTTTTACTTCCAGAATATTAAACGGCTTGGTAATGTAATCGTCGGCACCGTATTCCAGGCCGAGGATTTTGTCCATATCATCCCCTTTTGCGGTCAGCATGACAATCGGTACATCGGAAAATTCCCTGACACGCTGACAGACCTCCATGCCGTCTATTTTGGGCAGCATCAAATCCAGCAGAATCATATCGTAAGCGGCGGCATTGGCTTTCTGCAAAGCCTCCTCGCCGTCATATGCACAGTCCACTTCCATGCCATCCTGTTCCAGACTGAACCGGATTCCTTTTACTATCAGCTTTTCATCGTCAACAACCAGAACCTTTTTTGCCATGCTAACCTCCATTGCCCTACAGCTACTGTATCACTTTAATTTTATCCTGAATTCCAGCATACACGCCTTCCCCGATTCCATCTACATTCATAATATCCTCCGGCGCCTGAAACTTCCCGCTGCTTTCCCGGTAAGCAATAATATTTGCTGCTTTTGCCGCGCCGATGCCTTTTAATGTCATCAGCTGTTCGGCTGACGCCGTGTTAATGTCAATCCGGCCATCCCCGCCGGATATATCCTGCACCCCAAAGCCGGACGGGCCTTCTTTCGGATGCTGTCCGGCCTGAGCGCGGCTTTCCTGCTCCTCATATTCTTTCTGCGTCAGTATCTCAATCATATCGCCGTCCGAAACGGGCTGTGCCTGATTGATTCCTTTTACCGAAGCATTCTTTTGCAGCCCTCCGGCAAGCGCGATAGCCTCATAAATGCGGCTTCCCTGCGGCAGCTCAAATACGCCGGGGTGCTTTACGGCACCGCAGACATATACAAAGCAGGATGCCGTTTTAGAATCCGTGCCTGACTGCTCCTTCTGTGCGGATTCTGCTTCCAGGCCGGATTCTTCCTTCTTTTTATCCGGTCCGGAAGCTGGCTGCGGCATGCCCTGTGCATCTTCGGCATTCCGCCCGTCCTGTGCCTGCAGGTACATTCCGGAACTGCCTGCGCCGCTGCATCCGCCCAGGTACAATGCTGCACATATCTGCCATATTAATAACATGTATGCTGTTTTGTTTTTTTTATTCATCTGCATTCTTCTTTTCCTTTCTGTCTGTGCTTTTATGGAAAAGAAGTTCCTCAATGCCTATCGTTACTATTCTATCGGAATTGGGCGGGGTTTTCAATAGGGTTTGTGAATTATTCTCAAATTACTTTGCAGCAGGAATAAAACACAGGATGCAAGCAAAACAGCCGTAATAATTCCGGACAGCAGCGTTTTAAAAATAAAAAAGGACGCTGCCCCCTCCCAGGCACCGTCCTTTCCAAACCTATTTTTTCAGCAGCCACAAGGCCCCGTGCGCAGGCACATCCATTTCCTGTCCTTCCAGCTCCCTTCCGGTTATCAGCTCCCTATAAGCTCCCCCGGCTTCGTCCAGCCATGCTTTCTTCCCGTACTCGCTGAAATTAAACAGCGCGGCCAGCTTCTGCGTGCCGTTTGAACGGATTATCCCGAGCACGGCATTGTCTCCTGTTTCAAACGTCCAGACATCCGCATCGGTATTAAATACCTCATAAGACTTGCGGACTGTTTCCAGATGACTGATTCCCGTAAACAGCTTTTCCTGCACGCTGCCTTTTTCTTTGCGCTGCGGTTCCAGGTCCCAGCGGAATTTTCCGCGGTGCAGGTACCTGGAATCTTCCAGGCGGTCCGGGTCTTTATGGTATGTATAATCATTTTCCTGTCCGATTTCATCCCCGGAGTAAATCACCGGAATGCCGGACTGGGTCAGCATATATGCGTGAAGCATCAGATCCAGCTGCACAGCCTGTTCCAGGGCCGGCTCGTTTCTTTCGTAAGCCGCTTTTTCAATGCCGCATAACGAAGCTGTCGTCCCGCACAGCCTGGCATCGCCGGACGACGGGTCGGAATTGTAAAGCTCGCCCCGCCCGAACGAATCCGGGTATGCGCCTGTCAGAAAATCATTCAGGTATTTCTTATGACTGACTTCCCCGATTTCAAACTGTCTGAGCCATCCGTAATCCAGCCCCCAGCCGATATCGTCGTGGCATCTTAAATAATTTAAAAATACATATTCCTTCGGCAGCCTGCTCACGATATCCATCTGCAGCTTTAACAGGCGTACATCCCTTGTCGCAACGGTATGCCAGGTCGTAGCCATGGTCGTTACATTGTAAAGCATATGGCACTCCGGTTTTTCCACGCTGCCAAAATACGGCACGACCTTTTCCGGCTCCATCACCACCTCGCCCAGCAGCAGCACGCCCGGGCAGACAATTTCGCAAATCATGCGCATCATGCGCACAATCGTATGTACCTGTTTTAAATTGCGGCACTTTGTTCCAAGCTCTTTCCAGATATACGGCACGGCGTCAATACGCATAACGTCAATGCCCTTGTTCGCCAGGTAAAGAAAATTATAGACCATTTCGTTAAATACCCTTGGATTGGCATAATTCAAATCCCACTGGTACGGATAAAAGGTCGTCATGACAAAATGCCCGGCATCCGCAAGCCATGTAAAATTGCCTGGCGCCGTTGTCGGGAATACCTGCGGCACGGTCTTTTCGTATTCGGACGGTATCGAATAATCACTGTAAAAGAAATACCGGCTCATATATTCGCCTTCGCCGCGGCGTGCCCGGACTGCCCATTCATGGTCTTCGGATGTGTGGTTCATGACAAAATCCATGCAGACATTCATGCCTTTTTGATGGCAGGAAGCAGTCAGGCTTTCCAGGTCTTTCATCGTTCCAAGCTGCGGCTGTACCCTGCGGAAATCCGATACCGCATACCCGCCGTCCGAGCGCCCTTTCGGCGTATCTAAAAACGGCATCAGGTGGATATAATTAACCTGGCACTCTTTCAGGTAATCCAGCTTTTCTTCCACGCCTTTGATATTTCCGGCAAAATTGTCGATATAAAGCATCATGCCGAGAATATCGTTTTTCTTATACCAGTCCGGTTCCTTTTCACGCTCTGCATCCATTTTTTTCAGCGCCTTTGCACGCTGCTTATCAAATTCATACAGCTGGGAAGCCAGTTCTGCAAACATATCATCATTCTGGTAAAGCTCCATGTACAGCCATCTTAATTCATCATGATGCTTTTCAAGCCTCTTTTGAAATACACTTGTTTTCGCCATTTTGTTTTACCCTTTCTTCTATGCAGACTCTCTGGCAGCCTGCGGATCCTATTTCCTGCCTGCGATTAACTGCTGGATTTCCTCTGCATGAGGCATCACGCGCAGCGCTCCCCTGCGGGTCGTAATAATCGAAGCGCCCGCATTTGCAAAGGTCAGCAGATTTTTCAAATCTTCTGCACTCAGGTTCTCCATGCCGTGCTCAAGCACATAATTGAGCGCGCACGCCTCAAAGGTGTCGCCGGCTCCTGTTGTTTCGATTGTATGCTCCTGCAAAAACGGCGGGACTTCAACAGCCAGGTCTTTGTAATATGCCCGGCTGCCTTCCCTGCCAAGCGTTACAAACATCAGCGGAATCCCGTAACGCTCCCGGATTATCGCAGCGCCCTTTTCGTAATCATCCGTGCCTGTCATAAATTCCACTTCGTTGTCAGAAATTTTTAAAATATCGCATTTAGACAGCCCGTATGCGATTTCTTCCTTCGCATCGTCCAAAGACGCCCAGAGCGGCTCGCGCAGATTCGGGTCAAACGATACGAAAAGCCCGTTTTGCTTTGCCACGTCAATGGCATGCCTGGTCGCTTCCCGCACGCCCTCATGCGTGGAAGACAGCGTCCCGAAATGAAAAATACGGCTGTTTTTAATGACGTCTTCCATGACTTCTTCCCTGCGCAGCATCATGTCTGCGCCCGGATTGCGGTAAAAGCTGAAATCCCGGTCCCCGTCCGGCTTTGTGTGCACGAATGCAAGCGTCGTATGCACGGTTTCATCAAATACCAGGTTCCTGATATCTGTCCCGCTGTTTTCTACTTCCCGCGCAAGCATTTCACCAAATGCATCTTTCCCGACCTTGCCGATAAAAGCCGTTTTCTTTCCCAGGTTATTCAGCATGGCCAGCACATTGCATGGCGCGCCGCCCGGATTTGCTTCCAAAACAGGATTTCCCTGCGTGCTTATCCCGTTTTCGGTAAAATCTATCAATAATTCCCCCAATGCCGTTACATCATATGACTTCATATTTTTACTGGCTCCTTTCTGCGTATACCGTTACTTTTTCCGGCCTGTCTGCGGCCAGCTCATGGCTCATTCCGCTGACAGAAAAACTGATGACATACTCCCCGTCATTTACAAAAATTTCCACGATATGGGCATCCACATAAATATCCGCTTCACACCCGCCTTTGATATCCGGGGTCTGCACATGCAGCCGCTGGCCCTTTTTCCTGCAGGAAACAGCCGATTTGTCCGCGTGAATCCGGCTGTTTTTATAATAAATCAGGCATCCCCCTGCATTGATGCTGTCGCCTTCTTCCAGTTTTGCATGAATCCGGTACCTGCCGCCCGGCGTGTCCCTGCCGGAATGCTCCGCGCCGGATGCTTTTCCGCCAAAGGCTTCCCGGGGCGAGCGGATTTTTCTCGTAAACAGCCCGCTGATATTCGGATGCGGCCGGAAATAAATATGCCCGTTTTTTACTTCCACAATCCTTGGCATGCAAAACATCCCAATCCATCTGCCGTCCACAGGCTCCGGCATCCGCAGCCATGCAGTCATGACCCGCCTGCCCTGCTCGTCAAGCGTGCTCTGCGCCGCATACAGCTGCATGCCGTAATCCGCATACTGGTATTCATCCGGGATATCCATTCTGCAGGTTTCCTCATCAAAATCTGCCATCATGCAGACTATCTGGTCTTCTTCCCGGAATCCGTCTTTTAAAATGCCCATGGAACAAAACATCAGCACGCTGCCGCCCGGCGTGTCAAAGTAATCCGGGCATTCCCACATCCACCCGAATATTCCCGGCTTCGAAGCGCAGTTTAGAAATTTCCATTCGGATAAATCCCTGCTTTCATAAAAAAGCAGCCTGCCTGTGCGGCGTCCCTTCCAGTCCATGCTGCTGCCAAGCATCATATACCAGGCGTCTTTTCCCCGCCATACCTTCGGGTCTCTTGTATGTATCAAATCCCCCTTGTTCCAGTCCGTAATCGGCGGCACGGCTATGCGCTTGCCATGGAAATTGTCAAAATGCATGCCGTCTTCCGACGAAATCGTAAGCTGGGAAGCTTCGAACATATCATTGAAGCAGACATGGATATTGGAAGGGTCTGCTTTATGGTAGTGGACGCCCGTGTAAAATAAATGCATCCGTCCGTCATGCTCGACTGCGCTGCCGGAAAACCAGCCGTTCTGGTCTTCATACCGGGTCGGGAAAAGCGCAATGCCTGTATGCTCCCACGTAACCATATCCCTGCTGACCGCATGGCCCCAGTGCATGGTGCCCCACATCGGGGCATATGGAAAATGCTGGTAAAACAAATGGTATTTTCCTTTATAATAAATAAACCCATTCGGGTCATTTATCCAGTTGCGTGGCGATTTTAAATGTATTCTGTCCGTAATCTTATTCTGGTTCATATGCTGCCAGTCCTTTATCCATAAAATCATGCCCGTAGAGTAATCGGTTAAGTAACCGGTTACTTTCTGAAGTTATTTTAACATTTCTGACAGAAAACGTCAATACGGAAACCAAAGTTTGTGAATACTGTACGATTTTTTCCAGAACATTTTATCGATTTTTCACAATAAGCCTGTCCCTGCCTGTTTTATTTTCACGGGCAATAAGCCAGATGCCGCAGCCGTGCTGTAATTGCGATGCACCGCCAGCCTGCTGCCGGATATCCGGCGCAGGCCCATCTGCGGCTACCTCACATGCTGGTGCGTAAATAAATGCTCCTGGCAGTATTCATAGTTGCCCTGGCACTTGGAGCAGAAACGGAATTCCAGTGACGGATCATCCTGCTCTGTCCTGCCGCAGACAGCGCATTTATGCTTGGTTATCCCGGCATTTTTCGGCCGCATGACCGCCTGGCGGTATGCCTGCTTCCTGCGTACTTCCTTTGGGGAATACCGGTACAAATCCCTGGTAGACAGAAAGAATATCAGGAAATTCAAAAGCGACATGACCATGACAATCCTGCGCGGCCACGGGCTCTGTATCAGGTCGATAACCATTAACAGCGCATACACATACGCCAGCCATTTCATTTTTATCGGTATAATAAAATAAAGCAGAATCTGCATATTCGGGTAGCAGACCGCAAATGCAAGGAAAATAGACATGCAGATATAATAAGTGCTGACCTGCAGGCCTGCAAACATGCCCATGGTTCTGGCATCCCCATATACTGCGGACATAACCAGCCATGTAATGACTGCCCCGAGAATGGTATAAAGCATGCCGCCAAAAATATATACATTATACCTAAATACGCCCCAGGTACGTTCCAGATTCGAGCCAAGCTGGTAATAAAACAGCATCATAATCATATAAAAAATAATGTTCTGCGTGGACGGCGGAATGAGCACCCAGGTCACCAGCCGCCATACCTGCCCGTGCAATACCTGGTATACATCCAGCGTCAGGTAGCCCAGCATCCCCGGTGCCAGCATGCTGATGACATATCCGGCGGCATACCCGAAAATCAGGTACATGGTCAGATTGGAAACCGCATACTTGGAAAACTTACGTTCCAGCTTATTCATAAAGTTCATTATGACCTCCATTTACTGTATTCCTGGCGGCATTTCTGTGCCGGAAAACAGCCCTGTATTTTTGCGGCCCCTGGCCTGCCAGAGTGGCACGCATTTTCGTTTCTTCATGAATTATAGAAAACCAGACATATTTTGTCAATCAGGCACATGCTTCCAGTCCGAAATTTAATAAATATTTCATAAAAAATTCATAACTGCAGGCGTATTCCTTTCTGTTATCTGCATTCTGTTTTCCGGTGCGGGTCTGCGGACAGGTACTGTTCCACTTTGCTTTCGGTTAAGCGTTCCTGATTCCATGGATTATCCCCTGCAGTCTGCGGATAAGCTTCGGTCTGGGAAAATCCCATCATGGAAGGTGCCGCATGTTCCACCATGCCGTCCGGTCCGGCAGAAAACCCCTGCTCTGGCACAGACTGCTGCACCGGCTCCTGCATGCATTCCCCGCATGCTGGCGGAAACAGATTTTCGCACCCGTGCCAGCATCTGCGCGGCGGCATGCCGGGCGCGTTTTCCGCTGCCGGCATCATGCCCATGCCAGTTTCTGCTGACGGCTCCATCCTGTCCATGCCAGTTTCCGCTGCCGGATTCATGCCTGGGCCAGTTTCTGCTGACGGCTCCATGCCCATGTCAGTTTCTGCCATCGGCATCATGCCCGGGCCGTTTTCTCCCGGCATGCTGCTGCCGTTTCTTTCACTGTCTT
>CAJTSV010000013.1:21531-47323 GCA_910579075.1 uncultured Eubacterium sp.
TCTGGTTCTCTCGGTATTCTGGTCTGGCATCATTCCGTTCTCCGGCATGCCGCTGCTGCCGTTTCTTTCATTTTCCTGTCCCGGCATCATCATATTTCCCGGCATGCTGCTGCCGTTTCTTTCATTTTCCTGTCCCGGCATCGCCATATTTCCCGGCATGCTGTTGCTGTTTCTTTCATACTCCCCGCCCGGCATATAAGTATTTCCCGGCATCGCGCCGTTTCTGCTTCTCTCAGAGTTCCGCCCCGGCATCGCTGCATTCCCCGGCATGCCAGTATCTGGTTCCATGCGGCGGCGTTCCTGCACGGGCATGGCTGTATGTTCATCTTCCATTCTCGGAGTCATAACCGGCACGCAGATTTCGTCCCCTTCCTGCAGGTTATATACATCCACATATGGATTTGCATACATGATTCTGGAAACCGGGGCACCATACTTTTTTCCGATTTTGTAAAGCGTATCGCCCTTAGCCACAATATGCAGCATGCCCCTGCACTGCATCGTTTCATCATTCCTTCCAAGAAAATTGTCCATATTCAATACCTCGTCAGCCTATTCTCATAACAGTTTATTCTGCCGGCCAAAAATGGTGCCATGCTTTTCGCGCATGATTATAAAACAAAACGGCCTGCCATAACAGCAGCCTGTTTCCCATGCCTTCTATTCCATTCCCAGCATGTTTTTCAAATTGTTCTTGTAAATATCCGCTTTGTGCCATAAATAATCTGCACACCGTCATTGACGCGCACCACCCCATTGGCGCCTGTCTTCTCCTTCCAGTCCTTATCGTCCATTACGAGTGCCTTGTCCTTTACTTTTACACGCAGGCGGGTAAAGCATGCATCCACGTTCAGGATATTGTCTGCTCCGCCGAGTCCTTCCACAATCACTGCCAGAATATCGTCGCTGACCTTCCTGCCGCCCAATGGCCTGACTTGTGCTTCGTCTGCCTCACGTCCCGGAGTCTTATAGTCAAACTTCAGAATCATAAACTTAAATACCGCATAATACAGTACAAAGAAAACAGCTACCAGTATCAGTACCCATATCCAGTTCGAGCCCTTCTCCGACTGCATGACCCCGTTAAATATCGTGCTGAGGAACGGCCCGCCAAAAGCGCTCGGCCCGGGAATATTGACCTGGAACAGATAGGTCAGAAGGTACGTCAGCCCCGCAAACCCCGCATGAATCACAAACAGAACCGGAGCCACAAACAGGAACGAATACTCAATCGGTTCTGTGATGCCTGTAAAAATAGAAGGAATCACAGCTGCGATAAGCAGTGCCTTGACCTGCTGCTTCTTTTCCGGCTTTGCTGTCTGGTAAATCGCAAGTGCTGCGCCAGGCATGCCGAACATGGCAAAAATAACCTTGCCGTTCATGACGAAACGGGAAATATTAATATCAAACATGGTATCTGGTGAAGCCAGCATTGCATTATAAATGTTTAAGGCACCTTCCACGACATTTCCGTCAATCGTCATGGAACCGCCCAGGTTTGTAAAGAAAAACGGCGTATAGATAAAGTGGTGCAGGCCGAATGGCAGAAGGGCCCTTTCACTCAATCCATAAATCACGCTTCCGACAGCGCCGGTCTGGTAAATCAGTTCTCCCATCATGGTCAGCCCGTTTTGTACTACCGGCCATACAAACGCCATCACAAAGCCGAGTGCCGAGCATCCGAGCAGCGTTACCATCGGGACAAATTTAGTTCCCGAAAAAATACCCAGAATCGGCGGAAGCTGAATATTATAATATTTATTATGCAGCCTGGCTACTAAAAGCCCGACCAGAATGCCGCCAAAAACGCCCGTGTCCAGGGAAGCAATGCCCATGACCATGGACTGTCCTGTCGTCATTGCGGCAGGGTCCAGCCTCCCCAGGCTTGTCAGAAGCACATTCATTACATTGTTCATGGCAAGAAAGCCAATCACGCTGCACAAAGCTGCAATTCCTTTTTCCTTCTGGGCATACCCGACAGCAACCGATACTGCAAAAATAATCGGAAGGTAGGAATTGACCGTATTTCCCATAGCCTTGAGCAGGTTAAAAAACAGCGACACATACTCCATTCCCAAAAAAGGCATCAGCTCCACGATATTTTTCGTCGTAAAAGCCGAACCGATGCCGACCAGAATACCGGCAATCGGCATAATCATGACCGGGGTCATCAGCACCTTGCCTAATTTCTGAAACTGGGAAAAGGAAAATTTCTCCTTCATCTGTACTCCCCCCTTACTTTAACGGCGGCCAGTAACCTTGTTTTCCTCAATTGTTGTAATCCCATACGCATGTCCCGTCGGAAAGGCCGCGGTAACCGTTCCGCTCAACGGTGCCTGCACCTGTCTGCCGGTCAGTTCCACGGCAAAACCGTCTCCCATCGATTTTTCCGAAAACACCGGGTCCGGCACTTCCTCCATCGGATGCACAATCCCGCTCATTGGACAGACAAATGCTTCTTTTTTCTTCCTGCTGAATAATCCCATCATTCCATACGCTCCTTATCTCTGATTCCGGCTGCTTTTTTGCAGAGCCTGGAAAAATACTGTATCAATGCTGCTGCGCGCGCTTTTTTTCGTGTTATCATAACTGTTACCACTATAAACGTTTCCGGCTGTTTTGAAAACAGCTTTGCACGATTCTGGAAGAATGTCCCAAAGCCGGAATAATTTCAAACAATGAAAAATATTTCACAATAATTCTGTGCATGATTCCACCACATCCATATAAAGATTTCACATTGACACCAGACCCCTGAAATGCTATTCTTGAATCAGAATATTTATACAGGAGGCGGAAGATGAAAAAGACAAAAAAACAATTTTCAGCAGCACAGAGTGCTGGCAGAAAGCAGAATCAGACGCTGCAAAAGCATCTTGTTTCGCAGGTCACGCGCCTGTTTCTGCTTCTGGTCATCGCACTCATTGTTGTTTCCGGAGCATTTATGTATTTCAGCAACATGAACACACTGCATGAAATGGCAGCCGTAGCGTTAAACTCGACCTCCTCGGCTGTTGAGCGGACACTGCATACACTGGAAGTAAATGCCATGAATGTCGCTTCCCTGGAAACCATCCGGGACAGCAGCTCCACCAAAGAAGAAAAGCTGGAAGCAATGGAAAGCGTCCGGACACAAAACCATTACGACGAAGTAGGATTTGTGGAATTAGACGGCCAGGGCTATTCGAATTACGGGGATTTCGATTTTAACGACCAGCTCCACTTCCAGGCAGCATCCAAAGGGGATTTATTTGTAGGCGAACCGATTATAAACCGCCTGAACGGCGATATCATCATTATATCAGGCGCCCCTGTATACAATGATGATAAAATCACCGGCACCGTATTTATCGTAGACCTGGTTGCATCCGTAAATGATAAAATCGGCGAAATTGCATTCGGAAAAACGGGCTACGCTTATATTATAAATAAAGAAGGAACCGTTATTTTCCACAAAGACGAACAGAAAATCGCAGACGAGATAAATGCAATTACCCAAAAGGAAACAGACCGCAAATATGCCTCGCTGGCAAAAGCTACCGAGAAAATCTTAGCCAGCACCGAAGCAGGCACCACTACATACCGCCAGAATGGCAAAAGCATGTTTGCCGCATACTGCCCGGTAAAAGGACATGAGGACTGGCGGCTGATTATGACCGCTCCAAACAGGGAGTTTACATCCGTTGTTCTGATTTCCCTGCTTGTAAACAGCTTTATTGCCGTTCTTCTCCTGGCATTAAATATTATGCTGATGAAGCGCCTGATTCAGGATATTATATATCCGGTTGATTCTGTAACCAAACGCCTTGTCAAGCTTGCCAGGGGCGACCTGCAGACGCCGGTTGAAATCATCGATACCGGCGACGAGCTTGCCATCCTTTCCAGCAACTTAAACGATACCATCCAGAGCCTGAACCTGTATATATCAGACATTAACCGGGTGCTTTCCCAGCTGTCAGCCGGAAACCTGGATATCCAGACAGAAGCCAGCTTTGCCGGGGATTTTGTCAGCCTGCAGGAATCGCTTGATACGATTGTATGCTCGCTGAATGAAACAATGACCCAGATGAACAGCGCCGCAGACCTTGTGGCCGACCATTCGGACGGCTCCTCACAGGGCGCAAAAGACCTGGCTGACCGCACAACCGACCAGGCCAGCGTTTTAGAAGAACTGACTGCCGGCATTGCAAGCATTTCCGAGCAGGTCAAGCTTACGGCTGACAATGCTGTCCAGGCAAACGAGCGTTCCATTGAAGCCGAGAAAAACGTAAAAATCTGCAACGGGCAGATGCAGTCCATGATACAGGCTATGGCCGATATCAAATCCGGTTCTTCCAAAATCAGCGATATTATCAAAAATATCGAGGATATCGCAGAACAGACCAACCTTCTGTCCTTAAATGCCGCGATTGAAGCAGCACGCGCCGGGGAAGCCGGAAGGGGATTTTCCGTGGTTGCCGAAGAAGTCAGAAGCCTTGCAGAAGAAAGCGCAAAAGCCGCCCAGAATACTGCAAAGCTGATTATGAAATCCATTGAAACCGTGGAAAACGGAACCAGCATTGTCAACGAGACCGCTTCATCCCTTACGCAGGTTGTCAATAATACAAGCGAAATTACAAGCATTATTTCACAGATTGCGGACGCAGCAAGGGAACAGGCAGCCGCAATTGACCAGATTAATACCGGCTTTGAACAGATGTCCGACGCGGTTGCAACAAATTCCATGAGCGCACAGGAAAGCGCATCTTCCAGCGAGGAGCTGGCAGAACAGGCACAGAACCTCAAAGGGCTTATCGGGCGCTTCTCCTTAAAAAACACGGATTCCTGACACCGGAACCGGAACTGTTTTCAAGCCTGAATCATAAACAGGAAAAAACAAAAAACGGGTAAAGGACACACCAGACGGTCCTTTACCCATTTTTTGACTTTTCCCGTTACTATTTACAGCCTCATATCCTGATAATCCTGTCAAGGGTAAACTGGCTGTGAATAGCAACACTTTTCCTGTGACGGAAATAAAAAAGCATTGACATTTTATGCCAGGCATGATATGATACTGTAATCAAAATCTTACATATTGTCACGGAGGATGCACATGGTAATCAATAAGATAAAAATATTACGGGCAGAACGAAACTGGACGCAGGCAGTCCTGGCAAAAAAGGTCGGCATCTCCCGGCAGGCAGTTATTTCCATTGAGAAATATAAATACGCCCCATCCCTGGAGCTGGCTTTTAAAATTGCAGAAACCTTTGAGGTTCCGATTGACGACGTATTTGTCCATGAAAAAGGCGATCCGAAAGAACTGCAAAAAGAAATGCAGAAAAAAGCAAAAGCAAAAACAGGAAAGGGGGATGCATGAACGGGCTGTCATATTCCCGTTCTGCATCCCCCTGCATGTTTCCTTACAACTTCCTTTTTATTCCAATTCCTGATGGTTTTCCGTCGTCCGGCATATTATTTCGCTGAATTTCTCTCCCGCTCCTTTTTCGCAAGATACGGCATAATCATGCCAAGTGCTGTCAGCACGATTGGCGTAATGATATTCAGCGCCATGGTAAACATATCATCCGAATACATGCCCAGTATGCAGCATGCTGCTGTCAGAATAAAGCACCATACTCCAAAAAAACTGGCAGCTGCCTGGTTTTTTACAAACCGGTACTCTGCTGGTATTGTATCATATGCTTTCCGAAGTGCCAGGTAAGCGATAAATACCCATAAGTAACGCAGCGGCATGCATACAGAATTCAGCTTTGTAAGCTGTGCCAGCACGGCTGCTGCTCCCGGTACAAAGGACTGAATCAGGATAATGCTTCCTGATAACGCAATAATCAGCTTAATGCCATTGACATAAGCTCCGTGCTCATTCCTTTTAAGCATTGCACTCGGTACAAACTCCCTTGCGTCTTCATTGTCAAGCAGCATGCGCAAAGGCGCGTCGATGCTGACTACGAGCACGGCAAACTGCCCAATCATATTGCAGAGTGCATACAGAACCAGCAGGATATCCCCCAGCCCGTAATACTGCCCGAGTTTCTGGAATGCCCAGTAAGAGCCATTGGACACATAGGAATTGAACACTTCCCCGCTGCTGTTGATAACTGCCGGGTCAAACATCATTCCCATGGCAACGGTTCCCAGAATCGCACATGCCACAACCATAACGGCAAGGCAGATCATGCCTTTTGGAAATCCCTTTGCCGGGTCCTTCACCTTATTTACATAAGGGGAAATTTTTTCACAGCCGCCTACGGCAAATACAAGAATCGACAGCGATGTAAAATATCCCGCATTAAACTGCGGTATCAGGTTTTTCAGGCTGAAATCCATAGCCGTATATCCGCCGCCCGGATTAATCGCAGGAGCAGCAAACATCAGCAGAATATACAGAATAGACATGACAAACATGCTGGTTCCTGCAATCGAAGCAAGCTTTTTCAGCGGATTCAGCCCGCGGCTTGCCACCCAGCAGAAAAACAGGAATACTGCCAGTGTCGCCAGCTGTACGCCTATCGTAGGAAATGTATCATAGGTTTCGGCATTGCGGAATACTGCCCAGCTGAGAGCCTTGAGGCCGCCGCTGCCCTTGCTTGCAATATAGGTAATATGGCACGCCCAGTATGTCCACCCTGCATAATATGCAAGCTTCGGCCCCATTGTATTATGAATCCAGGAGCTGACACCGCCACCGGATGTCTTAAAAGCAGAACCAAGCTCCCCGACCATCAGCGTATACGGCACAAAGTAAAGTGCAAACATTAATACCCAGCTGAAAATTACCTGAATTCCGTTAAAATATACAAAGCCATTCAGCACATTTCCAAAGCCCCACACGCCGGAAAAGGCAATAAATGCCAGGGTATACCAGGTCATCTTTTTTGAATCGTTCATTCTGTTTCCTCCAAAATACATTATTCTGATGCTGCATACTATCCTGGTGTACTGGCTCGCTGATATTCATGGCAATCGCACTGCATATTTTGCCATAAATACCAGCAAGCCAGTACACCAGTGATTGCCGGTTTCAAACAGTATCTTTATAAATATAGCATATACATCTTTTATTTTCAACCGGATATTTTTCACGGCAGCCTGTCTGCCTCCTGCAGATGGAATACGGCTGTTTCTGCAAAATAAGTTTCTTCCAAAACCCTGCTGCATTTCCAGATAAAAATGACAGCGGCCTGCAGAATTCACTCCGCAAGCCGCTGAATCTGTCTGCCTCCTGCAGCCAAAAGCACACTATCCCGCTGTCAGAATCCCCTGCAGCTCTTTTTCATCTACCCCGTAATTACGAACAATTGACTGTACAGCTTTCTCCGGCCTGACACCTGCTTCAATCAGCATCCTGTAAGAGATATTGATATCATCTTTTTTTACCTGCCGGGTCACCTGCTCAGTCACCTGCTCAGTTACCTGCTCAGTCACCTGCTCAGTCACCTGCTCAGTTACCTGCTCAGTCACCTGCTGGGTTATTACTTTTGCATTCGCTTCCAGCTGCCTTCTCAATAATTCTTCCCTTGTAATCTGCTCAAACAACGTTTCATACACCCCTCTCTGGTTCTGAATAAAATCTGATATCTCATATCCAGACTGATATTTCTGTATCGCATGCTTTACAGCCGTTTCAAGAGAACCGCAGCGGCTGCGCTCATCCTTAATAAAACCGATAATGTCAAAATATTCTGCAAGAACGCCTTCCGATTCACTGGCAGTCAGTACAGGAATGCTTAACTCTATCATGCTGTCCGGAGTTTTTCTTACAGGGGAACACTCCAAAAATGCATCCGAAAGCCTCATAACAGGGCTGCATGCATCAGCACCTGTATATACAATATAAAATTCCGGCCTTGGTATTTTTACAAGCGGTGCTGCATACAGGGCTGAAGAAAATTCACTCCTCAAAAGCAGCCGCTTATATTCTTCAGCCAGATATAAAAATACCCTGACCGGCATATTGTAATTCAGTGTCGACTGATGCTCTATCAGCATAACCAGCCGGTTGCGTACCGTAAAGCAGATATCATTGTAAATATCCACATTCAGCACATTATCCAGCTCGATATTCTCAAATTCCGAATCAGCAGCATCCATATCTTCCGGATGCAGAACGGTATATAACGCTTTCCTGTATTTCGGTTCTTTGAACAGCCTCCTGAAAAAACTATCCTGAAACTGGATATTCCCCTTTGTTTCCAGCGCATGTTCCATGCTGTCTTTCCCAGGCAGCACACTTCTGCCAGAAAATTTTTCACCCAGCTCTGTCACCTTCTTTCTAAACCAGCATTCTGTAACGATCCGTTACCTATATGGATTATAACATACCGCGTTCTGGATGTCTATCAAAGACTGGTCACAGAGTGAACAGTAACATGAAACGTGAGTGAAGGAAACTGTCAGATTGAAGACGGCTTTCAGACCATAAAAACAGATTTTGAGGCAAGTTCGTTTACATGAGTCGTAAAGACCGTATCAAAGTATTTTAAAATCAGAATAAACGCATGAACGAAGCGGAAGTGCTTTACCATCCATATTTGACAATGTGGAAGGAGAACCCATTGTTATTGGTATTTTATTCCTGCTACCGTAAATGCTTTGCTGAAAGGGTATAACCTATGTTACCATGATACTCCACATATCACTTAGATAGTATGATATTTAAAACAATCAACGATGATATAGAGACAAATGCAGATTTTGTATATGAAGATTATATTTCTGGTAATTTGGCTGAAATTTAATAGCTGTCTGAATAAATTTCCAGGAGTTTTGTCTCTGTTGTACAAATATTTTAAGCAATATATTTTGGGCCTGTTCACGCCTCTCGTACATAATAATTATGATTACTGCAGACAATCTGTGAAAGCAGTTCTTTAAGAATAGTTTTTAATAAATATGTATATGTCTCAGACAGGGATTCATTCATAATAGTTATCTCTTTATTTATCATATAAAAAACTGTCATCTGGCGCATCATAAAATCTGAGTTCGTGATGCGTGATTACTCCGCCGGAATAAGCTTTTAGTACTTCGCCAAACTCATAGCCATCATTTTCTGGCCGGCTGTTATTTTCTTTTGCTGATTTTTCTGAAGTCTCAAGCAAGGCTCTTGCTTCTGGTGACATAGGAAGCCGCCTTTTTGTTTTTCCTATAGTATTTGTATAGCATATTTTGCTAGGCTTTTGTGCGTATCTTTGTTATAATATAGCTGACAGGGAAGGAGTGTGAATGACGTGGGTGAAGGAAAAAAACGCCTTCCGGTGGGAGTGGAAAATTTTGAGCAGCTTATAAACGATAACTATTATTATGTGGATAAAACAGGATTGATTTCCGAACTGCTCCGCAACGGTGGAATGGTAAATCTTTTTACCAGGCCGAGACGCTTTGGGAAAACCTTAAATATGAGCATGCTGGAACACTTTTTTTCCATAGAAAAAGAGCAGAGTATCTTTGATGGACTGGAAATTTCAAAAGATACAAAGTTGTGTGATGCGTATATGGGGAAATATCCGGTTATTTCCATTTCCCTGAAAGGAATCCATGCTGCTGCATATGAGACTGCATTTGATTTTGCGGTTCGAATCATGAAAAAAACAGCCTGTAATGTCCAGTTTCTTTTGGAAAGTGACGCCTTAAGTGATTATGACAAGTTAGAATATAAGGAGCTTTTGAACAGTAATATGAGTGAGGCTGCATTTTGCGGCGGATTGAAAATATTATCGGAATTATTGGAGAAACATTATGGAACAAAAGTAATTCTTTTCATTGATGAATATGATGTCCCATTAGCAAAAGCATTTGAAAACGGATATTATGACCAGATGATTTTTTTAATCTGTAATTTGTTAGAACAGGCACTAAAAACGAATGACAGCCTGAAATTTGCAGTAATGACCGGATGTATGCGCATTTCAAAAGAAAGTATTTTTACTGGCCTGAATAACCTGAAAGTATTATCTGTTACAGATGAACGTTATGATGAATATTTTGGTTTTACGGATATGGAAGTAAGAGAAATGCTGAAGTATTATGAAACAGAAGGTCATTATGAAGAAATCAAAAGCTGGTACGACGGGTATCAGTTTGGCAGCACAAAGGTGTATTGCCCGTGGGATGTATTGAACCACTGTGATAAAATCAAAGACCATGCGGATGCGTTTCCGGAAAACTATTGGATTCATACCAGCAGTAATGATGCTGTCAGGAAATTTATTCAAATGTCTGACAATCTTACAGCCAGACGTGAGATTGAAAAACTGCTTGCGGGCGGAGAAATTACGAAAGAGATTCATCAGGAACTGATTTATCCGGAAATGTATCAGTCTTTAGAGAACGTCTGGAGTTTTTTATTTATGACAGGATATTTAACGCAGCGCGGAAGGATTGATGCAAAACGGTATAAACTTGCAATACCAAATCTGGAAATTCGGGATATTTTTCAGACACAGATTATGGAATACTTCAAAGAGAACGTTGCACAAGACGGCGATACGTTAAGCAGGTTCTGTGATGCCCTGAAAAACGGTGAGGAAACGAAGGCGGGGGAGATTTTTGAAAGGTACCTGAAAAAGACCATCAGCATCCGGGATACGTTTGTGAGAAAAGCAGGTAAGGAGAACTTTTATCACGGGATGCTGCTTGGAATTCTGGGCGTGAAGGAAGAATGGTATGTATCGTCCAATGAGGAATCCGGTGAAGGTTATAGCGATATTCTCATTGAAACCGAAAACAGTACGATGGCTATCCTGATTGAAGTTAAGTATGCGAATGATGGAAATCTTAATCAGGCTTGTGAAAGGGCGCTGAGGCAGATTGAGGAAAGGAAGTATGATGAAGAACTCCGGGAAAACGGTGTGGATAGAATTTTAAAATATGGGATTGCATGCTATAAGAAATGCTGCAAAGTAAAGCTGGCAGAGGAATCATATAGTAAAATACAATCAGGCTATAAAAAAGCGGAGCTGTAATGATACAGTTTCGCTTTTTTATAACCTGATTTATGTATGAGCCGGCAAAGGTGCCTTTGTCAGTTTATCACACAAAACATGGAAACAGCTGCAGAGAACAAGTTGGCAATTCCATGAATGATCCATCCTGGCATGATAGAACCGCCTGCCTTTTTCTCATTCACATAGCCCATACACCATGCAATGAGTCCCGTAAAGGCTGTAATCAGCACAATTTTTACACTGTTAATCAGGGAACAGAACATCACGCCATGCAGCAGTCCGAATAGAATGCTCTGTACGAGATTTCCAACAGGAAACCCAAACTTACCTGACAGACGTTTCAGCAGGAAGCCCCGAAACAATATTTCTTCTGAAAGTGCCGTTGTGATGAAAGCATAAATCATTGCATGTGGAAGTCCGGCTATCCCCATGCCCGAAAACGTACCTGCTGCTGTATCTGTTCCCTTTAACGAATATAAGATGCCGGCGGAAATCACGGTAAAAGCGGCAATGGCAGAAGCGGTAAATTTCAAAAGTGTTTTGTCAATTACAGATGGTATGTTCAATCCAATCCACTGAAAAAAGCCAGAACATTTTCTGTTGCATAGGATATACTGATTGAATAAACTCATAGTTCTCTCCTTATATAAGCGAAATTGTGATTACAAGGCCGACAGCGCCTGATGCCAGAAACAGAATCCCTGCACCGGCCCGTTTTTTTCTGCTTTCGATTTCGTGGATAACTTCTTCGGACATATTTATAACAGGATGTTTTCTTCTTGTGCTTCCTGGGTAAGTCCTTTTTGATTTCTGGCGCTCTTTAGCTTCTTTCCGATTTCCATGCCTGTCTCCTTTCTTTATCCTTGTTTCATGATTATCATACGGCAAATATCGCAAATAGTCTATCAAATATCTTTTCCATGGGTAAAAAATGGTGTCAAAATCCTTTTGCATCACTGGATAAATGGGTGTTCAGCTGGATTTTGCCCGGAATTTTTTTCTTGCATTCCTGTCTGGAATTTGTTATAGTAAAAAAGACAGCAGCAAAAAGCGGCTGGATGGGAAATAAAAAACGTGGGGAGTCCATACAAATGGGCTGAGAGTAAGCTGACAGTGCTTAGACCCGGAACCTGATTTGGGTAATGCCAACGTAGGGAAGCAGAAAGTTTTGCAGTTTCTGGCGGAATGGAAATCCATGGTAATTAGGACAGTCTGAATTATCAGGATGGAAATGACAGGATTGCAGCAGACAGGACAATACCCGGATGGCAGAAGGGATTGTCCTTTTTTTGTGTGATACGGGATGGAGTTTCGGGAAGCTTCGAAAAGTCGCGGGAGGAGAACGAATGAAGCTGGATAAAAAAGACCTTCTGCTGTACGCCGTGACAGACCGCAGCTGGCTGGACGGGCGTACTTTATATGAGCAGGTGCAGCAAGCACTGCAGGGAGGCGTGACGATGTTACAGCTGCGCGAGAAAAACCGGTCCGGGCAGGAGCTGTTTCATGAAGCCATGCAGATAAAAAAGCTGTGCGCGCGTTATGAGGTTCCTTTTATTATCAATGATAACGTGTTTCTTGCGCAGGAAACAGATGCAGACGGGGTGCATCTTGGGCAGAACGATATGGATGCAGGCTCTGCGCGGGCGCGGCTCGGGCCGGATAAAATCATCGGCGTGACGGCAAGAACCGTGCAGCAGGCGCTGGCTGCCCAGGCTCAGGGCGCGGATTATATCGGTACCGGGGCTGTCTTTGCGACCGCGACCAAGCAGGATGCGCAGGTCATCGGCCCGAAGCAGCTGAAAGGTATC
This sequence comes from uncultured Eubacterium sp., assembly GCA_910579075.1. Classification (GTDB taxonomy): domain Bacteria; phylum Bacillota; class Clostridia; order Lachnospirales; family Lachnospiraceae; genus Eubacterium_J. The sequence goes on from CAJTSV010000013.1 coordinate 34,292, forward strand.
TGTAATGCCGTAACGATACCGGCTGTGGCAATCGGCGGCATTACAGGTGAGAATATGGCAGAGCTGTCCGGCAGCGGAATCTGCGGCATTGCCGTTGTCAGCGCACTGTTTGCCCGGCCTGATATCCGGCTGGCAGCAGAACAATTAAGGAAAAAGGCGGAAGGGATGATATGGAACCATTTTACAGGGAATTTATAAAAAGAGAAGCGGTTACGGGCATGATTCTGGATGTGGACGGGACGCTTTTGGATTCCATGCCGGTCTGGCATCACAGCGGGGAGCATTATCTTGCCACGATTGGCATCCAGGCGCCGGCATCGCTTGGCAGAATCCTGTTTTCCATGACAATGCAGCAGGGAGCGCAGTATATCAGAAAAACATACCGGCTGTCCCAGTCTGAGGAGGAGATTAAGGCCGGGATTATAAAGACGGTGCAGCACGAATACAGCACCGGCCCGGGAATGAAGCCGGGAGCCAGAGAGTTTTTACAGGCATTAAAGGAAGCCGCAATACCAATGACCGTCGTGACCTCAACTGACCGGCCGCTGATTCTGGCGGCTTTTGGGCGGCTTGGAATCGAATCGTATTTTCAGGACATCCTGACCTGTACGGAATTTGGAAGCGGCAAGGATGCCCCGGATATTTTTCATGCAGCGGCACAGGGGATGGGAAGCCGGCCGGAGCATACATGGGTGGCAGAGGATGCCCTGTATGCCATCCGCACGGCAAAAGCAGCGGGCTATCCGGTCATCGGCATTGCAGATCAAGCCAGCCGGGCGGACGAACCGCAGATACGCGGGCTGTCGGATTATTTTATACAGGATTTTCTGGAAGCTTATAAAGGCCGTTTTCAAAAAACGCAGGAGGAGGGAATATGAGAACATACAAGACTCAGATGGAAGCTGCCCGCAGGGGCATTGTGACAGAGGAATTAAAAAAAGCAGCGGAAAAAGAACAGATGACGCCGGAAGAACTGATGCCGCTTATTGCGCAGGGGAAAGCCGTTATCTGTGCCAATAAAAACCACGCCTGCATCGAACCGCAGGCAGTCGGTTCCATGCTGCGCACAAAAATCAATGTCAACCTGGGCGTGTCCCGTGACTGCAGGGATTATGATATTGAGATGCGCAAGGTTATGGAAGCAGTCCGCCTGGGTGCCGATGCGGTTATGGATTTATCTTCCCATGGCGATACAGGGCCGTTCCGCCGCAGGCTGGCTTCGGAATGCCCGGCCATGATAGGGACGGTTCCGGTCTATGATTCGGTTATCCATTACCAGCGGGATTTGGACTTGCTGACGGCAAAGGACTTTATCGATGTCGTGCGCCTGCACGCACAGGACGGCGTTGATTTTGTAACGCTGCACTGCGGGATTACGCGAAAGACCATAGACCAGATACGCAGGCATAAGCGAAAGATGAACATTGTATCGCGCGGCGGCTCGCTTGTGTTTGCCTGGATGTGCATGACTGGGAACGAAAACCCGTTTTACGAATATTTTGATGAAATTTTAGAAATCTGCCGGGAATATGATGTTACCATTTCCCTCGGGGATGCCTGCCGTCCGGGCTGCCTGGCAGATGCGTCGGACGTCTGCCAGATAGAAGAACTGGTACGCCTTGGCGAGCTGACAAGGCGTGCGTGGGAAAAAGATGTGCAGGTCATTGTTGAAGGGCCGGGGCATATGCCTATGGACCAGATTGCGGCCAATATGAAAATCCAGCAGACCATCTGCGGCGGGGCGCCGTTTTATGTGCTCGGGCCGCTGGTGACGGATATTGCGCCGGGGTATGACCACATTACATCTGCGATTGGCGGGGCTATTGCGGCAGCCAGCGGGGCAGCATTTTTATGCTATGTGACCCCGGCAGAACATCTGGCGCTGCCCAATGTAGAAGATGTAAAGCAGGGGATTATGGCTTCGAAGATTGCGGCGCATGCGGCGGACATAGCAAAAGGCGTGCGCGGAGCCAGGGATATGGACGATAAAATGGCAGATGCCCGCAGAAAGCTGGACTGGGAAGCGCAGTGGGCCTGTGCCATGGATGCCCGGACCGCAGAAAAAGTACGCGAAGAACGCCGCCCGGAACACGACGATACCTGTTCCATGTGCGGGAAATTCTGTGCCGTGCGCAGCATGAATAAGGCGCTTGCAGGGGAACATATCGATATCCTGTAATCTGCGCCATGCGCAGCATGAATAAGGCATTTGCAGGGAACATGGGAATATCCGGGTTTCCTGCCTGCTATACAGCCTGGAAAAGCCGGGGAGCATTCCGTTTTTTGGAAATGCTTCCCGGCTTTTTTGCATTTTCTGGAATACTTCTTTAAAATCATCTGAAATCTGAACTATTTTACATGAAAATTTTCATACTGTATATACTCCCAAATATGATAAATTTATTCATATTACATTTTTTTCACAACACAGGCAAAAGGAGAGACAGCCATGCATAGCAGCCATGACTGGAAACGGGCAGTACTGCCGCTTCTTGCGGCAGCTGTCCTGGCAGCGTATTTTCTCACAGCCTGCCAGGGGTCCGCAGGCGGGTATTTCCGGGCAGGGCGGCAGGCACAGCCTGGGCAGGGCGGGCAGAAAGAAGCCATTACTGTCTGGGCATGGGATGAAAACTATAATATTGCTGCGGTAAAAGAGGCTGCCAGGAGGTACCGGCAGAAGCACCCGCAGGCAGAATTTGATATTGTCTGCATGACACAGGAAGAAATCATGGCACGCCTTCGCACCGCGGTATTTACGGGAAGCCATAAATCCCTGCCGGATATTGTGCTGATAGAAGATTACAGCGTGCAGTATTTTCTGCAGAATTACCGGAATGAATTCCTGCCCTTAGACAGCATCGTTTCCAAGGATGATTTTGCCCCATGCAGGACAGGCGTCAGCCAGGCGGGCGGCTCCATATACGGCCTGCCGTTTGACAATGGCACTATCGGGCTGTTTTACCGGCTGGACATTATCCGGCAGGCGGGGTTTACGGAACAGGATATGCGCTGCCTGACCTGGGAGCGGTTTTTGCATATCGCAAAAAAGGTAAAGGAAAAGACGGGAAAATTCATGCTGTCCATGAATCCGTCGGACCTGCCTTTGATACGAATGATGCTGCAAAGCGCAGGCTCCTGGTATACGGATGAACACGGACAGCTGAACCTGGCGGATAATCCGGTTATGGCCGAGGCGGTGCGGCTGTACAAAGAAATGGCAGAAAGCGGCATAGCCATGACGATTGCAGACTGGAACCAGTTTGTGCATGGCTACTGGGAAGGCAGGACAGCAGCCGTGCTGACAGGGGCGTGGATTTCGGCCAGCATCGCAAAGCAGTCATCCCAGAGCGGGCTCTGGCGCATGGCAGAGGTTCCCAGAATGGAAAACTGCCCGGAATCGGTCAATGCATCCTGTATCGGCGGCAGCAGCTGGTATGTGCTTCGGTATGCAGGTGCGCCGCAGCAGTCGGTGCAGTTTTTAAAGGAGACATTTGCATCCGATACCGGGCTGATGGACGTACTGGCAGACAGCATACACCTGCTCAGTGCACACAGGGCATTGCAGGAAAGTGAAAGCTATCAGAAGGGGCATCCGTTTTACGGCGGACAGATAATTTATCAGGATTTAATTTCCTGGACAAATAAAATACCGGAGGTGAATTACGGGGCAGATACTTACAGGGCAGAAGCCATCGTAGCGCAGGCTTTGCAGGAAATCTTAAAGGGAGGCGATATTGCCGGGGCGCTGGAAACATACCAGGAAAAATACGGATAACTACACAAAGACAGGGGGATTTGGAATGTTTTGCAAGGTAATGATTGTTGATGATGAATATATTATGCGCCAGGGCATCCGGCATATGATTGAGTGGGAGAAAGAAGGCTACCAGCTTGTGGCAGAAGCGGCAAACGGGGAAGAAGGGCTGGCGATGATAGAGGAGCACAAGCCGGATATCGTGCTGGCGGATATTGTAATGCCGGTTCTGGACGGAATGGATTTTTCTGTGATTGTGAAAAAGCGTTTTCCGCAGGTCAGGCTGATTATACTGAGCAGCTACGATGATTTTGAATATGTCAAAAAAACACTGCTGAGCGGGGCGTGCGACTATGTATTAAAGCCGTCGCTGAATCCCCAGGAGCTGCTCGGCGTGCTTGGGAGGACAGCAGCCATGATTCCGGGCATGTATCTGGAAAAAAAACTGGAACTTTCGGTGACGGAAAAACTGAGCCGTTATCTGAACGGATATGAGGCCAATTTTACGGAAGGGGACTTCCGGCACCGCTTTCCTTATTCAAAATGCCGCCTGCTGCTTTCGAAGGACTGTATCGGGCAGGAAGGGCGGCTTGAAGACGGGACGGAGCTGGTGCGCTTTGTCAGGGATTACTGGAAAGAACAGAAAAACTATGAGACCGAAGTGATTTTTGCCGGAGGGGAAGCCTGTGCCGTAATTTTGAATTACCGGGTCTGTGACGAAGAACAGATACGCGGACAGGCAGAGCAGTGCGTCCGCAAAACTGCCTGCTACAGGCCCGGAAGCTTCTGGGTTTACGGGGCGGTGTTTGAGGGCATGGCCGGGCTGGACAGCTACCGCCAGGGCTGCGGGCTTTTGGAACTGAAATTTTATTATAAAGACACGCCGTTTTTAAGCGCTGCCCAGGCCAGAAAGCATAAAAAACTGGAGCGGTTTAATTATGAGCAGTATGCAGAACTGCTGAAATACCGCAATTATAAAGAAGCGCTGCAGCAGCTGGAAGCATATATCGCGTATATGTGCAGCTGTACGGCTGAGGAATATCTGCTGAAAAACACGGCAAAGAATTTAATTTACAATTTTCTTCTGGAAAAAGAGAAGGCAGGAGGCGGAATGAAGGCAAGCAAATCAGATTTTTTCCGGAAAATCGACCAGAGCCGTTATGTGCAGGATTTCCGGCAGCAGTTCGGGCAGGTGGTAAAAGAGCTCGAGCAGGAGTGCGAGGGAAGCGGACAGGCGCATGACAGCCTGCATGAAATCAAACAGTATATTCAGAAGCATTACGCGCAGGATTTGGAACTGGCAAAGATTGCCAAAGAATTTAATTATAATTATAATTATCTGTCCACGTATTTCAACCGGAAGGTGGGGGAAAGCTTTTCGGAATACGTCAACCGCATCCGCATTGAAAAGGCATGTGAAATATTAAAATCGTCTTCCTGTACGATAGCGCAGGTCAGTGAAATGACGGGATATTCAGACCCGAGCTATTTTTCCAGAATCTTTAAAAACCAGACGGGAAAAACGCCTTCCCAGTGGAAACGGCGGCTTGGCAAAACGGACGGGATGGCTGAATGAAAAAGATTCACGTAAACAGCCTGTTTTTTAAGCTGGCACTGTCCGTGCTGGCCGGCGTGGCTGTGCTGTCGGCAGTCCTTTCTTATGTCAATATCTATTCATCCGAGCAGGTATTTACGGATATGTTTTCCAAGTCACAGGAAAAAATATTCGGACAGATAGAAGAACGGTTTTACAGCCTGTATACAGATTTTGCGGAAATATCCGGGGCTGTTGCAGAGGATGAGGCGGTACAGGCATACCTGGCGTATCAGGGGGATGATACCGTAACCGAACAGCAGCTTGTTTACCAGATGCAGCAGCGGGTGAAGCAGACGAAAATCCACGAATACAATAACGTCACGCTCTGGATTGCGGGTACCTCGGGCCGGAATTACATGTATAATTATGCGGACATTGTAAATGTGCCGCTTGCAGAAATTTTTCAGTACCCGGTGACCATCGATGCGTCAGAGCATCCCGGACAGGTGTCGTGCAGCTATATGGAATCCGGGTTTACGGACACGATGAAAAACACCCCGGCCGTCATTGTGTGCCGGGCGGTTTTAAACCGGCGCCATGAGGTGTGCGGTTTTGTGTACCTGATGGTCAAAGAGTCGGAAATACGCAGCTTTTATGATTATTTTCTGACCGGCAACAGCAACATTGTTGTCTTCAATCATGCAAATGAGGTGATTTCTACCAATAACCCGGAATATTTCCAGGCCGGGAGCGAAGAATTAAATGATATTTTAAATATTGTTGCACAGGCGAAGGAAAGCAGGAGTTACCATGCGCTGCGCAGGGAAAACGGGGAGAGCATCCGGTATCTGGTACAGCAGTTTTCGAATTCGGATTTTGTCATTGCAGGGACGGTGAATGCAAAGAAGGCCTTTTATGAGGAATATGGCCTGTACCGGAGCATTGCGGTGGCTTTTGTGATTGCGGCAAAAACCATACTGGCTGTTTTTTTTTCTTGTGCGGCGGCAGACCCGGCCGCTTTCCCGCCTTGCGGACAGCATGCGGGATTTAAAGCAGCGGGATTTTGACGGGTATGTGCCGGTGGAAGGCACGGACGAAATCCGTGAGCTTTCCAGGACGTATAATGAAATGCTGGCGGATATCCGCCATTATATCGAAAAGGTCATGCAGACCGAGCAGGACAAGCGCACGGCGGAGCTGCGCGCGCTGCAGATGCAGATTAACCCGCATTATATTTACAATACGCTTGCGGGCATCAAATGGCTGATTCTGCAGGGAGACGGCGGGAAGGCAGCGGCTACGCTGGATGCGTTTATCGCGCTGCTGCGCAATACAATCAGCAATGCGGATGAATTTATCACAATCCGCCAGGAAGAACAGAACCTGCGCAATTATGTGCAGATAAGCCAGGCCAGGTATGGAAATAAAATACAGGTTGAATTTTATATACAGGATTGCTGCATGGAAGCAAAAATTCCAAAGCTGCTGCTGCAGCCATTTATTGAGAATGCGTTTTTCCATGCCTTTCCGTGCGGGCAGCGCGGCAATATCAACGTATTTATCCAGAAAAGGGATGAACGCCTTATCATAGAAATCGCAGATGACGGGGCCGGCATGACCAGGCAGCAGCTGGAAAGCGGGAAGGACGGGAGAAAAAGGACAGAGCATTACTCCGGAATCGGGATTAATAATATCGACGAGCGCCTGAAGCTGATATACGGGACGGAATATACCCTGAATATTGAAAGCCGTAAAGGCTGCGGCACGACGGTTACGGCAGGGATTCCGTACTCTGTTATGAAATAAATCCCAGAACATGAAAATAATACATGGCTCCGGCAGCAGAATTTTCCAGAATCTGAATATCCTTCGGATTCTGGTGAAATTTCTCATACCGGGGCTGTTTTTGTCTGTGTTATAGTCAGATTGCAGCAAAACCGAAAAGGAGGATAAGTTTATGAAAAAGAAAGCATGTGCAGTATTACTGGCAGCAGCAGTGGCCACAGCATCCCTGGCAGCGGCCTGCGGCAGCCCTGCTGACAGCAGTGCAGGAAACGGGAAAGACAGTGAGGGTTCTGCCGAATCCCTGACAGTATGGTGCTGGGACCCGGCATTTAACCTGAATGCAATGCAGAAGGCGGAAGAAATTTACAAAAAAGACCACCCGGAATTTGAGCTTAATATTGTGGAAACGCCATGGAATGATGTGCAGACAAAGCTGACGACAGCGGTAAGCTCCGGAAAGCTGGACAGCCTGCCGGATATTCTGTTAATGCAGGATAATGCGTTTCAGAAAAATGTACTGAGCTATCCCGATGCCTTTTTAGACCTGACAGGTTCTTCCATTGATTTTTCCAAGTTTGCAGAAGCAAAAAAGGAGTATTCCATGGTGGACGGGAAAAATTACGGCGTGCCGTTTGACAATGGCGCTGTTATCGGGTGCTACCGCACGGATATTTTAAAGGATGCCGGATTTACGATTGATGATTTTACGGACATTACCTGGGAAGAATATATCGCGCTTGGCAAAGACGTGCTTGCAAAGACCGGAAAGCCGCTGTTATCCTGTATCGGCAGTGAATCGGATGTGATTGTCATGATACTGCAGTCAGCCGGAAGCAGCCTGTTTGACGAAGCAGGCAATCCGTATATTGCAAAAAACGAAACCGTAAAAGCAACCGTGGAAGTATACAAGGAACTGGTGGAATCCGGCGTGATGGTAGAGGTCAATGACTACGACCAGTATATCGGCAGCATGAATAACGAAACCGTGGCGGGCACCATTAACGGATGCTGGATTATGTCTGCGATTCAGACGGCCGAAGACCAGTCCGGGAAATGGGCGCTTACCAATATGCCAAGGCTTTCCGGTACAGACAGCGCGACAAACTATTCCAGCAACGGCGGTTCGAGCTGGGCTGTCTGCGCAGACAGCAGCAAGGCAGACCTGGCTGCGGATTTTCTGGGCAGCACGTTTGGGGCAAGCGTGGAATTCTGGGAAAATGTGCTTCCAAGCGGCGCTCTTTCTACTTATCTGCCGGCAGCTGAAAGCAGCAAATACGCCGAGCCGAGTGAATTTTTCAGCGGTGAGCCGGTATTTAAAAAAATTACGGATTATGCGTCGAAAATCCCTTCGATTCATACAGGCGTTTATTATTACGAAGCAAGGGATGCAGTGGCAACGGCAATCCGCAATGTAATCGGGGGCGCTGACATCCAGGCAGAATTGCAGACAGCGGAAGATACGGTGAACTTTGCAATGGGCAGATAGCCCTGAAAGGAGGGTGTGATGAAACAGAAAAAATGGACACTCAGCCAGCGGCAGAGCATGAACGGCTGGGCATTCCTGACGCCGGCAGTCCTTCTTATCGTGTTTACGAGCTTTGTGCCGATGATTCAGAGCCTGATCTTGTCCTTAAAGACAGGCATCGGGGAGGGCATGTCCTGGTCCGGGCTGTATAACTATACGCGGATGTTTCAGGACGGGGTTTTTGTCCAGGCGCTGAAAAATAATTTCTTTTACCTGCTGATACAGGTTCCGGTCATGCTTGTGCTGGCTTTGGCGCTTGCATCTGCATTAAACAATAAGGACCTGCGTTTTAAGGGGCTGTTCCGCACGGCTATTTTCCTGCCATGTGCGACAACGCTTGTATCAAGTGCCCTGATATTCCGCTCCCTGTTTGCGGTTGACGGATTTGTCAATACAGTCCTGATAAATCTTGGAATCTTAAATACCGGTTATAATTTCCTGGGCCATGCGGCAAGTGCAAAAGCCATTATTATTCTTGCGCTTATCTGGAGATGGACGGGCTACAATATGGTCTTTTACCTGTCTGCCCTGCAGAATATTGAATACTCGGTGTATGAAGCGGCCAAAATTGACGGCGCATCCCCGATGCAGACCTTCTGGAGAATTACCGTGCCGCTGTTAAAGCCGACGATTCTGCTGACGACCATTATGTCTACCAACGGCACCCTGCAGCTGTTTGACGAGTCTGTGAACCTGACAAACGGGGGCCCGGCAAATGCAACGATTACCATGTCTCATTACATATATAATATGTCGTTTAAATATGTGCCGAATTTCGGATATGCGGCAGCCATGTCTTATTTTATCCTGATTCTGGTGGCTGTTCTTGCATTTGTGCAGATGAAAGTGGGTGATAAGCGTGATTAGCAAACGAAAATCATTTTTCTTATATGCATTTTTAACGGTAACCTCCCTGATTTCTGTGTTTCCGCTTTTATGGATGGTAATTGCGGCAACCAATAAAAGCATTGACGTCGTAAAGGGACGCATGCTGCCCGGGATGAACCTGGCAGAAAATTTCAGGAACCTTCTGGCTGCACAGGATGCGGGGACAGCCATGTTTAACTCCTTTAAATATGCCATTGTGCTGACGGCCGTGTCACTGGTCATCTGTTCCCTGGCCGGGTACGGGTTTGAGATTTTTCATGACCGCGCCAAGGACACGGTGATGAGCATTATCCTGCTCGCGATGATGGTGCCGTTTGCAGCTACGATGATACCGCTGTTTCAGATGTTTTCCAGTGCCAATCTGTTAAACTCCACGCTGGGATTTATCCTGCCGACGGTGTCGACGCCGTTTTTAATTATGATGTTCCGCCAGAGTGCGAGAAGCTTTCCGCATGATATTATCGAAGCGGCAAGGATTGACGGATTAAGTGAAATCGCGATTTTCTTTCGCATGTTTATGCCGACCATGCGCTCGACGTATGCGGCAGCAATGACCATTACCTTTATGAATGCATGGAACAGCTATCTGTGGCCAAAGGTAATTATGACCGACGAAGGCATGATTACGATGCCGATGCTGATAGCAAACCTGACCGAAGGGCACTATACCGATTATGGCGTGCTGATGCTCGGGGTTACCCTGTGCACGATACCGATGGTTGTGATTTTCTTCTGCCTGCAGAAAAGCTTTACGGAAGGTATTACGGGAGCAGTCAAATAAGAGACGGCAGTTTTCAAAAAGCTTTATTTCAAAAAGTTTTATAGGGGGAATTACACAGGCGGCCGGAAAGAAGGCGGCACAGTGGTTTTTAGAAGCGGCCGGAAAGAAGGCGGCACAATGGTTTTTGGAAGCGGCTGGGGCTGCCGCATGAAGGAATACAATACAGGATATCGATGGTTTGAATCGTTTTTTGGACGATATCCTGTATATGCTTTGCTTCGTGCGGCAGCCCCCGTCTGCTTTTTTCTATTTACAGGATTTTTTTGATGATGGCGGGTTTCAGGCCATCTGCTGAAAATTTTATAAATTATTTAACGCTTCTATTATGAAAGTTTTAATGTTTTCTTAAGATATGCACAAACCACTTGAGTGATGCGCAAAGGCTTGCTATACTAAAGGAAGTCAGCTGGAGGGCAGCAAAGTATCATATCAGGAGAGCAGCATGAACAGACTACAGAAGAATCCGGAATTTCTTCCAAAATACAGCATCATTCCGCTGATTCTGGCATTTTCCTTTAATATGGCCGTATATGGCGGTGCAAGGATGATTGCGGGCGGATGGCACCATTACAATATAGAAACCAGGCTGGATAAGATGATTCCGTTCTGGCCGCCTTCCGCAGCTGTTTACCTGGGCTGCTATCTGTTCTGGGCTGTGAATTATGTGCTGATGGCACGGCAGGAAAAAGAGGGGGCTTTCCGGTTTTTTGCAGCTGACATGCTTTCAAGGATTGTCTGTTTTTTCTGTTATCTTGTGTTTCCGACGACAAATACAAGGCCGGATGTGGCGGCAGAAGGATTCTGGAACGGGGTTATGCGGTTTGTATATGCGGCTGACGCGCCGGACAATCTGTTTCCGTCCATTCACTGCCTGGTAAGCTGGCTGTGCTATGCCGGGCTGCGTGGCAGGAAGGATGTGCCGGACTGGTACAGGCGGGTTTCGCTTGTGCTTGCGGTCATGGTATGTATTTCCACGCTTCTGACGAAACAGCATGTGATTGCGGATGTCTTTGGCGGAATCCTGCTGGCGGAAGCATGCCTTTGGGCCGGCAGGGAAAACGGCTCTGGGCACATTTTATAAAAAGCTGATGAACCGTGTAAACAGAGCCGTTTTCCGGGAAAAGCAGCACGGTGCCAGGTGATGCTGCACAAATAAAATGCAGATTTTAAAATGAGTATAACTGGCTGAAAAAACAGAATCGGACTGGTTTTATAAAGGAAGGGTGGCAGGATGCAGGGAAAGAAAAAAGCAATCGGAAATATTGTGTTTCTGCTGGCGGTGTTCGTGCTGACGGTTTATGGCATTTTTCACGGGGAAGATATGGGGGCAATGGTACAGGCGGTAAAGAAGGCAGATGTGCGCTGGCTGGTGCCGGGTGTCTTTCTGGTGCTGTTTTTTATCTGGGGCGAGTCTGTTATTTTATGGTACATGATGCGCTCGTTCCGCATTTATATCCGAAAAAGAATCTGCTTTTTATTTTCATCCGCCGGATTTTTTTTCAGCTGTATCACGCCTTCGGCGTCTGGCGGGCAGCCCATGCAGGTTTATTATATGAACAAAGAAAAAATACCGGTGCCGGTTGCTACGGTTATCCTGATGATTGTTACTATTACTTATAAGCTGGTGCTTGTCGTGACCGGGCTTGGGGTTGTTTTGTTCGGGCAGGGATTCCAGCACCGCTATCTGGGCGGGATTCTTCCGGTGTTTTACCTGGGCGTTTTGTTAAATGTGTTCTGTGTCAGCTTTATGACGGTGCTTGTCTTTCATCCGGTTCTGGCAGAGAATATCTTATCAAAGGGCATGGACTGGCTGGAACGGCTGCATATTATGAAGCGCGCAAAGACGCGCAGGAAAAAGCTGTCGCAGTCCATGCAGTCATACCGGGAAACGGCAGCATATTTAAAAGAACATAAAAAGGTGATTGCCTGGGTGATTCTGATTACGTTTATACAGCGTTTTGCGCTGTTTGCCGTGACCTGGATGGTTTACCGTGCGTTTGGATTGTCCGGGACTGCGGCAGCCGATGTCGTGCTTTTGCAGGCAGTCATTTCTGTTTCGGTTGATATGCTGCCGCTGCCGGGCGGCATGGGAATCAGCGAATCGCTGTTTTTAAAGATTTTTGCGCCGGTGTTTGCGTCGCTGACGCTGCCGGCAATGGTTCTTTCCAGAGGGCTCGGGTATTACAGCCAGCTGGCAATCAGTGCGGTATTTACAATCGTGGCGCAGGTATATTATACGCTGCGCGATGCCAGGCACAGGGAAGGCATACAAAGGATAGAACAGGCTGAAAAGCCGGGAAGCATGCCGCAGGCTGCCGGGAAAAGCGCATGAAAAGCATGCGGCAGGGATTTGCGGGGATAGGAGATTTTCAGATGCTTGGATTTTGGGATTATACAGTAGTGCTTACATATATCAGCTTTGCGTTTTCCGGGATAGGGATTTTCTGCGCGGTATCGCATCATGTGCGATGGGCGATTTTTTTTCTGGCCTGTTCCGGGCTGTGCGATATGTTTGACGGAAAAGTAGCAAGGACGAAAAAGAACCGGACCGAAGATGAAAAAAGATTCGGCATACAGATTGATTCGCTCTGTGACATGGTCTGCTTTGGGATTCTGCCCGTTATTATCTGCTATAAGAGCGGAATGAACCATATTTACAGCATTGTGATTCTGATTTTATACAGCCTTGCGGGGCTTATCCGGCTTGCGTATTTTAATGTCATGGAAGAAAAGCGCCAGCAGGAGACGGAAGAAGACAAAAA
>CAJTSV010000013.1:47349-47560 GCA_910579075.1 uncultured Eubacterium sp.
GGCGATTGCGCTGCCGCTTTTGTTTGTCTTATCGCCGCTGCTGCCGGGACGGGAGATATTTGTAGTTATCCTGCATCTGCTTGTCATAACCGTTGGAACGCTTTTTATTGTAAATTTCAGGCTCCGAAAGCCGTCTGTGCCGGAACTGGTCCTGCTTGTGGGAGCGGTGGCATTTGCGGTTGCGGTACTGATTGTTATCGGACGCGGCTGG
>CAJTSV010000013.1:47669-54698 GCA_910579075.1 uncultured Eubacterium sp.
TGGAGAGAGTATTTAGGAGCGTGCTTTGCAGCAGCTGCGGGATGGACGCAGCCTGACCGGAAAAGAAGGAGGATGTTATGCATTTTACGGCAGAACGGAATGGAACTATCACAAAAGAGCATTCCCTGCAGGATCGGTTTCTGGAAATCCTGTATGGGAGCTGCATCGGGCGGATTCTGGTAAGGCCGCTGATATCGCCTTTCGTATCAGTGCTTGGGGGAAAGGTGCTGGACAGCAGGATTTCGGCACTCTGGATTTCGGGCTTTATCCGCCGCCATGGAATTGATATGAGCGGGTACGAACAGGCATCTTACCGGTCTTTCAACGATTTTTTCACGCGCAGGCTTACAGACGGGGCGCGCAGGGTGGAGCAGTCACCGGATATTTTTATCAGCCCGTGTGACGGCAGGCTGACGGTGTATAAAATAACCGATGCGTGTGAATTTACCATCAAGCATACCCGCTATACCGTCAAAAGCCTGTTAAAAAGCAGGAAGCTGGCGGAAAAATTCGAAGGCGGCTATGCCTGGATTTTCCGCCTGTGCACGGATGATTACCACCGCTACATTTATACAGATGACGGGACAGTTTCTGAAAACCGCCATGTGCACGGCGTGTTTCATACCGTAAATCCGGCTGCGGGCGAGGCATTCCCGATTTATAAGGAAAATACAAGGGAATACTGCCTGGTGAAATCGGCTCATTTCGGGACAATGATTCAGATGGAAGTCGGCGCAATGCTGGTCGGAAAGATAGAAAACCGCCCGGGCAGCGGCACGGTTACAAGAGGACAGGAGCGCGGGAATTTTGCATTTGGCGGTTCTACGGTAATTATAATGACACAGAAGAAAAAAGCGGTGCCGGATGGGGATATTCTGCGCTATTCGCGTAACGGGATAGAAATACGGGTGAAAATGGGGGAACGGATAGGAAGGAAAAACAGGCATGTTCTGTAAAAGTTCTTTCGTGACAGATGTGGTTTTTCATGTTAAAATAGTCTGGCTGGTTTGGGAGACGGCTTGAAATCTGCATGTAAGGGAGGCAGTCTATGCTGCATATTATTTTTGGAAGGGAAGTGGCTGGCGAGCAGAATTATGTGCTTGACAGCAGAATTTTTTTCCGGCGGAATAAAAAACCGGAATGGTTTGAAGACGATTTTGTAAAAGAGTTTTTATTTGAAATCGATGGTTCGAAGGTCATAGCACAGGAAGCTTTGCTTGATTGCCGCGGACGGGGCATCAGCTCGGAGATGATTTCTACGGGCTGCAAATCGTTATGCTGTATATACTATTGTTATCAGAATCATATTTTTAACGGCTCTCTGATGGGTGATAACTGCATACCATTTTTGATGAGGATTGCAAATGAACACGATGTTACCATTGTACTGGAGCATTATATGGATTTTCCAGAGAAATATTTTCGGGAAGGCAGGATTATGATGGATGGCAGGCTGCTGGGACAGTATGATTATGATGATGCATTCAGTGCATGGTGTGCCGGAGGGAAAGAGGATTGACAGAAAGTATTATATTAAAGTTTGAACATCGTAACCAGGATAGGAATATCGAGTTTGAATTATTAAGCAAGTTTACGTGCATCAATGGAAAAAACAGCGGAGAAGGAAAATCCGAATTTTTGATAGAACTCGAACAGGGAATTCAGCTTGGCGAAATATCCTGCAATCTGGGGGATTATTTTGCCATTGCAGATGCTGGGTCAATAAATGCCCTGCTGCAGCTTCCGCACAGGACAGTACTTATGATTGACGAAACAGTTGCCTTGCAGTCAGAGGTGCAGAAGAAAATGCAGCAGTCAAAGCATGTTTTTGTATGTATAACACGTGCGATGGGGCTGCATTTTGATTATCATATGAAGGGGATTTATCATATTTACAGGACAGATGACTGGTTTCTTGTGGAAAGGGCCAAACCACTTCCGATGCTTGAAGAACACCGTCTGAGTATTCTGGATGATGCTGTTACAGAAAGCAGAAAGCTGCGCTCCGAACACCAGATGCTGTCAGAGATAGGCTTTCAGAATATTACTGCTGCATGCGGGCGGGACGAGATAGAGAAAAAACTTCGGAATACGAAAGGGGATATCATTGTATTTGCGGATTTAAGTGCAATTGGAAAGGCGTACAGGCTGCTGATGAAACGATGCCAGCAAAATGAAAATATCAGGTTTTATAATTATGATTCATTTGAGCAGTTAATATGCAGCAGCACGCTGTTTAAACAAAAATCTGAAAAAAGCAGGCTGGATTCTTTTTCATTTCTTACGCTGGAACGTTATTATGAAAAAGTACTCGAAGAAATTACTGCCGGAACGGATTTTCAGTATGAACATGGCAAACCGCTTTCGAAGGCTTATTCTGCACACTGGCATGAGCTGCTGGAGAGTGAATCTGGCAAAGCTTTGAAAGAGCTGATAAAAAGATAATAACGGCAGAATAAATGTGAGTTTTATGCAATTTTGCGCCCGGTTTTTTTAAAGGCGCAGCTTTTGTGAAACATAGTTTTTTATCAAAAAAAGGAGATGTGTCAGTCACATCTCCGGAAAAGTGGAATAGACGGGAATCGAACCCGTGTCCAAAGACCCCTCCACTGTACTTCTACGAGCGTAGTCTATGATTTGACATTCCCTCTGCGGCACCCGCACAGACACGGTGGCCGTTTCAGTAGCTTCATCATACGCCTGCATGTGCAAAGCTTAGCATGCATCGTTTCCTGTATCATCGATGCCTGGGTTCCGGCGTACAGGTACACCGAATCAGACAGCTGCCATTAGGCAGCGTATGCTAAATTATCGTTAGCGTTTAATTTTAATTTTGAGAGTTCACGCATCTCCTGCGGCCCGCTTCTCCAGCTTCAAAATCCCTGTCGAAACCTTTACTATCCCCTATGAAATTATATGCAGCCAGTGCATTTTCTTAATTATATCAGAAAATGCAGCGGTGTCAAGTTCTTTTTTAGTGCCTGAATGATATTCCAAACGGACTTTGCAGTGAATGCCCCTGGGGCAGATTCTGCAAAGTCCTGTGTGAACAGTAACGTGCAGGACATCTTTTATCTGCATATAATAAACTGGAATGAAAAATGCTTCCGGCAATGCCGGATGCGGAAAAGAAAGAGGGGAAAAATTTGGCAGCAAATAAGAAAATTCCAATCAATACGATTCTGGCCAATCGAAATAATTATGGCGGCCCAAGGCCGGTTTCTTCGATTCAATATATTGTACTGCACTATACGGCAAATGACGGTGACAATGCACTCAGCAATGCCAGGTATTTTCAGACTGCACACAAGCCTGCAGCATCGGCCCATTATTTTGCAGATGATGACAGGATTGTCCAGTCTGTGCCGGATAATTACACGGCATGGGCAGTCGGGGGAAAGAAATACACAGACACCGCAGCTACAGGCGGGGGCAGCTTGTATGGAATCGTGACAAATGCAAACAGCATCAGCATCGAAATGTGCGATACGAAAAAAGACGGCAGCAGCAATGCCACGGAAGCTACACTGGCAAATGCCGCTGCGCTCTGCCGCAGGCTGATGAGCAGATACGGCATCGATATCCGGCATGTTGTCCGCCATTTTGACGTAACCGGAAAACACTGTCCAGTCTTTCTGATGAATGACGCAGACTGGAACAGATTTAAAACAAGATTAAATAAAAATCGTTTTCCGGTGAACCGGACGTATGCCGTCACGCGTTCCTGCTATCTGAGAACCAGCCCGCAGGCGGTCAGTACAAACAGGGCCAGATACAGCACGCTTTCAGACGCCGTAAAAAAGAAATGCCGACAGAAGCTTGGAAATGCAGTTTTCCAAAAAGGAAAAGTATTCCGGCTGGTGCGCGTGGAAGGCACAGGGGCAGATGTCTGGGGACAGATGAAATCCGGGTACTGGGTGCCGCTTGTGCGTAAGGGAAAGCTGCGTGTGAAATAGCAGGTTCTGAAGGTCCTGTCTGTCTTTGTTTTTGTTATAAGGTGTCTATGAACAGCGGGTTACATCCTTGATAATTAAGGGGCTGGGGGCTTCTGGGTGCTTTTTATGTATTCCTGCATACAGGCAGGATAAGAATTTATCATGCAGGGCTTTTCCCAGCATAACCTGCAGGTTTCACTGTTTTTGCCGTTTATTCCGCCTGGCATCCAGCACAGACTGAACCAGAAGTATCACAAATCCAATCGTAAATGGAACGGTGACAAAGGTTCTCAAAATTTTTGTGCCGCCGCTTAAAAATGCATCCACGCTCACAGCGCCCCAGATGATGCCCCAGAAAATCCACATGCCCCGCAGCATGGCTGTTCCGATTTTATCGTGCATATGCCTGGAATGTTCTGTTTCTGTTTTCTGCTTCATAATAAATACCCCCTTAATAAATATATTGCCGTAATTATACTACTATCAGCAGAGAAAATCTATATATATTTATTCGGCTTGTTAAATAAAATAACTTATAGATAATCCAATTAAATTTTTAGTCTCTGCATATTATCTGATAACCTGAAAAATTTTCAGATTGTCTATTTCCCAGAAATATGGTAGAATATTCCCATTATTTCCCGCAGTCTGGAACATGCCGCATGCGGGAACTGATTCCAGGCATGTTCAGGTATTATGGAAAAACCTGCAGGATGCAGGAAAGAGAAAGGAGTTCTACAAAATGAAAAAAGCAGTAGCAGTGCTGCTGGCAGCCGCGCTGGCATTCCAGCCGCTTGCAGGGACTGCGGCACCTGTGTATGGTGCGCAGGTTCAGGCGGCCGCAGCAGGGGGAGGCAGGCTGGAAGCAGAAATCTCATCGGCGCTGCTTTTTCCATATACGGGCAGAGTAACCGTGGCAGTCAGCAATGGAAAAGGCGTGCAGCAGCAAAAAGAACTGGAAATCAAAAACGGCAGTCCGGCCATCGCAGAATTTTCGGGGCTGCCAGCCGGAACGTATACCGTAACCGTCCGTTCCGAAAAATTTGCACAGTACGTCCAGACCGTGGAAGTAGAAAATAACTGGACACACCGGATAAAGGTCTGTTCGGCACAGACCGTGCTGGAAGGCAGTCCCGTGCCTGGATGGATCCGTCCGGGCGATGTCGACGGGGACGGCGATATTGATAAGGACGATTCGGATGCGCTTTTGGCAGCCATTCAGCAGAATCAGGAAAATGCCGCCTGTGATTTGAATAACGACGGCAGTGTGGATATTGCAGACTTAAATATCCTTGTACAGAGTTTAAATGAAAAGCAGGAGTCTTCGGTTGCAAAACTGTGGAGCTTTGGCAGGGTACAGGCACAGGGCACGACGGCTGTGGAAAACCTGGAAGCGGTTTTGGCAAACGAGGGCACGGCTGTCTTAAAGACGGCCAATAACCAGCCGGTTTCACAGACAAATCCGCTGTCGCTTGATATTACGCTCTCAGACGGGGCAGATGTGCCGCAGATAGACGGCATGGTGATAAAGACGCCGGCAGAAATTGCGGCAGACGGCACCATGGCCAGCCAGATTGCAGACGGCAGCGTGGAAGTCTATGCACCGGACGGCAGCAGGACCCTGCAGCTTTCGCTGGATGCCGGGCAGAAAAAACTGGAGGCCCGGACATTAAGCCGGGGCAGCGCATCGGTTGCAATGGAAGCAGACGGCTCGCTTGTGCTGGATTTTGGCGGACAGACCGCAGTCAAACGGGTCGTGATTACGATTACCGGAATGACGAAAAAAGACCAGGCACTGGCAGAGATTGCAAAGGTGGATTTTGTAAACGGCATGGAAAACAGGATTCCGGCTCCGCAGCTGGATATCCCTTCCTTTACTTCGGTAAAGCCCGGCAGCAGGCAGCTGACAGCAAAGTGGCGGCCACAGCAGAACGTGACAGGGTATGAGCTGCAGATATCCGGCCCGGTCAAGGGGCAGTCTGGCGCAGTATCGGATGTGATATCCGTGGCACAGAATTCCTGTACGGTATCTTCCATCAAGAAGAAAAATATGCTCAATTATAAGGAGTATACATTAAAAGTGCGTTCGGTCAACGGGGAATGGACAAGCCCGTGGTCGGAAGCAGCCACAGCCACGCCGGCCCCGCAGAAAAAACCGGACAAGCCGGATAATGTCAGTGCATCCGGCGGCTACCGTTCCATTACGGTGACGTGGAAAGACATGGATGATTCCGACGGGTATATGGTATATTATAAAGAAGCAGGAGCATCCGAATTCCAGCCGGTTATCGATGGCTTCCAGCAGACAAAGGAAGGAACCGGACGGCTCAGGGATAACCAGTATGAAATTACCGGATTGAAGGAGCATGCGTCCTATCTGGTTTATGTAGTCAGCTGGAATGAGTTTGGATGGAGCGGGCAGTCGCTTACCGCCGAAGCAGTTACAAGGTCTGAGGCAGAGCCGCAGCTTCCGAAGTACCGCCTGTTAAATACGTCAAATGGGAAAGGAAAGCTGACCGCGCATATCGCGGATGCGAAGATTGGCGGGGACAATTCCAGCATGAAGCAAAGCCCGTTAGACAAGGATAAGAAAAACAGCGCGCTTGGACTTGTGGATGATGATTACAGCTCTTACTGGAGTAAATCGGACTGGGATGACGGCGTGCATTATCCGAGTGCATCCAAGGGCATGACCATTACACTGGATGCAGATTACCAGATAAATTATTTTACGTTTGCAGCAGCAGACCAGAAAGGCAGCGTTGACCTTGTACGGGTGGAATACTGGGATTCGAAAGATGCAAAAACCGCGAAAAATACCGGTGCCAGGCTGCTGGAAAAACGTGATAAAAATGACAATATTTATTATATTGTAAAGCTGAATGAGACAATCAAAGCAAACAAAATACATATGAGCCTTGGAAAGTCGTATTCGAACCGTACAGAGATGCGGGTTGGCGAGATTCATTTCCACCAGTATGAGTCTCTGGAAGACGATATTATGTCGATGTATGCCGACGAGATGCATACAACCTTAAAGCCAGACGTAAATGCGGCAAAGGTGCAGCAGCTTAAGGAGCGTCTGGAAACAGCC
>CAJTSV010000014.1:0-40063 GCA_910579075.1 uncultured Eubacterium sp.
ATAAAAGCTGCACTTGCAGGGCAGTAGTTTATACAAGGAAAGGTAAAAAAGAATGAAAAAAGGAAAAGGCATTACAATACTTTGCATTGTCATGGCCTGTATACTCAGTCTGGGATATTATGCATCGATTATCCTGTCTTCTACGGGACGCGGGGAAAACCAGAATATTATCCTCGGGCTGGATCTGGCAGGCGGTGTGAGCATCACATACCAGATTGTGGACGAGGATGCGACGGCCGAAGAAATCAGCGATACGGTCTACAAGCTGCAGAGGCGTGTGGAAGATTACAGCACGGAAGCAACGGTTGTCAGGGAAGGCACAGACCGCATTACGGTTTCGATTCCGGGAGTTACCGACGCCAACGATATTCTGGAAGATCTGGGTACGCCGGGGTCGCTGGAATTTCAGGACCCGGATGGCAATGTCGTGCTGACCGGGGATGATGTAGAGACGGCAACGGCAAGGTATGTGACAAATAACGGCATGAACCAGGCCATTGTAGAGCTGCAGTTTACCGACGAGGCAGCGGAAATATTTTCAGACCTGACTGCAAATAATATTAACAAGCGCATCCCGATTGTGTATGACGGGGAGACCATCAGCAGCCCTGAGGTCAATGAGCAGATTAGCGGGGGCGTTGCTTCGATTGAAAATATCGGCACGTTTCAGGAAGCCGAAACACTGGCATCCCAGATACGTATCGGCTCGCTGTCTCTCGAGCTCGAAGAACTGACATCCCAGGTGGTGGGCGCATCGTTAGGCGAGGAAGCGATTTCTACGGCACTGACGGCAGCGGCAATCGGCCTGGCACTGATTATTGTATTTTTAATTGCATTTTACTGGGTTGCGGGCGTTGCAACTTCCCTCGGCCTTTTGATTTATGCGACAGCGGTGGTAGCGGTTATCTATCTGTTTGAAATCACGCTGACGCTTCCGGGTATTGCGGGCATTATTCTGGGCATCGGCATGGCTGTGGACGCCAATGTCGTTATCAATGCACGTATTAAGGAAGAACTGGCGCTTGGCAAGTCTACGGCGGCGGCAATCAAGACCGGCTACCAGAAAGCGCTTTCCGCGATTATTGACGGCAATATTACGACGCTGATTGCGGCAGCGGTGCTGGCAGTCAAAGGCTCCGGCACGGTCAAGGGCTTTGCATATACGCTTGCAATCGGCATTATTTTATCCATGATTACAGCGCTTGTCGTAACAAGGTATACGATGTACGCGATTCATGCGGCTGGTTTTCAGGACGTGAAATATTACGGGGCGGCAAAGGAACGCAAAGTGGTGGATTTTCTGTCCAAACGGCGTGTATTTTTCGTTATTTCCATTGCTGCCATAGCAGCCGGTTTTGTCGCGGAAGCGGTCAATTCCGCTGGCGGAAAGGGCGCGTTTAATTACAGCCTGGAATTTGCGGGCGGTACTTCTACGACCGTAGACCTTGGCAGGGATTATGAGCTGTCGGAGATTGATTCGGAAATTGTGCCGCTGATTAACGATGCGCTCAATACCTCGGAAGTACAGGTGCAGAAAATCGCAGATACGACACAGGTTATTTTTAAGACACGCAGCCTGGAGCTTTCCGAGCGCGAAACGTTTGCGCAGCTGTTTGAGGAGAATTATTCCGTAGAATCCAGCGCGATTTCCTACCAGAATGTCAGCCAGACCATTAGTAAGGAAATGACCTCGGATGCCATCTGGGCCGTTGTGATTGCGGTTATCCTGATGCTTATTTATATCTGGTTCCGGTTTGATGATTTCCGGTTTGCATCCAGTGCGATTCTTGCGCTGCTGCACGATATTCTGGTTGTGCTGACGTGTTATGCACTGGTGCGTATTTCCGTCGGTTCTACGTTTATTGCGGTTATGCTGACGATACTCGGGTATTCGATTAATGATACGATTGTTACCTTTGACCGCATCCGTGAGAATATGAAATCCAGGCTGAAGGTGACGGAATCCGAGCTGAAGGAAATCGCAAACAGGAGTATTACGCAGACACTGTCACGTTCGATTAACACATCTGTGACGACATTTGTCATGGTGCTGCTTTTGTATATCCTTGGCGTGGCATCCATCCGGGAATTTGCACTGCCGCTTATGGTCGGTGTTATCAGCGGAACGTATTCGTCTGTCTGCATTGCAACCGAGCTCTGGTTTGAGATGAAAATCCACCAGAAACCGGCAAAGCAGGCGCAGAAGGAGCCGAAGCCGGGTGCGAAGAAGAAAAAGAAGTAACTGTGAACCGAAAACAGGAAAGGAGCTTTGACTATGTACACTTTGGAAGATATTCAGGCTGTTGACCCGGAAACCGCGGCTGCCATTACGGCGGAGCTGGACAGGCAGAACAGCCACATCGAACTGATTGCATCGGAAAACTGGGTCAGCCCGGCTGTGATGTCTGCCATGGGCAGCGTTATGACAAATAAATATGCCGAAGGATATCCGGGACACCGGTATTACGGCGGCTGCGGCTGTGTGGATGTCGTGGAAGAACTGGCCAGGGAGCGTGCAAAGCAGCTGTTTGGATGTGAATATGCCAATGTGCAGCCGCATTCCGGTGCCCAGGCAAATATGGCCGTGCAGTTTGCACTGCTTAAGCCGGGTGATACGGTGATGGGCATGAACCTTGACCACGGCGGCCATCTGACACACGGCAGCCCGGTTAATTTTTCCGGAACGTATTTTAACATTGTTCCATATGGCGTTGGCGCAGATGGCTTTATTGACTATGACCAGTTAATCGAAACGGCAAAGGAATGCAGGCCGAAAATGATTATTGCAGGGGCATCGGCTTATGCAAGAACCATTGATTTTAAAAAGTTCCGTGAAGCAGCAGACGCAGCAGGCGCGTACCTGATGGTGGATATGGCACATATTGCGGGGCTGGTAGCAGCAGGGCTGCATCCGTCGCCGGTGCCTTATGCCGATGTCGTAACGACCACAACGCATAAAACGCTGCGCGGGCCGAGGGGCGGTATGATTTTATGCAGGGACGCGGAGCTTGCGAAGAAATTCAAATTTAATAAATCGGTATTTCCGGGCATTCAGGGCGGGCCGCTTATGCATGTGATTGCGGCAAAGGCTGTCTGCCTTAAAGAAGCGCTCGAGCCTTCGTTCCGGACTTACCAGCAGAATGTGATTGACAATGCCCAGGCACTGTGCGCAGGACTGATAAACCGGGGCATCCGCATTGTGTCCGGCGGCACGGACAACCACCTGATGCTGCTTGATTTGACCGGATTCGGGCTGACGGGGAAAGAAGTGGAAGCAAGGCTTGACCTGGCGCATATTACAGCCAACAAGAATACGATTCCAAATGACCCGCAGAAGCCGACGGTGACAAGCGGCATCCGTCTTGGAACGCCGGCAGTGACCTCGAGGGGCATGAATACACAGGATATGGACCAGATTGCGCAGGCAATTGCCCTTTTGATAAAAGAAGGCGAAGCAGCTGCGGATAAAGCGCTTGCAATTACGCAGGCCCTGACAGCGAAATATCCGCTGAAATAAAACGGGCAGCTTTACAGGCCAATACTGCCGCAGGGAACACTGCATGCCGGCAGGACAGCCTGGACTGCATGGATTTGAACATGGCCCGGACAGCAGCCGGGCTGGAAAGGGTTTGGGGATAATTATGCTGGATATAAAATTTGTCAGGGAAAATCCTGAATTGGTAAAAGAAAATATCCGAAAGAAATTTCAGGAAAAAAAGCTTCCGTTAGTCGACGAGGTGATTGAGCTGGACGCAAAAGCGCGCAGTGCCAAAAAGGAAGCAGATGCATTAAGAGCCAGCCGCAACCAGCTGTCCAAACAGATTGGCGCGCTGATGAAGGAAGGAAAGAAGGAAGAAGCACAGTCTGTCAAGGAGCAGGCTGCTGCCGGTGCAAAGCGGCTGGAAGAACTGGAAGCACAGGAAAAGGAGCTGCAGGAAAAGGTTCTGAAAAATATGATGGCCATTCCAAATATCATCGACCCTTCCGTGCCGGTCGGGCCGGATGATTCCTGCAATGTGGAAATACAAAGATACGGGGAGCCGCTTGTGCCGGACTTTGAGGTGCCGTATCATACGGAAATTATGGACCGGTTTTGCGGGATTGACCTGGATGCAGCCGGAAAGGTGGCTGGAAACGGGTTTTATTACCTGATGGGCGATATTGCAAGGCTGCATTCGGCGGTGATTTCGTATGCCAGGGATTTTATGATTGACAGGGGCTTTACTTACTGCGTGCCGCCGTTTATGATTCGCAGCAGTGTCGTGACAGGTGTCATGAGCTTTGAAGAAATGGATGCGATGATGTATAAAATCGAGGGCGAAGACCTGTATTTAATCGGGACGTCCGAGCATTCCATGATTGGAAAATTCATTGATACCATTCATGACGAGGAAAGCCTGCCGTATACGATGACCAGCTACTCGCCGTGCTTCCGCAAGGAAAAAGGCGCGCACGGCATTGAGGAGCGCGGCGTGTACCGCATCCACCAGTTTGAAAAGCAGGAGATGATAGTTGTATGCAGGCCGGATGAATCCATGCTGTGGTATGACAGGCTCTGGCAGAATACGGTTGATTTGTTCCGCAGCCTGGATATTCCGGTGCGGACGCTGGAATGCTGTTCGGGCGACCTGGCAGACCTGAAGGTCAAATCGTGTGACGTGGAAGCATGGTCTCCGCGCCAGAAGAAATATTTTGAGGTCGGCAGCTGCTCCAATCTGGGAGACGCCCAGGCGAGACGGCTGAAAATCCGCGTAAAGGATAAAGAGAAGAACAAATATTTTGCGCACACATTGAATAATACCGTGGCAGCCCCGCCGCGGATGCTGATTGCATTTCTGGAAAATAACCTGAACGCAGACGGCAGCGTAAATGTGCCGCAGGCGCTGCGGGCTTATATGGGCGGTGCGGATAAGCTGGTTCCGGTAAAATAGGCAGCAAGGGAACCGGGTTTTGGAAAACGCCTTGCGGTGGGATTATTCACGCTGGCATCCGGTTCCTGGCTTGCCAGGTTACTGTTCACACAGGACTTTGCAGGGTCTGCCCTATGGGCATTCACTGCAAAAAAAAGTTGAAAAAAATGTAAAAAAAGAGTTGACAAAAGACAGGCTGTGCGTTATACTGACTAAGTCGGTTGCGGGAGTAAGAAAACAAGCGCAGCCAGTCAGAAATGGGATCTTAGCTCAGCTGGGAGAGCATCTGCCTTACAAGCAGAGGGTCATAGGTTCGAGCCCTATAGGTCCCATTCTATACAGCTGTATAGGGCAGGCCCGTGTGGCGGAACAGGCAGACGCGCAGGACTTAAAATCCTGTTGTGGAAACACAGTACCGGTTCGATTCCGGTCACGGGCATTGATATGGCGTTCATATCAAAAGAAAAAAGAATATGTGTGTGTAGCTCAGCTGGATAGAGCACTTGGCTACGGACCAAGGTGTCGGGGGTTCGAATCCTCTCACGCACGTTAGCAGAAAGTCTTGAAAATGTGATATTTTCAAGGCTTTTTTGTTTGGAAAATGACTAATTTATGGATTATCGAATACAGTCTTGAAAATGGCGATATCAGGAAAATGGAGACATGCTATACCATCAGGTTCTGTTTTACATCAACAAAAAGCGGGCATTCATGTATGGGATGCCGGCTTTTTTATTTGCTTATATATTAACATGCTGCATTAACCATTTATGGCTAATGTCCAGCAGAAACATTAGAAGCTATCATGATTAGAGTAGTTCATGCGTGAAGGAGAAAAAAGGATTTGATTTCATATGAAAAACTCTGGCTGACAATGAAGGAAAAGGGAATATCCCAGTATGCGCTTATAAAAAAATACAATGTAAGCGCCGGGCAGCTTTCAAGGCTGCGCAGCAATTCTTACGTCAGCACTCATACGATTGATACGCTGTGCGGCATACTGGATTGCAGTGTTGAGGATATCATGACATACAGAAAAGCACCATAGTTAAGAAACGGAAAAATAACAGTTCTTTGCGGCAGTCTGCTGTGTTATTTCCTTTTTTATTGCAGCAGATAACTACTCTGGAACGTATTTGAAAAATGCTTTTCGTGATTTGATTACGCTCTGTCAGCTTATGCAGAACAAATTTGCATCTGATGCGGTATTTATCTGCCGCAGTAATATCATTTATTTATCCGATTATGTGCACCGGTACGGAACCTGTAAGGAGAGGTCTGTACCGGTGTATGCAGACGAAAAAGGAGATAGTTAAGAATATCCCTGCTGGGTGATGGGGGATGAAAAAATATAAATTTACATCATAGATTCAAATGCCTGTGTTATAATTATGGCCAGAAGATGTGTTATGCGTAAATTTTTGTTGCAGAGGATGATTTATCAATACAGGAGCTGCTGCATGATTTTATACAGGAAGCCGGATATTGTGCTGTACTGGCTGCTGACGGTGTGGAAGCGCTTGAAAAATATTCGCAACAGGATTTTGATTTGCATGCATGATGCAGAAATTGAAAATCATATTCCATTCAAAATCAATACAAGCCAGAGGGGCATTCTTTAACAGTACCCGGAAAAAGGACGATAACCAAAACCGTTATTCACAGAGAGGAGATTTTGCTATTTGATAAAAAATATTTGTTTTTATTTACAAAGAATGCAACAATTTCCGGTTCGTATCTGTATATATAGTGAAACCAATGTGACAGTTCAGCTGCGCAGGGCCAGCTGTGAAAGGAATGAATGTTAAGGCGATGGAGATAGCAGCCAGAATTCAAAAAATGGAAGTGTGGAATATCTGCAAGGGGAGCACCGTCTTTTCAAAAAAAATTGAAAGCCTGTTTGATAAGAAGCTGAAAGAAGGGGCAGGAAGGAAGGCTGAAACACGGGAACAGGCGAACCGTCAGGCGGAGAGGATGCTGGATGAATATGGAAACAGCATTCTGCGGCTGGCGTATTCTTATCTGCATAATATGAGTGATGCGGAGGAAATTCTGCAGGAAACGCTTATAAAGGTGATGAAAACAGCGCCGGTTTTTGAAAACCAGACGCATGAGAAAGCGTGGCTGATGCGGGTCGCGGGAAATCTGAGCAGAAACCGGATTGCATATAACCGGATTCGGAGTACAGATGAACTGAAAGATTCCCTTGCGGCAGATGAACGGGAAGACCTGTCTTTTGTGTGGGAGGCGGTGAAATTACTGCCTGTGAAATACCGTGAGGTTATCCATCTGTTTTATCTGGAAGGCTGCTCAACGCGTCAGATTGCCGGGATTCTGGGATTGAAAGAAACGACGGTGCGTTCGCATCTGCACAGGGCGCGGGAAAAGCTGAAAGAGGTTTTGAAGGAGGAATATGACTTTGCGTAAAGCGTACAGTGAGATGATGGACAGAATCGTTGTGACAGGCCAGATGCGGGAACGCATCCTGAATCGCGTGCAGTCAGAAAATCTGGAAGGACAGCTTTCTGAAAAGACCTGCTGGCAGAAATACAGGAAGTATTTCGCGGCAGCAGCATGCCTGGCTGTGTTTGCAGCAGGAACTGTCACATGGAATTACACAAACAGCGGAGATCAGCCAGCACAGCCATCTGGCGGTGCAGCAGGAGAAAGCAGCCATGCTGGCGGCAGTACATCCGGGGAAGAAATAACCGGAAGCGGGCTGTCCGGGGACGGCCAGTCAGAAAGCGGGCCGTTTGGTGAGAGCCAGCTGGACGCCAGTACATCGGGCAAACATCTGTCTGGCGGTGACGTATCTTGGGATGGGCTGTCCGGCTGTGCTGAATCAAATGGCCAGTCAGATAGTGAAGCATCCGGGAAACATCCATCCAGCAGCAATTCATCTGGAAGCAGCCAGCCAGACAGCGGCCAGTCTGTAAATGAGTCAGCAGGAAGCGAAACACCGGGAAAATATCCATCTGACGACAGTATGGCCAGCAGCCAGTCAGGGAGCGGAACAACAGGCGGAGCAGCGGGAAATGGCACCACAGGCAGCAGTACAGGCGGGAGCAGCCAGCCAGGGAGCGGGGCGGCAGGAAATGGCACCACAGGCAGCGGAACAGGTGAGAGCAGCCAGCCGGGAAATGGTTCAGCCAGCAGTGGAACAGGAGGCAGCAGCACGAGCGGAGAGGAACAGACATCAGGCGGAGCAGCAAATGGAGGCAGCGGCACAACAGGAGATGCGACAACAGGCGGAGCAGCGGGAAATGGTTCTGCAGGCAGTGGCGGTACAGGCGGGAGCGTGCAGCCAGGAAATGGTTCATCCAGTACCGGAACGGGAGGCAGCAGTACAGGCGTGGTATCTGGAAATCTGAACAGGGAAATGGCAGCCTCTGTACAGGAGCTGTCCGAGAGGACGGGAATTTCAATACAGGATATCAAAGGGCTTCCATTTCAGTCTGAGAATGTCTGTTATTATGCATATGGGCAGGATATGGCTGAGATTGTTTATCAGGGAGCCGGCCAGCAGGCTGTATACCGCAAATCAGCAGGAAGCGGGGATAACTCCGGGGATTACCTGCAGTATGACGAGGTAAAAAGGATGGAACTGAATGGAACGGAAATTCTGCTGAAGGGAAGTGCAGGAAGGTATGTGCTTGCAGTCTGGGAAAATGAAACGCATTCCTACTCGCTGTCCATTCCGTCCGGACAGGAGCAGCAGGAGTGGGAAGCAATGATTGCAGATATTTCCTGATATTTCTGGGAAGCAGGGATTGGAGGTGTTTCCTGGTAAATTTGGGAAGCAGCAGGAAGTATTTCCAGATATATCTGGAAAGCATGTAAACTGGAAAGCATGCAAATTGGAAAACATGTAGAGGATGTGTCAAAGAAATGATGTGTAAAGAGATTTGCAGGTTCAAAAAGAAAGGGGTATTCGGATGATGAAAAAAAGATTATTGGTTTTGATGCTTGTGTGTGCAGCGGTGGTGACACCGTTTGCGGGATATGGACTGTCCGGGCAGCGTGCGGATGAAAATCTGCTGTCTGTCCAGGGAGGGAAAGGACTGCTGTCTGTCCAGGCAAAGGAAAAAAAGACGGATAACAAAACAGACATGAAATCCGTGCAGACGTTTGGCTATCAGCTGATGGAACAGTATTTATCGCAGGAAAATCCGGTTTTGTCTCCGGTATCGGCATATGTGATGCTCGGGATGGCTGGAAACGGAGCGAAGGGAGCTACGAAGAAAGAATTTGAAAAGGTGCTGGGAAGCGATATGCTGTCTGTTTCCGAAAGCATTATGAATACGCTGCCGCAGGAAAAAGAGGGTGCGCAGCTGGCGATTGCAAATTCTGCATGGATGGACAATTTGTTTACGCCGCAGAAAAAATGGCTTGGCACAGCAAAAAAGCAGTTCCAGTCGGATGTATTCCAGACAGACCTTGATACAGCTGCTGCGAAAAATAAGATTAACCAGTGGGTCAGCAATCGTACCAGTAAGCTGATTCCAAAGCTTTTAGAGGAAAAGCTGGATAAGAATACGAGGCTTGCGCTTGTAAATGCATTGTATTTTCATGCAGACTGGAAGCAGCAGTTTGCGCCAGAAGTTACAGGAGAGGCAGATTTTAAGCTGGATGACGGCACAATTGTAAAAGCGGATATGATGCATGCTACGATGTATGGGTGCGGTTATTTTAAGAATAAGAAAGCGGAAGGCGTCGTACTGCCGTATAAGGACAGCAGTTTTGCATTTGCAGCTATAAAGCCGTCAGGCGGTGAAAGCATCCGTGACTGGTATCATTCTGTTTCAGCGGCAGAGCTGGCAGCATTTGCAGCAGACAGCAAAACACAGGATGTAAAGCTGTCACTGCCTAAATTTGAGGCGCGCTGCCGGATGAAGCTGAATAACAGCCTGAAAAAAATCGGTATCAAAAAGGCGTTTGACGCAGAAAAAGCAGATTTCTCCCTGATTGGAAAATCGAAAGAAAACCTGTATCTGAGCTTTGTGCTGCAGGAAGCGGTAATTTCGGTAGCAGAAGAAGGGACGGAAGCAGCAGCTGCTACGATGGGAGCAATGTCCGGTTCTGGAATGCCTATGGAAATGCCGTCTGTGGATTTTGACCGTTCTTTTTTATATATGATAGTGGATATGGAAAGCGGAGCACCATTGTTTCTGGGAATTCTGGACCAGCCGCAGGCATAACATCAGAAATTCAGGAAAGCAGAATTCAAGATGCAGCATGAAAGCAGAATTTCTGAAAATGCCAGGAAAAAGGCTGGATGAAAGAATCGCGGTATTTTCAGCTGTTTTTCTGGAAATCGGAGCGGGACAAGAAAAATGGCCTGTGTAAAATGGCCATTTTTCTGCCAGAACATGGAATAACGTTGGGTATATTAGATATTGCTGAAACCAGTTTCAAATGGTAAAATAGGCCCTGTAAGAAAAAGGAAAGAAAATTTATAAAAACCATGCCGCATTCGTGGCAGACTGGAGGTACAGCATGAAACTGACAATGTATCATATTGATAACCCGGAAAAATTTCTTGAAATTGTAAAGCAGTGCAAGGGGAGCATCGAACTGGTTTCCAAACAGGGCGACCGCCTGAACCTGAAATCCGAGCTGACAAAATATATCGCAATCAGCAAGCTTTTTTCAGACAATACATTTATTAACGATATGGAGCTGGTTGCTTCGGAACCGGAAGATATCCAGTTTCTGTTACAGTATATGATGGAAGGCAGATAACCGGATAAAAAGCAAAACCGGCCGCGGACAGTTTATGAATGCTGGATGAAAAGCAGACAGTGAAATTAAGAAGCAAAGCTGTCTGCGGATGATCCTATAAAAGGGGACTGTCACATTAAGAATAGCAATACAAGATATAGTTAGTTTAAATCGTCTTTTTACGATATCCTGTATATGCTTTGCTTAATGTGACAGTCCTTTTTTTGTATCTTTTATCTATGTATGGCAGTCAGTCTGAAATACAGATATTTTGCCGAAAAGCTGCTGGCGTGCCGGGTATTATGCGGCCTGTTTTTCTCCTTCCGGGAATATGATTTTAAATACGAAGAAGAAGATTATCATCGAAACGCCGCCTGTAATAAACGTTACCAGGATGTTGTAGACCGCTGGCGATACATAGGCGGATGCAATCGGCATCCAGAGGTTGTTAAACCCGTTGCAGATTAAGGAAATCAGCACCCATGCAATAAAATACCACATTGCCTGGTAAACCGGATTGCCGTGGCTTTTGAAGGTGATATTGCGCTGGAGCGGGAAATTGATGCACTGTGCGACGAAAGAGCCTGTTTCGTAGCTGATGAAATAGCCGAGGCCGCCGCCAATCATAACTGCGCCGGAAGCATCACGCAGCACATTGTAGCCAAGCAGGCTCCAGGTAAATTCCACGCCAAACAGATTGAGTTTTTTCTGCGGCCACATGAATTCGGTTCCGGCCAGGCCTTCTCCCAGGATTCCTGGCATAAAGGTGAAAAATAAGTACTGCACAATTGTGACACCCATACTGAAAACAAAAAAATAAAATATCTGGTAGACCCATTTGGAAAGCTCCGGGTGATTTTCTTCAAAACCCTGCCATTTCGGGCCCCACCAGTCCATAAATTGACTCATAAACAGTTCCTCCCTGATTGCTTTAGCCTGGCTCTGCCAGCAGGCAGCATGGCCAGGACTCTGTATGATTGAAATGATTCCAGCAGACAGCGGTGTATGCTTCCTGCTGGAACCAGCTGCTGGTCCGTGAAGTCTTGCTGTTAAGCCGTATTATTTCATTTTTGCAGCTTTTTTAGCGACTTTGCGCTGCCTGAAGAATCCTGAAATAATCTGTCCAAGCCCGCCGAAGAAATGGCCGTTGACGGCTTTCATCATGCCTTCTACCATGTACTGGCTGCACATGCCGCCCGCCATTTTGCCGATGCCGCGGAATGGCATGTTGTAGATAAACATAATGTTTAAGTCCGGCTTGCCTTTTTTCATGCTCTTGTTCAGCATGCCGGTCAGGATTTTGTACAAAAGGCGTGCCACGGCACCTTTGGCATAATACATCTGGCAGATGGCATCGTTGATGTCCAGCGTTCCCTGCCAGTGCCCGTCCGGTATTTTATGGCCCAGCAGTTCCTCAAATTCCTGGTCGGAAACATGCAGGATATTGCCGGAAACATACGATGGGAGCTTGGAAAGCGGTACCGGTATAGGTGCGTCTGTGCCTGTTACCGTGATTTCCTGTGAAAGGCGGATGTCGGTACAGCTTGCGCCGATTAAAATATGGTATGTCCCGCCATCTGTTTCAAACTGGTTTGTTTTTTCATTAAAATAGCGGAATGCCTTGTCGTCCAGCGGAATGGTGACTTCTTTGGACTCGCCGGCTTTTAAAAATACTTTGGTAAATCCCTTCAGTTCTTTGACCGGGCGGTAAACCGTGCCGCTTTTTGCACTGACATACAGCTGCGCGATTTCGGCACCGTCCATGGAACCAGTGTTTTCAATTGTAAATACGGCCTGTTTTTCGTCTGCCTTTAAATTGCTGTAGGCAAATGACGTATACGAGAGGCCGAAGCCGAATGGGAAGCGGACTGGTTTTTTTGCGGTTTCAAAATAACGGTAGCCGACATACAGGCCTTCCCGGTATTCCGCATTGCGTTCCTTCGCCGGAAAATACGGGGCGGACGGCGTGTCCTCGTATACAAGCGGATAGGTCTCGCTCAGCTTGCCGGACGGATTGATTTTTCCGGTAATGGCATTGAGCATGGCAGATGCGCCCGCCTGGCCGTTTAAGTAGCCGTGAATGATGGCTTCGCACTTGTCTGTCCATGGCATTTCGATAGAGGAGCCTGCGGACAGGACGGCAATGACATGCGGGTTTGCTTTGGAGACCTTTTCCAGAAGCTGCACCTGGCTTGCCGGAAGCTTCATGTGCGCGCGGTCCAGTCCTTCGGACTCGGATATTTCATCCAGGCCGATGTATAACAGCACGACATCTGCTTTTTTGGCCAGGGCAACGGCTTCCTGCTCGAGTGCGGCGTCTGCCGGGCCGGTGCGGTGGTAGCCGGCTGCATATCCAGCCAGCTCCAGCGGGTATTTCTCAATGATGTCAAGCGTGCATTCCAGCCTGGTCGGGTTTACGACAGAGGAACCGGCGCCCTGGTAACGCGGCGTCTTTGCAAAATCACCGATAAGGGCAGCTTTCGCTGATTTTTTCAGCGGCAGGATTCCGTTATCATTTTTTAACAGCACGATGCTCTGCTCGGCTGCTTTTCTGGCCATATGGTGGTGTGCCTTTATATCAAATGGCTTTCCTTTGACTTTGTCAACGGCATGGCGTGCTGGAAGAATGGCACAGAGCAGTTCTTCCACGCGCTGATTGACAACCTGTTCGCTGATTTTTCCGGTCTGGACTGCCTGGATTAATTCTTCATCGGAGTCGCCGCCGGTTGTCGGCATTTCCAGATGCGAGCCCGCAGCAACGCCTGCCACATGGTCGTTGGAGCCGCCCCAGTCGGAAACGACAAATCCGTCAAACCCCCATTCATCCCGCAGGATATTCTGTAACAGATGCTTGTTTTCATTGGCGTATACGCCGTTAATCCGGTTGTAGGATGACATGATGGACTTCGGATGCGCTTCTGTGACAGCAATTTCAAATCCGGTCAGGTAAATTTCACGCAGCGTGCGTTCGTCCATGACAGAATCGCTGGCCATGCGGCGCAGCTCCTGGGAATTGGCCGCAAAGTGCTTCGGACAGGCACTGACGCCTTTGGACTGGATGCCGCGCACGTAGCTGGCTGCCATTTTGCCGGCAAGGTAAGGATCTTCGCTGAAATATTCGAAATTACGTCCGCAAAGCGGGCTGCGCTTGATGTTCAGCCCCGGGCCGAGCAGCACGCATACGTCCTGGGATGCGGCTTCCGTGCCCAGATGGGCACCGATTTCTTCTCCGAGTGCCGTGTCCCAGCTGTTGGCTATCGTCGCTGCGGTCGGATAGCAGGTCGCTGGCAGGCTGCCGTTTAAGCCAAGCTGGTCGCTGGCGCCTTCCTGCTTGCGGACGCCGTGCGGCCCGTCGGATAACGTAACGCTAGGGATGCCTTCCCGTTCTACAGAGCGGGTCTGCCAGAAATCTTTTCCAGACAGGAGATAGCATTTTTCAGGCAGTGACATCCTTTCTACAAGCTGTCTGATGTTCTTTTTATCTTTTTTTTCTGCATGTGAAGCATTTGATGAGTTCAATGCGGACACCCTCCTGTTTTCATAAATGATAAATATACGTCTCTCTTTTATGCGGAGCTTCTTAATATGACGGTTCACATTAAGAAGCTCCTGTAAGATGAGTCTGTTATTTAAGAATTCCGTTTCTTTTTCATATAGCGGACAATGAGTATTGCTTCAATCGCGATGATAATGAGTGCAATTACGACATCGATGGTAATGAACATCTTGTTCATATTGGTCATGCCGCCGGCCGGGTCGCCGTCTGCATAATATCCGCTGTTTCCGATGGTGTAAAGGATGTTTTTGCATGCCTGGCGCATGGCAGATACTGCGGTTGCGCTCTGGTCGCTCAGAACATTGGATTCTGCGCTGCCAAATCCAAGCATCAGGTCGTTGCCGTTACGGATGCAGTGGTCGGTAATCATATAGCCGTAAGAGCCGTCGTAGTCCGTTTCTACGAGTCCGACAAATCCCCATTCGTCACGCAGGACAGAATTTAACAGGTGCGGGTTTGCACAGCTTGGCTCGGTTCCAATCCAGTTGAAAGACGACATAACTGCACGCGAGGTTCCTTCAAATTTCTTGGTGGCGATTTCAAACGGCTTTAAGTAAATCTCACGGATAGCCTGTTCGGAAGCAAAGGTCAGCAGTATGGAAGTACGGTTGATTTCCTGGTCATTTAATGCAAAATGCTTCATGTAAGCATAAACGCCTTTTTCTGCCGCACCGTTCATCTGGTTTGCTGCCATGTAGCCGCCCAGTACGCCGTCTTCGGAGTAATACTCGAAGTTGCGCCCGGAAAATGCGCTGCGGTGCGTGTTCATAGCCGGGCCATACCAGCCATAGTTATTTGCTTCTTTGTATTCCTGTCCCATGGACTGGCCGATTTCGTAAGCAAGCTCTTTGTTCCAGGTCTGTGCCATCAGTGTTTCCGATGGATAAGCAGTGCCGTATGCTCCGGTAATCATGTTGCTCAGTCCGGCAGGGCCGTCACAGTCAGAGGTAGCAATTTTTCCTACGGAATCAATAGCTACGGTCTGCCAGCCGCCGATGTTAATCATCAGGGCCATATCGTCAAAGCTCAACTGGTCAAGCAGCTGGTCCCATTTCGGGTCATCATAGGCTGCGCCTGTTAAGTCATGGAGCACAAGGCCGTTGTCTGCGCCGGTTGTCGGCATGGTATCAGAATCATTGTTGTATCTGGTGCCGTCATAGGTTCCGAATGCATTTTCTTCTACGCGGGCACGAACCTCACTGGACATTTCGTACTGGCCGGATGCAGGCGCTGCGCATGCTTCTTCGTAGTTTTTGAAAGAATCTGCACGGGAGAGCTGTACAAAATCCCCGCGTGAATAATCCTGAAACTGGTTGACTGCTGCCACGGCGTCGCTTTCGCGCTTGTTCTGGCTGTAATCAATATCACTGTCTACCGTAAACGATGATTCTGCCGCAACGGTATGGGAATCGGAGCGTACCGAAATGGTGTACTCGCCAGCTTCCAGGATATAGCCGCCACCAGATACCTTGATGCCTTCGGAATCATAGGATGCCATATCTTCTTTTGCGATATCAAACGAAATTGTTTCGGATGCACCAGGGTCTAAAGTCTGGGTTTTTCCAAAATCAATCAGGTTGACGGAAGCTTTTTCAATGCCACCGTTATTATAAGGCGGTGTGAAATAGATTTCAACTACTTCCTTGCCTGCTGTATCACCAGTATTTGTCACTTTGACATCAAATGATACGGAATTTCCGTTATCTTTAAAATTTTCCAGTGTTTTATCGAAGGTCGTATAGCTTAATCCATAGCCAAACGGGTACATGACATGCTCATCATAATCAATCAGCCCTTCTTCGGCTGCGGTTTCGTAGAATTTGTAGCCGACATAAATGCCTTCGTTATAGTTTACAAAAGAAACGTTGCCGACTGCAGAAGGGTCTGCTGCTGCAATCTGGTCATTTAAATCCTTGATATTGGAATAAGAATGGTTGCCAATATTGTGGATGGATGGTGTGTTCATAAGGTCGCGCACATATGTATCAACCGTTCTTCCGGATGGATTGACAGCGCCGCTGATGATTTCGCCAAGTGCAGCAAATCCGGTACTGCCGGTAGCAGGTGCAAGAATCACAGCGCCAATCTGGCTGTAATCATTGACCCAGCTTAATTCCATTGCATTATTTGCATTGATGACTACAACAACCTTGTCAAATTCGGAGCAGACTTTTTCGACCAGGTCTTCTTCTGTCCGGGAAAGCTCCAGGTAAGATTCGCCTTCTTCGAAATCGTCATAGGAGCCGTTGTTGGTATAAGAGCCGTTCATGTAAGCAAAGTTTTCCGGAAGGCTTGCAACTTCGGATGCAAGGTTATAGGTGCCTTTGATAACAGCATTCATATCGGTTGGCAGGTCAGCGTTTTCACCGCCGGAGCGTCCGATTACGATGACTGCTGTATCAGAAAACGATTTTGCATCACTCATTACGGTGTCGGTATAAGCGTCTGCGGTTGGTTCCGGCAGTGTCCAGTCCTGCTCATACATGCTCATAGCCGGACGTTCTGCGCGGTATTCGGTATACATATCGGTCAGCGACTGGTTCGTCTCATATCCGGCATCTTTGAAAGACTGAAGAATGCCGACAGCGGATGAAGAATCGGAAGAACCAGAGCCTACGCCGCCGAATATCGGGCTGATGGAGCCCCATCCAAAGACGTTCAGCTTTTTGGTCTCTGCTGCCAGCGGGAGCAGGCCTTCATTTTTTACGAGAACAAGGCCTTCCTCGCCAATCTTTTTTACCGTTTCCTTGCTCTGTGCAACGGTGTCGGCTGTCAGGTCTGCCTTGGATGCATTTAAGAATCCAGAGACATTGCTGTACATCGGGCCGTAGCAGATGACGTTTGCGAGCACGGTAACAATTGCGACAAATGCAAGCACTGCCTGCCAGCGCACGATGTGTTTGAGTCCTTTCGGGACCTTTACCGCGAGTATCAGCACGGCAATCATGACAATCAGTGCAGCCAGGATGCCATATACATAGCCGCTCAGCTGCGTAAGGTACATTTGGAAATCTGCTTCACTGACGCCGAAGCCAGCAAAGAGAGGTCCCAGGATGCTGCCTAAAAATTGAATCATTTTCAAAATCCTCCTTTATCCTTCCTTTTGGGCATGCCCGTTGAAAATATTATAATAGGAAACGCATCGTTGTGCTGTTTTTTGCATAAATTGCAGGAAACGTGCACAAATTGTATTGGAATTGTATATTTTTCATAAAAATCCGGCATACAATTTGTTAGGATTGCTATATTTCAAAATTCATTTTCTGGAATGCATTGTGATTTGAGATAGGAAATGTATGCGTATTGCGCAAGCATGTGCCTGAATTGTGCAGCCGCCCACAACTGCATTGACATTTTTAAGAGACTGCATTATATTTAATGGGAAACAGAAGGCGTGCAGGAATGGGGGGATTTTATGGAGGATTTCTTATGGTAAGGATTGCCATTGTGGAAGACGACGAGCTGTATATCAGCCAGCTGCAGCAGTATCTGACCGATTATCAGAAGCAGTCGGGCGAAGATTTTGATATAAAGGTTTACCGGGACGGGGATGCGGTAACGGCCGATTATAAAGCGCAGCACGACATTATCCTGATGGATATCCAGATGCGGTTTGTCGACGGAATGACAGCTGCCGAGGAAATCCGCAGGATGGATTCGGAAGTGATTATTATTTTTATTACGAATATGCCGCAGTATGCAATCCGCGGTTATGAGGTCGGCGCGCTGGATTATATTTTAAAGCCGGTGGCTTATTTTGCATTTACGCAGAAGCTGGGGCGGGCAGTTGCAAGGCTGAAAAAGAAGACGCAGACCCCTGTAGTCATCCAGATTAAAGGAGGAGGGGTGCAGAGGCTGGATGTTTCCGATGTATATTATGTGGAAAGCCAGGCGCACAATCTGGTATACCATACAAAAGAGGGCGTGTTTGTGTCCAGCGGGACGATGAAGCAGGCAGAGGAATCCCTGCGCGGCATGAATTTTTCAAGAGGCAACAAGGGGTATCTGATTAATCTTGCGCATGTAGAGGGAGTACGGGAGAAATGCGCGCTTGTAAAAGGGGAAAGGCTGCTGATCAGCCGCCCGAGAATGAATGCGTTTATGCAGGAGCTGACAAAATACTGGAGCGAAGCAGAATAGAAATGGAAAGGAGTGAAGGGAATGGCCGGATGGGACATTGGGCAGACACTGCCGGATATACCAAGGGTTTATACAGCCCTGGCAGAGTGGATTGCCTGTATTGTCTGTATTCTGGAATTAAAGCCGCGGGCCGGCAGGGGCAGGACCTGTGCCGTTCTGGCGCTGTCACTGCCGGTGCATGCACTTTTTATGGTACTTACAAAGGGAAAGA
Source organism: uncultured Eubacterium sp. (assembly GCA_910579075.1). Taxonomy (GTDB): domain Bacteria; phylum Bacillota; class Clostridia; order Lachnospirales; family Lachnospiraceae; genus Eubacterium_J. The sequence continues at coordinate 18,539 of CAJTSV010000014.1, forward strand.
GCGGGTTTTTGTGGTTTCTGTTTATGGCAGTTGCGGTGCTGTTTATGTATCTGCTGATTTATGTGTGTTCGGATATTACGGCCCTGGATGCAGCGTATTCCTGCATCCGGGCTTTTGTCATGGCAGAATTTGCGGCATCCCTGGAATGGCAGATTCACTGCTACTGTTATTATGATATCGGATTTGACAGAGCATGGCTGGCAGCCGTGATTCTGGCTGTCATTTACGGCATTGTTTACGCCGTGCTGCTGCGCCTTGGCAGAAACAGAGAGGCCAGGGGGCATGAAATGGATATTACAAAACGGGAAGTCCTATTGGCAGCTGTTATCGGCATATCTGTATTTTTGTGCAGCAACCTGGGGTTTGTCTATTCCAATACGCCGTTTGGCGGGCGGTATGCAGCGGATATTTTTAATGTGCGCACGCTTGTCGACCTGGGCGGGCTGGCGGTTTTTTATGCATACCATATCCAGCGGCTGTATATGCGCTCGCAGCATGAGCTGGAGCATATGGAAATGATTCTGCACAGCCAGTATGCGCAGTACCAGCAGTCGCAGGAAACGCTGGATCTGATTCACTATAAGTACCATGATTTAAAGCACCATATTCTTGCGCTGCGCGCGGAAGAAGACGCGCAGAAGCGCGGCGAATATTTAGACCGCATGGAAGAAGAAATCAAAAGCTATGAGACGCAGCAGCATACGGGCAATTCGGTGCTGGACACGCTGCTGACGAGCAAAAGCATCTGCTGCATGAAAAACGGCATTTCACTTACGATAGTCGCAGACGGGGCGCTGCTGGATTTTATGGATGTCATGGATATCTGCTCGATTTTCGGCAACGCGCTGGATAATGCTATTGAATATGAAATGAAGCTGGCAGACCGGGAAAAGCGCATGATACATGTGTCCGTCTTTTCGCAGAAGAATTTTCTGATTATCCGGGTGGAAAATTACTGCGAAGGGGTGCTGGAATTTAAAAAGGAGCTTCCGGTGACGACGAAGGCAGACCGGGAACAGCATGGGTACGGGCTTAAAAGCGTCCGGCATACTGTGCGCAAATATGGCGGGGAGGTGGATATCAGCTTAAAGGACAGCTGGTTTGGGCTGAAAATACTGATTCCGATTTGACAAAGGTAAGGAATTTCCAGATTATGCCGATATAAATAAAAGATAACAAACATAAACGGTAAAAGGATTTACCGGCAGAACCCATAAGGCAGTTCCGTGTGCTGTAAAAATATGGGTTTTGTACAGAAGCTGGTCAGGGAGGATAATGTTATGGGCATGCTGGCAGGAAGTATAAGCACAGACAGGAACAGAGAAGTGATACAGATAAAAAACCGGGACGGGTCTGTTGCCGGAACGATAAGCCGTTCCAAGCCTTCTCAGGCAAAAAAGAAAAAGAAGCTTCCATATAATTTTAAAGCGGTTTCCGCACAGATCCTGCTTTCCAAAACATCCGGTGCGGCAAACAAGGCCGTTACGAAGGCGCGCAGCATGATTGCGACGCTGCTGCGCAAGGTAAAGGGCGGGGAATATGACGACCAGGAGCTGGAACTGGCGATTACCCATGCGAAGAAAATGGAGCGCGTAGCAAAAAAACGCGCCAGGCATTTGAAGCAGGAAGAAGAAATCGAAAAGCAGGGGTCTTCGGATGAACTGGAACAGGAAGACCTGATGGAAAAGGTGGAAGAACAGGACGCAGAAGAACAGGAAGCGGTAATCAGTGAAGAAGAACTGCAAAGGCTGATGGAAGAATATGAGCAGCTGATGCGGGAAACCATGCAGGAGCTGGCGCAGGAGACGAGCCTGGAAGAACTGGCAGACGAATTTGCGGGCGCTGTATATGATATGTCGCCGGAAGACCTGGAGCAGCTGAAAAAGAAACACCGCTCGGACGAGATGCGGGAAATTGCGGATGCGGACATGAAATATTTAAGGGCGATGTTCAACAAGCTGGAACGGGAGCGCCAGGCGCTTTCTTCGGGCAGCAGCTCCGGGAGCGGGAGCGTGCCTTCTTCGGGCAGCAGCGCGGGATATGAGCCGGCAGGCGTGTCTTTGGAGCTTTCCGGGCTGGATATGCCGGTGGAAACGGCACAGATGCCGGTGATGGCAGAGGGCATGAGCATTGACTGTTCGGTGTGACGGCAGAAAATTTATGCTTTACAAACGGGCGTTTTTCTGATAAAGTAGCAGAGGACTGATAACAGAATATGGAAGGATGTGCTTTGCATATCTGCATAAAACCCGGATGGGTGTGGATTTTTCAGATTCGTCTTTTTTCGCCACACAGCAGCTTTTGGCATGGATGCTTTACTGAGGTATCAGTAATGGATTCCTGCCGGGAAGCCTGCTGTGTGGTTTTTTTGTTATCTGTTTGCATTTGTTTTTAAATTTTCAGAAAGGACGTGGAATCGTATGGAACAGTCATTTATGAAAGAACAAAAAGTACTGCCGCTTGTGCTGTCCATGTCGCTGCCGATGGTTATTTCCATGGCGGTGAATTCTCTTTACAATATTGTGGACAGCTATTTTGTGGCAAAATACAGTGAGGATGCGATGACCGCGCTGGCGCTGGTATTTCCGGTGCAGAATTTTATCAATGCGGTGGTCATTGGATTTGGGATAGGCATGAATGCAATGGCAGCTTTTTATCTGGGCGCGGGTGCGCAGGAAAAGGCCTGCCGGACGGCCACGCAGGGGACGCTGTTTAATTTCCTGCATGGAATTGTGCTGGCGGCTGCCTGCATTGCGGGAATGCCGCTGTTTTTAAGGATGTTTGCGCCGGGGGAAGCGGTTACGGAAATGGCGCTGGCGTATTCGCGGCGGGCATTTCTGTTTGCTCCTGCCATTGCGCTGGGCCTGGCTTTTGAAAAGCTTTTCCAGGCCGTGGGCTGCATGAAGGTTTCTATGATATGCATGATGTGCGGATTTGTGGCAAATATTGTGCTTGACCCGCTGATGATTTTCGGAATCGGGATTTTTCCGGCAATGGGAGCGGCCGGGGCGGCATATGCAACCGGAATCGGACAGTGCATTTCGCTTGGGGCATACCTGGTCTTTTACAGGCTGCGGCCGATTCCGGTAAAAATCAGCCGGGAATATCTGGGGGCTGACAGGGAAGTATTGTCTAAGATTTACGGAGTCGGGATTCCGGCCGCGCTGAACATGGCGCTGCCTTCGGTTATGATTTCGGCCCTGAACGGGATTCTGGCCGGGTTTTCGGATAAATATGTGCTGGTGCTCGGCGTTTATTATAAACTGCAGACGTTTATTTACCTGACCGCAAACGGCATTATCCAGGGCATCCGGCCACTGGTCGGATATAATTACGGAGCCGGGGAGCATGGACGGGTTGCACAAATCAGCCGGACGGCGCTGCAGCTGTCAGCGGCTGTCATGGCTGTGGGCACGCTGCTGTCGTGGCTGCTGCCGGGACAGCTGATAGGGCTGTTTACATCGGCGCAGGAGACCATTGCAATGGGCGTGCGTGCGCTGCATATTATCAGCCTTGGATTTATCATATCGGCGGTGTCGGTCACCTGCTCCGGCGTGCTCGAAGGGCTTGGAAAAGGAACACCGTCTTTGTATATTTCGCTGGCGCGGTATGTGGTTTTCATTATACCGGCAGCCTTTCTGTTCAGCCGCATGGCGGGAGCCGATGGCGTCTGGGCCGCGTTTTGCTTTACGGAGTTTGCGGCTGCCGCGTTTTCTTATTATATATTCCGGAAAAACCAGAACGGGGTGCCGGCCTGATAAAAGAGGTTTTTTGGATGCGGCAGCTCCTTTTATATTCTGCTCTTTAGAACATATGAAAAACATTTCCGAAATCTGTATTCACTGCTTTGTGGAAAGCATTTCAGGCATGATTTAACGTTTGATATCGTAATTCATATTCATCAGGTTGCGGATGCTTTCCACATCGTCGGTAATGTTGGCATCGCCGCGGATGGTGTGCTTGATGGCGCTGCTGGCAACGGCAAAGTTCGCCATGTCCATTGGCTTGTAGCCGTGCATCATTGCATAAATCAGCCCGCTGGCAAATGCGTCCCCGCCGCCGACACGGTCTAAAATATTAAATGTAAACAGCTTGCTTTCAAACGTATGGTCCTGATACCAGATGAAAGCTTTCAGGCTGTTTTCGCTGCCGCTGTGGGCAAACCGCACATGTCTTGCAATGCATTTCAGGTTCGGGTATTTTGCAACAAATGCCTGGAAAATCTCGTCCTGCTGTTCGTAGCTTGGCTGCAGCGGCACGCCGTCTTTCACATCTCCCCTGCTGTGGTCGTTTTCGTCTTTCCACAGATGGTACGGCTCGATTCCGAGCAGCACGTCCACATATGGCAGGCATTCGGTACAGAAATCCCTTGCTTCTTCCCATGTCCACAGCTTGCTGCGGAAATTGCCGTCGAAACTGACGGTAATGCCTTTTTCTTTTGCAGCCTTTAAGCAGTCAATCGTCAGCTTTTTGCAGTTTGGCGCAAGGGCTGGCGTGATGCCGCTTAGATGGAGCCAGGTAAAGCCGTCTAACAGCTGATGCAGGTCCACGCCGCTGAAATCAAATTCGGTAATGGCGCTGTTTTTGCGGTCATAAATGACTTTGCTGGCGCGGATGCCGTAGCCGGTTTCCAGATAGTAGCTGCCAAGGCGGTGCGTCGGGGTCTGTTCCGGCGTGCTTAAAATGACCGGCGTGCAGTGGACATCGTTGCTGCGCAGCATGCGGATAGCGCTTTTGCCCAGGCTGTTGTTTGGCACGACACTGAAAAACGTGCTGTCAACGCCGAGATTTGCCAGTGCCAGCGCGATATTTGCCTCGCTGCCCCCGTAGCTGGCCTCAAAGCTTGTCGTCATGCGGATTTTCTCGTAATTCGGAGGTGTCAGGCGGAGCATGATTTCTCCGATGGTAATAAATTTATTGCCGGTGTCGGTGTTACAGAGTAATGGGTTTGTGTGCTGCATGTAAAAACCTCCTTATATGCAGATATGTTCATGATGTAAATATGTCCATGGATATGCTTTCGTGCTGTTTTCATTTTATGCTATCCGGGGAGAAATTTCAACGTTTTTGTATCGAAAAAATGTGCTTGCAAAGATGAAATTTATGTGATATCATAATGATATCAAAAAGAAAGAGGAGTGATATACATGAAAGAAAAAAATCTCAGTATACGGAAAAACGGAATGGCAGTGCTGCTGTTAAGCATTCTGCTTTACGTGGCAGCAGTTGCAGGAACGGTTCTGGGTGCTTCGGACGGACAGCCGCTGCTGCTTGGCATCAGCATTTTTGTACTCAGCACCGCGTGGATAATCTGGCCTGGACTGAAAGTGTTAAGGCCGCAGGAAGCACTTGTGCTGACACTGTTTGGAAAATATGTCGGAACACTGCGTGAGCCGGGCTTTTATTTTGTGAATCCGTTCTGTTCTGCCGTAAATCCGGCGGCGAAAACAAAATTAAGGCAGAGCGGGGATGTCAGCAGCAAGTCCGCGATTCAGGCAGCATCACCGGTTTCTGTGGAAGACTTATCAAAAAAGATTTCCCTCAAGGTCATGACGCTGGATAATAACCGCCAGAAAATCAATGACTGCCTTGGCAATCCGGTTGAAATCGGCATTGCGGTGACATGGAAAATCCGTGACACGGCAAAAGCGGTATTTAACGTGGACAATTACAAAGAATTCCTGTCCCTGCAGTGTGACAGCGCGCTGCGCAATATTGTAAGGCTTTATCCATATGATATTTCGCCAAATGTAGACACTACGGGCGATGGCGTGGCGGACGAAGGAAGCCTGCGCGGTTCGAGCGAAACGGTGGCAGCCAGAATCCGTGCGGAAATACAGGAACGCGTGGAAGAAGCCGGGATAGAGGTTTTGGAAGCACGCATCACGCATCTGGCGTATGCGCCTGAAATTGCAGCAGTCATGCTCCAGCGCCAGCAGGCATCGGCCATTATCGATGCCAGGAAGATGATTGTAGATGGCGCGGTCGGCATGGTGGAAATGGCACTCGAGCATTTAAACGAAAGCCAGCTTGTGACACTGGATGAGGAACGCAAGGCTGCAATGGTTTCGAATCTGCTGGTTGTCCTGTGCGGAAACCATGACGCACAGCCGGTCATTAATTCGGGAAGCCTGTATTGAGGCGGCTATGGCGGATAATACAAAAAAACAGGTGCCTCTGCGGCTGTCCAAACAGCTGTATGATGCAATTGCAGCCTGGGCAGAGGATGATTTCCGGTCTGTAAACGGGCAGATTGAGTATCTTCTGACCGAATGCGTCAGGCAGAGGAAGAAGAATGGGAGGTATTTGCCGGATAAGTTTGATGTGGCACCGGAACTGGATTTGGAGTGAGGATGGCCGCCCGGGAGTGGACTGGCGGCGGAAGGGGGATGGCTGCCCGGGAGTGGAATGGCGGCGGAAGGGGGATGGCCGCCCGGACGCTGCCGGAAGATGCCTGCACTGCCCCGTATGTTCCGGTTACAGAATATAAGAAGCCCTAAACATTCTGCGCCGCTGCTTTTGCAGCCGGACGGGCAGGCGGTTTGTTCGCCTTCGGCTAAAACCCGCCTTTGCGCTTCGCGCCCTGTCTGTGTGCAGAATGTTAAGGGCTTCTAATATTCTTTCACAGTCACTTACGGGGCAGTGCAGGCATCTTCCGGCAGCTGTGCGGTGGCAGATTTTTCTTAACTGTATCTTGTATATATTTTGCTTCATGCGGCAGCCCCTCTTGATTACCTGTCTGGTTTTGCCAAGATACTTCATATTGTGGTAAATTCTGCAGCAGAGAAAACGTGTTGTCTAAGTTTTGCCTGTGCCAGTTTATCGACTTCCAGCTCTCAGTAGCTGCGGGAAATACTCCAACATTCAGAAAACTATTTCCGGCTGCAGCTGTTCCAGCGGAACGAAATTCACTCCATTCTTTGTTCTGCACCGAGAGGCGTATGGTGTCCGTATCTGTTGTAAGGGTGACTTCATAATTTAATTTGCCGGCCTCGGTAATTTTTACAGGCTGGAGTGTATCATAAGGGATTCTCAATGCAATTTCCTTCTTCGGAAAAAAACCTGCAAACAAGATAACCTGGATGGGAAGAAAGACAATTTCTTCTTTAATTCTGCTGTCAAATAAGCGATTCAGCCATTTCATGTTCCTCCTTAGAGTCAAATAAATCTTCAATCGTAACTTCAAATACTTTTGCAATACTTCTGCTTCGCCATTCAATCCTCCTTCCGCTAAAATCACCGGCTTATGATAGCATGTTTTATTTATTTTGTTTAAGAAAAATATTGTGTATTGTGGAATTGAAAGAGAAGGGCTGCGGTTTCGTTATAAGGGAAAAACAGGAATAGGCCCGTCAGGGTTTTATTGGCGGCCTGCATTTGGTTATACGCTTTTTATTATTTTACCAGTTATAATGATATAATAGAGTATTACAATTTTTCGCCGTGTCTGGTATACTATACTTATTAAGATGAAAGCGGGGTATGGAAATATATGGACTTAAATTTGCAAATAACAGATATGGCGGGGGCCAGGCCGGAACATTCAACAATTATTGTGAATTTTGTTGCTGCTGTGAGAAAACAATTAATGAATAGTACATGTTATGTATTCTCCGATAATATCCAATATAGATTTAAAACGGATGAGGGGGAAGATAAAATAGTTATACCAGATGCTTCTATAAATTGCCGGATAAAGTCCAGACGTGGCAGCACGTTTCTTGATGCGCCCAGGTTTGTCATGGAAGTATTGTCAGATTCTACGGAAAAGTACGATCGTGGAGAAAAGAAAGAATTGTACAGACAACAGGAAATTGATGAATATTGGATTGTAGACTGGCACAAAAAGCAAGTAGAAATATACAATCTGGATTATGATGAAAATGGACAGCCGCAGTATTATTTATGGGAAACGATTACAGAAAATAACAAAGATGAATTAAAAATTGTTCATTTTCAGAATCTGAAAATTACTTTTGATGAACTGTTTGCTGAAGTAGATATGGAATATTAAAGCATATTCGGAAAGTTTTCGAATCAGTATTTTGAAGCGGCAGTATGGAAAACCAGTGAAAACCAGCTGAACAGTCCCATTCATTTTGCATGCGGGAATCCGCAATCCTGTTCTTCTCCCTGTTTTATCCAGACAATTCTGTAAAAAATAAATTTTTTGGAAAATTTTCCAAAAAAGGATTGAGATTCTGGCCAAGGCATTTTATAATAGAAACAGGCAGTCTGGGGAATCCTATAGCTGCGGAAAATGAAAACGGGCAGTCTTGGAAATCCTGCTGCTGCAGAAAAAACAGCGGATAAGGAGAGTCCGCAGAACAGGAGGGAATTTACGTGAATTTGAATTTGAAACCGCAGAGTGAATGCAGGTTTGATGCAGCATCACTGGGGGAGGTTATGTTACGGCTGGATCCGGGAGAGGGGCGAATCCGGACAGCCAGGTCTTTCCGTGCGTGGGAAGGCGGCGGGGAATACAATGTTATCCGTGGCCTGAAAAAATGTTTTAAGCTGAATACAGCAGTCATCACTGCTTTTGCAGACAATGAAGTAGGCATGCTGATGGAAGATTTCATTAACCAGGGCGGAGTAGATACTTCCCTGATTAAGTGGATGAAGACAGACGGTATCGGACGCATCTGCCGCAACGGCATTAACTTTACAGAACGCGGATTTGGCATCCGCGGGGCAGTTGGCTGTTCTGACCGTGCAAATACAGCTATCGCAAAAGCGACACCGCAGGATTTTGATTTCGAGCATATTTTTGGCGAGCTCGGGGTACGCTGGCTTCATACAGGCGGGATTTACGCTGCTTTGTCCGAGCAGTCCTGTGAAACCGTGCTGGCAGCAATCAAGACAGCGAAGAAATACGGCACGATTGTGTCCTATGACCTGAATTACCGTCCGTCTATGTGGAGTGCCATCGGCGGGCAGAAGAAGGCACAGGAAGTCAATAAGGAAATTGCGCAGTATGTAGATGTCATGATAGGCAATGAAGAAGATTTTACCGCATGTCTTGGATTTGAAATTGAAGGCAATGATGAAAACCTGAAAACACTGAATTTAGATGGCTATAAAAAGATGATTAACGAAGCCGCAAAAACATACCCGAACTTTAAGGCGGTTGCAACAACGCTGCGCCAGGTAAAGACAGCTACAGTCAATGACTGGAGTGCAATCTGCTGGGCAGACGGTGAGATTTATAAGGCGAAGGATTATAACGGCCTTGAAATTATGGACCGTGTCGGCGGCGGCGATTCGTTTGCTTCCGGGCTTATTTACGGGCTGATGACAGCCGAAGACGCAGAGCTGGCCGTTAATTACGGTGCTGCACACGGTGCACTGGCCATGACAACGCCTGGTGATACGACAATGGCAAGCAAAAAGGAAGTAGAAGCCATTATGGGCGGAGCAGGCGCCAGGGTACAGAGATAAATTTCTGGAATATTCATAAAGCATAGAAACAGGAGGTTATTTTAACATGAGTGTAATGGACAGCATGAAGCAGTCAGTTGTTGTTCCGGTAGTTGTAATCGAAGATGCAAAGGACGCAGTTCCGACTGCAAAAGCACTGCTGGCAGGCGGCATTAATGTCATGGAAATCACGCTGCGTACAGCAGCAGCGCTTGACAGCATCCGCAATGTGGCAAAGGAATGCCCGGATATGGTAGTCGGCGTCGGTACGGTGCTGAATATCGACCAGGCAAAGGAAGCTGTGCAGGCAGGGGCAAAATTTATCGTTTCGCCTGGCTTTGATGAAGAAACGGTAAAATGGTGCCTGGAAAATGATATCAATGTAACACCTGGCTGTGTAACGCCGACAGAAATTATGGCAGCACGCAAGCTTGGGCTGAGGGTAGTGAAATTCTTCCCGGCAAATATTTATGGCGGCTTAAAGGCGATTACGAATCTTGCAGCTCCATTTACAGATATCCAGTTTATCCCGACAGGCGGGGTAAATACAGAAAATATCGCGGAATTTGTGGCTTCGCCGGCAATTTTTGCAGTAGGCGGCAGCTGGGTATGCAAAAAGAGCGATATTACAGAAGGCAATTTTGATAAAATTACACAGCTGTGCCAGGAAGCACGTAAAAATGCAGGGGCACAGTAACGTCTGCATATAAACAATGCTTTACAGCTGTTGGCAGCAGTTTGTAGAGGGGGCATTCGGTCTGGTTTCAGGCCGGGTGCCTTTTATTTATTTTAAAGAATATTAATTGTGTATTGGCAAAAGCTGGCGGGAAATAAAATAAAGAAAGCAGGGCTGCTGCAGGATAAGAAATCCCTGCGCCTGGCAGCGTCTTGGCTGTAGTCCGCTGCCAGAGGGATTTAAAATATTTAGGAGTTTTATAGAAAACGCGTCAAAAAATGTACGGCCATTATGCCTGTGGCTTCAGGTTAAAACCGAAATATCTGACAGCGTTGTTATAGCATATGCCTTTTACGATTTCTGCGAGCGTATCGTAGTCAGCCGGGTATTCCCCGTTTTCTACCCATGTGCCAAGCAGGTCGCATAAAATCCGGCGGAAATAATCATGTCTTGTGTAAGACAGGAAGCTTCTGGAATCCGTCAGCATTCCTACAAAGCCGGACAGATTGCCGAGGTTTGCAAGGGAAATCATCTGGTCCTGCATGCCTGTCTTATGGTCATTGAACCACCATGCGGAGCCCTGCTGGATTTTGGCAACGGCTGTGGAATCCTGGAAGCATCCAAGAATTGTGCCGATAGCCTGGTTATCGTTCGGGTTCAGGCTGTATATAATTGTTTTTGGAAGCCCGCCGGTCTGAATCAGTGCGTTTAAGAAATCTGCAATTTCAGAAGACGGCGCGTAATTATTGATGCAGTCAAAGCCGGTGTCCGGGCCGAGGCGGTCGTACATTGCCGTATTGTTGTCGCGCTTGCAGCCATAATGGAGCTGCATAACCCAGCCGCGTTTTGTGTATTCCCGGCCGCAGAAAATCATAAATGCAGTCTTGTATTTTAATTCTTCTTCCCTGGAAAGGCTGTTTCCTGCAAGGCGTTTTGCAAAGGCGGACTCGATTTCTTCGTCACTGGCAGGTGTATACATGACATATTCCAGCCCGTGGTCAGATACGGAGCAGCCCATGGAAGCAAAGAAATCCATGCGGACTGACAGAGCTTTCTTTAAATCGGCAAAGGTATGGACTGCAATGCCGCTGGCATCGGATAAGGATGCGATGTATTCGGTAAATGCAGGCTTTTCAATGTTCATGGCCTTATCCGGACGCCATGCCGGAAGCACCTGTACGTCAAAGGAAGCATCTTCCGCAATTTTTTTGTGCCATTCCAGAGAATCCACAGGGTCGTCTGTCGTGCAGATTAATGTAACATTGGACTGTTTAATCAGGCTGCGCACGGACATGGAAGGCTCGGCCAGCTTCTGATTGCACAGATTCCATACTTCTTCGCCGGTCTTTTTATTTAAGACACCGTGATAGCCGAAATATTTCTGCAATTCCAGATGAGACCAGTGAAACAGCGGATTGCCAATCGCCTTGCCGATGCATTCCGCCCACTTTAAAAATTTCTCTTTGTCCGGCGCGTCTCCGGTAATATAGCGTTCTTCCACGCCGCAGGAGCGCATAAAGCGCCATTTGTAGTGGTCGCCGCCAAGCCATACCTGGGTGATGTTTTCAAACTGGCGGTCTTCGTAAATTTCCTGCGGATTGATATGGCAGTGGTAATCCAGAACCGGCGTGCCGGCCGCATTGTCGAAATAGAGCTTCTGTGCGGTGTCTGTGGAGAGCAGGAAGTTTTTGTCCATAAATTGTTTCATGATTTTCCCTCTTTCTTTATTTGATTATATAATAGCTTGCTAAAACCGTGTCGTTTCGCGCCTGACCAGGCTGCCGGAAAAAATGGATTTTTTCGGCATGCTTTCTCCTGCGAGCACATGCAGCATTGTATGCACGAGCTGGCGGACCAGGGTTTCCAGCCGGGTGTCCACCGAGGTCAGCTCCGGCGTGCAGCAGGCGGCCAGAAAGGGATTGTTGCAGCCGATAACGGAAAAATCCTGCGGAATGCGCAGTCCGCGGCGCTGGGCATATTTAATGGCGCCAACGGCAAGCGAGTCATCCGAAGCAATCACGCCGCCAAATAACGTGCCGCTGTCGGCAGTCCGTTCTAAAAAATCTGCAATTTCTGCAGGTTCGTCGCGCGGCCCGCTGTAAAAGCAAAGGTGTGCTTCCAGGTCTGCTGCGCTTTTTTCCCGGAGGGCGTCTTCGATGCCTTTGCGCTTGCGCATGCCGCTGTAGGAGCATGTATTATACAGGTACAAAATATCATGGATTCCGGAACGCAGCATCGCGGCTGCTGCTTCATACATGGCTGTATGGTCGTCACAGAGCGTGCTGTAGACGTTCGGGTGGTCGTATGCTGCATTTAAAAGCAGAACCGGCACTTCCTCTGCTGCTTCGGCAATACAGGCGTTGTCTGCTTCTATGGGAGCAACAAAATGAGAGCCTGCCAGAATAATGCTGTCTACTTTTTTGGAAAGAATCAGGCTTAAGTATTTTTTGCGCATATCCAGATTATATCCAGTACAGCATAAAAGCGCTTCGTAACCGTTTGCCTGCAGTTCCTGTTCTAATAAGTATACGGCTTTTGCCTGGTACAGGTCGGAAGAATCTGCACACAGGATGCCGACGGTCTTAATCGAATTTAATCCCATGCCGCGTGCAAATGCATTTGGCGTATAGTCATACTGGCGGATAATATCCAAAACCTTTTTCTTTGTGGAAGGCCTGACATTTCCGCTTCCATTGATTACACGGGAGACGGTGGCAATCGATACGCCTGCTTTTTGTGAGATATCATAAATCGTTATTGCCATAATTATCACCTGTGCGGAAGAAAAGCCGGGAGAGCAGCTTTGTATGGCTGCACAAAATTATTGCCGGATGTCTGTGCAGAATGGGAAATCTGCACAAGCCTTGCAGCATATACTTTGTAAGCAGTTACAAGTAAAATTGAATTTATTATACATGATGACGGGAAAGAAAGCAAGCAGAAAATCAAAGAATCATTGCGGAATTGGCATATATTTGCTATAATGCCCCCATACTATACACATAAGGAGAACAGATTTATGACAGACAGGCAGGCAAAACCCCGTAACGGCGCGATTGATTTCTGGAAGTTTGTTTTTTCCATTATGGTCGTGCAGTTTCATTCTTCCAATATGACCGAGGTAAAAACGACTCCGTTTGTGGGCGCGGCGATTGCGGTGGAATTCTTTTTTCTTGTATCAGGCTTTCTGATGGCTGCGTCTGTTTCACGTTATCACGAAGACGAAATTGTCGTGGGGCGTGACAGCCGCAGGTTTATGCTGCACAAAATAAAAGGGCTGTGCCCGGAGATTTTTATCGCATGGGGCATCGGATTTGTGGTGCAGCATATCGCACGCAAAAATGTGACGCCGGCGTCCCTGGCAAAAGATCTGATGACGGGCGTATGGGACATGTTTTTTTTGCGGGAATCGGGGCTGGAAGGTTTTAAGGCGAATCCGGCAGCGTGGTATATTTCGGCGATGCTTCTGGCAATGCTCGTGCTGATTCCGCTGTTTTTAAAAAACAGGGATGTTTTTGTCAATGTATGGGCGCCGGTGCTTGCCATTGCGGCGCTTGGGTACCTTTCAAAAAATGTCGGGGACCTGCGCGGGCCGACGGACTGGCTGGGGCTGTGCTATAAGGGCTGGCTGCGGGCAGTCGGGGAGCTGTGCATGGGCGTTATCTGCTGGGGCATCTGCCAGAAGATAAAGAATCTGCCGTATACAAGGCTGGCGCGGCTGCTTTTGACGATGCTGGAGCTTTTCTGCTATCTGGGCGTGATTGCATGGTCCTATGAACACAAGGGCTCCCAGATGGACTTTGTCATGCTGCTGCTGTTTGCCATAGGGGTCGTCGTGACGTTCAGCGGGCAGAGCCTGCTTTCATCCGTTTTTAATAAACCGCTGGTATACTTTCTTGGAAAAATCAGTTTCCCGGTCTATCTGTCGCATAATTACTGGAGCCATGCGCTGCCCCGGATATACCGCGGACAGACGTATGCACAGCTTTATCCGAAATATGTGGCGGCAGCGGCAGTTACGACAGCTGTGATTTACCTGACAGCTGCATGGCTGCGCAGGATAACGCCGGGCTTTTTAAGCGGCTGCCGCAGGCTGTTTCTGGAAGACGAAAGCCAGGCGGCCGCATAAAAGCAGACGGGCCCGGGTGTCTGCAGGAAAGAAGCCGGAAACTGGGCGGCTGCGGATAAAAGGGGCCAGATGGCTGCGGGGAACAGAAACGTGCAGAGGAAATATGGTGTATGAAAATACTGGTAGTTGAAGATGAAAAGGATATGAACCGCATTATTAAAAAGGAACTGGAATCGGAAGGATATCTGGTGGATGTGTGTTATGACGGGGAAAGCGCCTATGATTTTCTGACGATGGAAGAATACGACGGGGCGATTCTGGATGTCATGCTTCCGATAATGAACGGGTTTGAGGTTTTGAAAAAGGCCCGCAGCAAGGGAATCCAGACACCGGTGTTATTTTTATCAGCCCGCAGCCATATTGACGATATTGTGGAAGGGCTGGATATCGGTGCGGATGACTATATGGTCAAGCCGTTTGCGTTTCAGGAGCTTTCAGCCAGGGTGCGGGCGATGACGCGCAAAAAAGCGGGCGTGCGTGAAAATATTTACCGGTGCGGGGAGCTTTCGGTAGACTGCAATGAGCATGTGGTCAGGCGCGGCGGGGATATCATCAGCCTTTCGCCGAAGGAGTTTTCCGTGCTGCTTTATTTGATACGCAATCAGAATATTGTCGTATCAAGGGAGCAGATAGAAGCAAATATCTGGGATATGGACCATGACAGCTATTCGAATGTCATTGATGTCTATATCCGTTATCTGCGTAAAAAAATTGACGACCCATATGAAGTAAAAATGATTCAGACTGTCAGAGGGGTGGGATATGTATTAAGGCCGGGAGAATAAAACAGGTGTCTATCGGGCACCATATCCTGCAGCTGCTCATTACCGTGTTTGCGGTTATGGCATCCGTCATGTTTGGATTTGTGCATATTCTGGCAAATGCGGCGGCAGAATATGATATACGCAAAAATCTGGAACGGGAAGTGTTTGAAAACCTGAACAAAATATCGCCGGGAAAAGACGGACAGCTTGTATATGAGGATTCCTTTGTTCATGAAAAAGGAGATATTCATTTTGTTGTGCTGGACAATGATGGAAATGTACTGTCCGGAAAATATCCGGAGGGATGTCCCGGGAATATAAAATTGAACCAGAAAAAACTGCGCCAGATACCGGCAGGCAGGGAAATTTTTTTTGTACGGGATGTACGCAAGCGCCTGGGAAAGGGCTGGCGAATCTGCCTGCGCGCGATTGTGCGCAAGTCTGACACGTACAGCCGTTACCAGACTCTGGAAACACTGGCATATATCTGCATTATTGTTATTTTTTTAATCGCGATTGCAGGCGGCTGGCTGCTGTCCAGGCGCATATCGGATTCGCTGAAGGATATGTGCAAATCAGCGGAAGCAGTCGGCAGGCATATGAATATGTCCGGGAGGATGGAATATAATGGAAGGCTTTATGAGCTTTCGGTGCTGGCACAGGCGAATAACCGGATGCTCGACCGGCTGGAAGAAACGTTCCGCCAGCAGGAGCAGTTTACGTCGGATGTGGCACATGAACTGCGCACGCCGATTGCGGTCATGACGGCACAGTGCCAGTATGCGCACGGAAAGACGGTCAGCAGGGAGGATTACCAGGAAGCCTTTGAGGTCATCGAACGCCAGTCTTATAAGGTGAACGCTATTATTTCAAGGCTGTTAGAGCTGTCCAGGCTGGACCATGGACGAGTGTCCATTCAGAAGGAAGATACGGACCTGCCGGAGATTGTACAGTCCGTCTGCGAAGATATGCAGATGAAATCCGGCGACCGTTTAAAAATCGAATTAAAGCTTGCAGAAGCCCGGACGGTAGGAGATATCGGCCTTGTGATGATAGCTATCCAGAATCTGCTGACAAATGCGGTTAAATACAGCGCGGAAGGAAGCATAACAGTGGTTGAAACCGGAATCCGGGACGGCATGGCGTTTGTGTCGGTGAAAGACCACGGCGAGGGAATCAGCGAGGAGAACATGCAGCATATTTTCAAGCGGTTTTATAAAACGGATAAGTCCAGGAATTCGGAAGGATTTGGCCTGGGACTTCCGCTGGCTATGAAAATTGCGCAGAAGCACGGCGGCACGATACTGGCAGAAAGCAGAATCGGGGAAGGCAGCCGGTTTACCCTGCTGCTGCCGGTGGTGCAGGAATCTTTCGCTGAAGCATAACGAAGGCGTTTGCATAAAGAAAGGAAGAATACACAATGAAGCAGCATACAGCGCAGCATCTTACATGGCATCAGATGGAAATCACGCGTGACAGGCGGGAACAGCAGCTGGGGCAGAAAGCAGTAACAATCTGGCTGACCGGACTGTCCGGTTCGGGAAAGTCGACGCTTGCAAATGCGCTCGAGCAGTATCTGGCGGCACACGGAAAGCATACAATGCTTTTAGACGGGGACAACGTGCGCATGGGATTAAACCGCGACCTCGGCTTTGGCGAAAAGGACCGCATGGAAAATATCCGGCGCATTGCACAGGTGGCAAAGCTGATGAACGACGCGGGGCTGATTGTGCTGACCTCGTTTATTTCGCCGTACAGAAAAGACCGGGAGATGGCGCGTGAGATTATCGGGGGCTGTTTTGTGGAAGTCTATGTCAGCACGCCGCTGGAAGAATGCGAAAGGCGTGATGTCAAAGGGCTGTATAAAGCGGCCAGAAAAGGCGAGATTGCAGAGTTTACGGGGATTACGAGCGCCTATGAGGCTCCGGACGCGCCACAGGCCGTCATTGATACGAGCGGCAGGAGCATTGGGGAGTGCGTGGCAGAGCTTGCGGCGGCGCTGGAAGCAAACTGGATAAAATGATTGGAAACGAGAGGGAGAAGGGATGAAAAAAACACTATATGTGCATATTGGCACAACCAAGACAGGAACAACGGCGATACAGAGCTTTTGTATTGATAACCAGGAAGTGCTGAACAGGCAGGGGTACTGTTATCCGTTATTTCCATACCGTTATAAGGATGTGTCAGAACGCAGGAACGCCCATTTTCTGGTTGCGGATGCACAGGACGTATCGGGCGGGCATTTCCGGGAAGGAATGGACCAGATCCGCGGCCTGTTTGAGGAATATCCGAATGTGATTCTTTCCGACGAGGGCATCTGGTCTGCGACCTATGAGCAGCGCATCAGCATGTGGCGGGCCCTGAAAGCAGAAGCAAAGGAAGCCGGGTTTCGGGTAAAGGTAATTGTTTATCTGCGCCGGCAGGACATGTACCTGATTTCCGGCTGGAACCAGATGGTAAAAAGCGGCATCGGCAATGGGGCGGCAAAGCCGTGGAACGATTATGTAAATGACCTGTTATCCATTAATAAAATGAAGTATGCAACGCACCTGAAAAAAATAGCTGCATTCTGGGGTGCGAAAAATATTACAGTCAGGCGCTTTGAACCGAAGTATTTCTGCGGCGGCTCGATTTATTCGGATTTTTTAAAGACGGTCGGCCTGGAGCTGACAGATGAATATCATATTGAGCAGTCCGTGCGCAATGTAAGGCTCGGGGGCAATACGCATGAAATCCAGCGCGTGCTGAACGGCATGCCGGAAATGAATCCGGCTTACCACAGTTTTTTCCGGCAGGCGCTGCTTTCGTATGCAGACCTTTCGGGAGCGGAATATCCCTGCGAGATGTTTTCGAAGGAAGAAGCAGAAGCTTTTATGCAGCAGTATGAGGATGAAAACAGGCAGGTGTCCGAGATGTATTTTGACGGGGAGCAGCTGTTTGACATGAGCTGGAAGGATATTCCGAAATGGGAAAAGGACAATCCGCATATGCAGGACGACCTTATCCGGTTTGTAGGCGCGTGCTGCATGCAGCTTGTGGAAGAAAATAACCAGCTGAAAAAGCGCGTGGAAAAGCTGGAGGGCAGGCTGTGGAGCCGCGTGCAGCGCGGAAAGAAGCGGCTGTTTCCAGTGATTGGAACGAAAAAGGACTGAACGTTTTGTTTTGGTTCTTTCTGAACTCTGGGTATCGTATATTCTCATAATTTGCCGAAAGCCTTTATATTTGCTTGGCAAAGCAAAATGAAATAAACGGAATTACCCAAACATCAGAAAGAACCTTTGTTTTACAAAGCTCCTGTTTTTTGGTATAATAGGCACAGATAATTAATCGGAAAAAGTGCGGTAACACAAAAACCGTACAGCCGGGCTGATGCTGCACATCCGGAATGCTGCGGATGGTGCCTGCATGGCCCGGACTGTGCGCAGGGTACAGGAGGTTTGCATGAATTTCGGAAAGGAAGGAATACGGAAAAAACGCAGGGCAGTTGTATCGAAAAAGGGCAAAATAGGCAGAAAACTGACGACACTGCTGTTCGAGCTTGGGATTGCCGCGGTTTTTGCGGCGGCTGTCTGCATCGCAAGCGCCGGGTATGGGGCGTATCAGGGAATTCTGGCAGCCTCGCCGGGCATTGAAGAAATTGATGCTTCGCCGACCGGCTATCTTTCGACGATTCTGGATGCAAAGGGAAATACGACGGCTACGCTGGTAGCGTCCGGCTCAAACCGGGTCTATGTGACGCTGGATGAAATCCCGGTACATTTGCAGAATGCGTTTATTGCGATTGAAGATGCCAGGTTCCGGGAGCATAACGGCATTGATATCAAGGGCATTATCCGGGCCGGAATCAAGGGCATTGCGGCCGGGTTTCATTTTTCGGAAGGCGCGAGCACAATCACGCAGCAGCTGTTAAAAAACAATGTATTTACGACCTGGACGGCTGAAAAATCACAGGCCGACCGTTTCAAGCGCAAAATCCAGGAGCAGTATCTTGCCCTGCAGCTGGAAAAGGTCGAGTCCAAGGACTGGATTCTGGAAAATTATTTAAATACGGTCAATCTCGGCCAGAATACGCTCGGCGTGCAGTCTGCATCCAGGCGGTATTTTGGCAAGGATGTGTCCGAGCTTACACTGTCTGAGTCTGCCGTAATCGCGGGCATTACCAAAAACCCGAGCGGCTACAATCCGATTGTCCATCCAAAGGATAATAACAAGCGCAGGAAAAAAGTGCTTAAGGATATGAAGGCGCAGGGGCTTATCAGCCAGGAGCAGTACGACGAAGCGCTCGGAGATAACGTATACGGGCGGATTCAGAAGGTCAATGCGAAGCAGCTGGACAAGTCCAGCGTGCATTCTTATTTCGACGACGCCCTGACAGAACAGGTGATTGACGATTTGATGAATGTCCTGGGCTGCTCGCAGACAGAAGCTTATAAACGGCTTTATAATTCCGGGCTTACGATTTATTCCACGCAGGATCCGGATATTCAGGCAGTCTGCGATGAAGAAGTGAACAATATGGCCAACTATCCGGCAAACCCGAAGACGTCTTTTTCCATGACGCTGACGATTCAGAAAAAGGACGGCGAGTTTAAATATTATGACGAGCAGACGATGCTCTCATATTACCAGTCTTCGAATAAGGATTATACGATTAATTTTGCTTCGGAAGAAGAAGCGCTTGCAGCAGTGGAAAAATACAAGACGGATATTATGGAAAAGGGAGATACCGTGCCGGAAAACGGGCAGACGGTAACATATACCATCCAGCCGCAGGCAGCGCTTACGGTTATCGACCAGAAGACGGGCGAGGTAAAAGCCATGGCAGGCGGGCGCGGTGAAAAGAAAGCCAACCGCACGCTGAACCGCGCGACCGATTCGGTGCGCCAGCCTGGTTCCACCTTTAAGGTGCTGGCGGCGTTTGCCCCGGCGATTGATACCGGGCAGATGACGCTTGCTTCGGTACAGGACGATGCGCCGTATGCATATTCCAACGGGACGCCGTTAAAAAATTACAACAATAAATACGGCGGGTTTACGACTATCCGCGAAGCAATTACGCAGTCGATTAATGTCGTGACGGTAAAGACGCTTTCGGATATCGGCATTGATACCGGGTTTGACTACCTGGAAGATAATTTTGGGTTTACCACGCTTTCAGACAGCGACCATACAGAAGCGCTGTCGCTGGGCGGGCTGACACACGGCGTCACAAACCTGGAGCTGACGGCGGCTTATGCGGCCATTGCAAACCAGGGGACTTATATAAAGCCGCGCATGTATAAAAAAATTATAGACCATGATGGAAATGTGCTGATTGACAACGAGCCGGAAAAGCACAGGGCCGTAAAGAAGACAACGGCATGGCTGCTGACGAGTGCCATGCAGGACGTGCTGACACAGGGCACGGGAAAGCTGGCTGCCTTTGAAGGCATGCCGCTTGCCGGGAAGACAGGCACGACGACGAAAAATAAGGACGCGCTGTTTGCCGGATTTTCCCCGTATTATACAATGGTTGTATGGGGCGGCTTTGATGACAATACGAAGCAGGAAAACGGGCAGACGTCTTATCCGAAATTAATCTGGAAGGCAGTTATGAGCCGGATTCACGAGGGGCTGGCTTATAAGGAGTTTAAAATGCCGTCCGGCATTATTACAGCTGAGGTATGCAAAAAATCCGGCATGCCGGTGAAAGAGGGCATCTGTACGAATGACCCGCGCGGCAGCATGGAAGTGACCGAGTTTTTTGCGAAAGGCACCGTGCCGGAGGATGAATGCGTGCACCATGCATCGGTGCGCATCTGTGCATCGTCCGGACGCCTGGCAGGCCCGTACTGTCCGGGCAGCGTGCAGTCATCTTCGGTACGGATTATCGGCGGTTCGCCGGATGCGGGAGACGCGCCGTATCTGTATACCGGCAGCCTGAACAATATCTGTACCGTGCATACGAGCGAGACGGCCGTACAGCAGCCGCAGCCGGGAGAAGGCGGCACGGTGACCGATGATACCACAACGGATGATACGCAGCAGCCGGAAGACGGAACGGTACAGGAAGGCGAAAAAGGCGAAGGAACTGCGCCGGGAACACCGGACGATGTGCCGGCTGTACCGCCGGATGTGCCAGACGTACCGGATGGCCAGCCGGATGAAGGCGGCGGGGGACCGGATGTGCCGGGCACAGAAGGCAGCATTCCAAATGAGGTAGAAATGGACTTTGAATAAAGCATTCCGGAAATTGCCGGCAGGGCGGTTTCCTATGGAAAGAGCCATGCAGTGATATCTGGTGATAAGGGGAGAGAGAATGGCGTCACAAGGTTATAAGGTGGTTTATGAAGGCGGCAGCGGCGAGATTGTCGAAAAAAAATCCCGCTTTCTTGCTGCCGTGCAGCCGGTGGAAAGCGAGGAAGCAGCAGCAGCCTTTATTGGGGCAGTAAAGAAAAAATACTGGGATGCATCGCATAACTGTTCGGCTTTTACAATCGGAAGGCATCATGAGCTGACCCGCTGCTCCGATGACGGGGAACCGTCAGGCACGG
>CAJTSV010000014.1:40100-40469 GCA_910579075.1 uncultured Eubacterium sp.
ATATCCACAACGCAGCCGTCGTCGTAACCCGTTATTTTGGCGGCACGCTGCTTGGGACGGGCGGGCTCGTGCGGGCCTACCAGAAATGCACCCAGGCAGGGCTGGAAGGGGCAGTGATTATTGAAAAGCAGCAGGGACAGCTGCTGGAAATCGGAACGGATTATAACGGGCTTGGGAAAATCCAGTATCTGATGGCGCAGCGGGAAATCCCGGTCCGCAATACGGAATATACGCAGCAGGTTGTCATTCAGGCCATGGTTCCAAAGGAACGAAAAGCAGAGTTTGAAAAAGCTGTGACAGAAGCAACAAGCGGAAGCGCTGTGCTGGACTGGGGAGAGCAGGCGGAGTTTGCGCTGATAGCGGGAGAGG
>CAJTSV010000014.1:40511-53339 GCA_910579075.1 uncultured Eubacterium sp.
GGTCTGCCGGCTGCCAGGATTTGGGCAGCCGGCAGTTTTATTTGCGGGCAGTGAGTCAGTGCCGCGGTCTGATATGCTGCAATTTTGGTATCAGTCAGCCTGCCGGGGTATACCCGCAGAATTCTGAAATCTGCTTTTGCATGCAGGCAGGCACATCGCCTTTTGCAAAATACACCTGAAACCATTCCACGGTTTTTTCTATGGCTGTTTCCACGTGCCAGCGCGGCAGCCACCCAAAGGTTTTCTTTAATTTTGAGCAGTCTAATTTCAGGAAATTTGCTTCGTGCGGGCCGCCGTCGTACTTGTTTGTCCAGGTAATGGAAGTGCCTGCGGCCTGGTTCCATTTCCGGCAGAACAGCGTGACAAGCTCTCCGGTTGTCAGGCAGCTGGCTTCATCCGGCCCGACGTTGTAGCTTCCGGCAAAGGCTTTGTCTTCATACTGTGCCTGTGCGATTTTCAGGTATGCGGCAACCGGTTCCAGCACATGCTCGTATGGACGGGTGGAGTACGGGTTTCGGACGATAATGTCCGCTCCGGCCTGGGCAGCGCGGATGCAGTCCGGTATAATGCGGTCGGATGCAAAATCACCGCCGCCGATAACGTTTCCGGCACGGGCTGTGGAAATGGCTGTGTCCGAGTTTTCAAAAAATGAATTCTGATAGCAGCTGGTCACAAGCTCCGAGCAGGATTTGGAGTTGGAATACGGGTCGAAGCCGTTTAATTCCTCATTTTCGCGGTATCCCCATTCCCATTCGCGGTTGCGGTATACCTTGTCGGTCGTGACGTTTAAGAAAGAGCGGACACAGGACGAAGTGCGCACGCATTCCAGCACGTTTACGGTACCCATGACATTTGTATCATAAGTATAGACCGGGTTTTGGTAGGATTCGCGTACCAGTGGCTGGGCCGCCATGTGTATGACAATTTCCGGCCGGACGGAATCAAAGGTTTCTTTTAAGTGTGCAAGGTCGCGCACATCGCCGGTAATGGAATTTATCTGGCTGGATAGCTGGCAGATATCAAAAAGGCATGGCTGTGTCGGCGGACTGAGGGCATATCCGGTGATGTCCGCACCTGCCATAAGCAGCAGCTGGCACATCCACGAGCCTTTGAAGCCGGTATGGCCGGTAATGAGTACTTTTTTGTTTTTATAAAAAGACATATCCTGCATGGTAATTCTCCTGTTCTGTATTGGCAGCGTTGGCCGGACGGCTGTCTGTGAAGCGCTGCCTGTCTTTATTTATCCTATACTATGTTGGAGATTTTTGCAACAGCTGCGGGAGGATTTTATTCATGTTCGTTTTGGATTATTATGAATGGAAAGCAATTTTTAAACAGGTTTCTGTGCTTGTGAAATCTGATTTTTTGTAATCATTGCGCTTTCCCAAAAGAGATGGTAAAATAGGACTGTTTTCAAATGCACAGACATCAAATCAGGGAGGCAGATATGGAGATTTTCGCGAAAGCATCCTTAAAGCTGGCAGAATTACAGGAAAAGATAAACTGCGGCTGTGATGGAATTGAGTTTAACCTGGAAAAAGACTTTCTGGCAAAAGGCGGCTCTTTTGAAACGGAATATCCGAAAGAGCTGTTTGAGATGCACAATGTCGGGGCCGTCCATTATCCTTTTGGAACCGACCGGCAGATGATGAATATGGAGCATATTTTCCAGCATGAGGATTTGGGTACTGTCCAAAGCGTGTTCCGGCTGGCGCAGCACTGCGCGGGCATCTGGGGGCACAGGGTGCTGGTTATTTTTCATTGCTCGCTTTCTTATTGGGATTTTATGGAGTATGAGCTGCTGCGCGGCCGCCTGGAATGGGAGCTGGGCCAGCTGTTTTTGGATTATCCGATGGTCGAGGCCGGGATTGAAAATGTCGTTCCAATGGAATATAACGAAACGGGAACAGAAAGCCCGAGGCTGTGCAATGGCATTTTTACCGATACGGTGAAAATCGTGCAGTATTTACGGGAAATTTTTGGGAACAGGGTAGGAAGCGTGCTCGATACCTGTCATGCCGCCATGACGGAAAAATATATGAAGGCACTGCTTTCGGAAGCAGAGTTTCTGCCAAAAGGGCAGCTGCCGGATAAAATTGATTACAGCATGGAGCATTATTTCCGGGAAAATCAGGGTATCTGCAAGCTGATTCACCTGAATGATTTTACAGGCAACGGCTATCAGAAAAACCACGGCACGGGATTTGCGGAGCAGGAAAAGCTGAACCGGCTGCTGGATTTGTACCGGGAGTACGGGTATGACTGTCCGCTGACGCTGGAAGTCAGGGAAAAGGATTATCTGGACTGCGTGAATTACCGGCGCACAAAGGTTATGATACAGCAGTGGAAAAAGACGGCCGGATAAAACGGGCATGCATCTGCAATGCCTGCTTTATCCGGCCTGTTTCCGGCAGCTTATGCCGTAATAGTCACTCTGCTGCCCTGGCCTTTGCCCTTGAGCAGGGTTTTGTATGCTTTCAGTTTTCCTGCCGGGACTTTTATTTTTGCAGTGGCTTTGATTCCGCTGAATGCATCCCTGGAAACAGTCTTTAATTTTTCTGATTTAATCTGAATCGTTCCCAGATTTTTGCATCCCCGGAATGCGGCGGTTCCGATGGACGTGGTGCTTTTTCCGATAACCGCTTTCTTTAAGCTGGTGCAGCCATCGAAAGCAAAATCAGAAACAGAGGCTGCTTTCGATGGAATGGTAACGGATGTTAAGCTCTTGCAGCCGCTGAAGGCACGATAGCCGATGGTTTTGATGCCGGACGGAATCGCAATGGATGTTAAGCCAAAGCAGCGCATAAAGGTCCAGTCCGGGATGTCTTTCAGGCGCTGTGAAAGGCGCACGGTTTTTAAGCTGGTGCATTTTTCAAAAACCTGTTTTCCGATAACTGTCACGCTGTCTGGAAGCTTTATTTCAGACAGGGCGGTGCAGTTATAAAAAGCACGTCTTCCAAGGGATGTGACACGGTTTGGAATTTTGATGCTCTTTAAAGCAGTACAGCTGGCAAATGCAGATTTTCCAATAACCGTCAGGCTGTCCGGAATCGTTACGGAAGAAAGGCTGGAACAGGCGGCAAAGACACCTTCGCTTAATTCCGTCAGGCTGTCAGGAAGGACAACGCGTTTTAAGGAAGAACAGCTGCTGAACGCGCGTGTGCCAATGGTTTTTAATGTATCAGGAAACATAAGGCTTGTAAAACTGCGGCATGCAGAAAATGCGCTGTCCCCGATTTCGGTAAGAGACTGCGGAAACTGGACGTTTTTCATGGTTTCGCAGTTATAAAATGCATTGCTTTTAATAGAAGAAAGGCCGTCCGGCAGGTTTATGCCGGTGAGTGAGGTACAGTTATAAAAAGCCCGTTCACGGATGGTTTCCAGGTTTTTGGAAAGAACGATATTTTTTAAGCCGGTGCAGTTTTCAAAGGCACCTTCGCCGATTTCCTTTATGCTGTCTGGCAGGGAAACAGCCGCAAGCCTGCTGTTTCCTTCAAAGGCTTTTGCAGCGATGCCGGTAACGGTTTTTCCGTCTATGGTATCTGGAATGGTAATTTCTGTTTCTGTCCCGCTATACCAGGTGATTTCCACAGAACTGCCGTCAATGGCATGGTACTGGAAATCGTTTTGTGTTTCATCTGTCTGCGGTGCGTCCGCTGTTTCAAAGTGGATTCCTGCGTTCTTGAATGCGTCATTGCCGGTACCTGTCTGGATGCCTGCCCAGTCAGCGTTTGTTCCTGCATAATAAATGTCTTTCAGGCTCAGGCAGTCTTGAAATGCATTGTCTCCGATGGCAGTCACGCTTTTTGGCAGATTTATGTAAGAAAGGCTGCGGCACCCGGAAAACGTGGTGCTTTCGATTTGTTTTATGCCTTCTGGAACCTGAATGTTTTTCAGGCTCTGGCAGCCTTTGAATGCGTTTGCCGCAATCGAAGACACGCTTTTTGGAAGCTCCAGGGACACCAGCTGGCTGCATTCGTAAAAAGCATTCGGCCCGATAGCAGTGACGCTGTCAGGAAGGGACACGGTTTCCAGGCTCCTGCATCCCCAGAAAAAATCTTCCCCGATTTCGGACACGCCTTTTGGCAGCACGATGCTTTTTAAGCGGCCGCATCCGCTGAATGCGCGGGAGCCGATTTCTTTTACGCTGTCTGGGATGGTGATTTTTTCTACCGTCTGGCAGTTCTCAAACGCCTGGTTTCCAAGACGTGTGACGCTGTCTGGAATGACGACGCTTTTTACGGTCGTGCTCAAATGGGATTCAAACAGCATTCCGCCAAAAAAGGCAATGCTGGTTACTTTTTTTCCGTTCAGTGTTTTCGGAATGACAAGCTCGGATTCCCTGCCGCGGTAGGCACGCAGCTCAATGGTGCCGTCATCCAGGATGCTGTACTCAAACCCGCTTTTTTCGTCAATGATATCGCCGTTTTGTGTTTCGGAATATTCGCTGCCTGCGGCGGTTTCGGCTGCGAGGGCATTCTGCAGGGTGGCAGGGATGGCTGCGGAACCTGCTGCAAAGATAAATGCGAGCATGAAAGAAACAGTTTTAAATTTCATGGTTTTTCCTCCTTTTTGGATGGATTTCTGTATTTTGTCTGGCATGCAGCGCTTGCATCTTTAGAATACAGCATTTTCAGAAAATGGTCAATGGAAGCAGGAACGGCAATTTGTGGAAATGCAGCAGTAGTTACTGGTCACGGAGTGAACAGTAAACCAGCAGTACAAAAAGCGGATTTCCGGGGACAATCTAAAATGGATTTTTGCGGGGCGCATATGGTATAATCGGTAAAAAGCCGTATTTATCATAGAAGGAGAAACAAATGAAAAAAGGATTGTACCGGCTGGAAGCATATTATGCGCAGAATGCAACGGAAAGCGAAAAAGAGGTGCTGCGTTTTCTGATTCACCAGACGAAGGAAGCGGTGGAAACAGATATTCATACAATGGCAAAAAAATGTTACTGCAGCCCTGCGACCATTGTGCGCATCTGTAAGAAAAACGGATTTTCGGGATTCCGGGAACTGAAACAGGCCCTGGCGAATGATATCAGTTTTTCCAGGCAGCTGGTGCAGGGAAGCCTGTCAGCAGATTCTGACGAGAAAATCCCGAATATCGTGGCAAGGGTTTTGAATGCGAATATTCTGGCCATTCAGAATGTGTATAATCTGCTGGATTTTGAGGAGCTGGGCAGTATTATAACGCTGCTGCTGTCTGGCAGGTATGTTTACCTTTATGGAATCGGGGCAAGCTTTTTAGTCGCAAAGGATTTCCAGCAGAAGCTGGAACGGATTCATAAAAGGACTTTTTTATATGAAGATATTCATCTGCAGCTGGCCAGCTCCGCAAACCTGGAAAAGGATGACCTTGCGATTATCGTTTCCTATTCTGGCCTGACAAAGGAAATCATTGAAATTGCAGGCAATGTAAAAATGTGTGGCGGTAAAATCATTGCGATTACCAGGTACGGAAACAATAAGCTGTCTTCCATGAGCGATTATACGCTCTATGTCCCGGCACTGGAAAAACCGCTGCGGGCCGGTGCAGGCTCCAGCAGGGTGCCGCAGCTTTCGGTTGTGGACATTATTTACAACACCTGTATTTCGATGGAAAAAGATAAATCCATGGAAAAGATACTGTCTGCCAATAAGCTGCTGGAAAAAGAAGAAAATGATTCGGAACAGATTTAACAATGGGGGAAACAAACATGAATGACAATGCTTCTGCTTTTTGCGCGTTTGAATATGACGAAAAAATCAGACAGACACTGCCATACTATGAGGAATTCCATAAACAGATTTTAGATATTGTGAAAGCCCATGTGAAAAATCCTCCTGTATGGCTGGATATTGGCTGCGGCACTGGAAAAATGGCAGAGCTGGCACTCGGGCAGGCTGAAATAGAAAAATATGTGTTTTGCGACAAATCGGAAACGATGATAAAAATAGCAAAACAAAGATTTGAATGTGAAAATACGGAATTTGTGACGGCTTCGATTCTGGAGCTGCAAAGCAGCATTCCGTATCACGTTATAACAGCGATTCAGGTATTCCATTACCTGACAAAGGAAGAACGTATCAAAGCAGTCAGAAAGTGTTACGAAATGCTGCACACAAATGGAATTTTTATTACATTTGAAAATTTTGCTCCATTCAGTGAAGCAGGAAAACAATTGCTTTTCGAGCGCTGGAAATTATACCAGCTGTCCCAGGGAAAAGAACCGGCCGAATGCCGGGAGCATATCGGCCGATACGGAAACGAATATTTTCCGGTTTCGATAACCGGGCATTTAGAAATCCTGCACCAGTGCGGTTTTCAAAATGCTGAGGTTATATGGGTATCGAATATGCAGGCAGGGTTTCTGGGGATAAAATAGCCGTGGGTGAAAAATGCTTCACGACAGAGGGAAGCCGCGCCTGTTCTTTGTCAATAAATATGGTGGACTGCCTGATTCAGACTGCCTGCAGCCGGAATGTCCCGTCATGAAACAGAACCTGAAATGACACGTCATCGGTGCTCATACATGCAGAAGGATAAATAAATCCCATAATGGCTGTTTGCAGGGTTATCTTCCCGTTTTTCAGAGTATAAGAATAGATATTCATATACTCTATCCAGGCATCTTCTTCATGTCCTGCATATTCAGGGGAATCATGCAGGTCGATTTGTTTTCGAACGATTCCGTTCTGGACGACAGATACAATGCCATGCTTTTTATCCCAATGGATGCAGGCATCCAGCTGCTGCTTCAAATCGGCATCTGTCAGCGGATAAGCTGCAAGGCGGTGGTTTTTGCTGATGTCAAACACCGTCAGGATTGAGGTAGATAAGTTCCCTGACAGCAGATAATCAGGCCCTGTGTGTAGTGCTTTGCACTGATATAGCCGTAAACCTGGATGTCTTCTCTGCGGTTTTTGTATAGTATGACAGGATAATTACTGGGACGCTGGCCAGCAGCTTCGCTCTGCATCAGAAAGTTTTTATGATAAGACACCGCTTTTTTCAAATCTTCTTCTGTTACCTTCTTTAACATGCGTATGACTTTTTTAGAACTGCTGTCTGCAGTGATGCTGCCCTGTGCATGCGCGGCGGGCAGCACGGCGGCTGCGCAAAAGCTGATAAAAAATGCCAGAAGCAGACAGATTCTTTTTTTTCGAAGCAGGTTTACATTCATGACGGATAGTCTCCTTTCGTGTTTGGAATGGTTTTTATATGCAATAGTATAAGCTGTCGGCAGGAAAATTGCAAACTGCCGGAACAAGGAATCTATACTGCAGCAGCGAACCGGCCAGGAAGCTGGAAGATTTAGCCAGGATGCATACCCGGGTACAGGAATCGGAGCTTTTGGCAGAGCTGCTAAAGCATATGGGTGCATTTCCGGTACAGATTTCGTAATTTTTGTAAAAAATTGAAAAAAAGGGCTTGACTTTTTTTGAAAAGCGTTATATACTACATCATGTTGAAAGCAAACGGCACAAAACGCCGGCGGAAGACAGATGCAGCAGTACAATGCAGACAATGGCCCATCGCCAAATGGTAAGGCAACGGACTCTGACTCCGTCATTTCAAGGTTCGAATCCTTGTGGGCCAGCTATAGAAGAAGAAAAGACCTCAGTGAGATTTCATTGGGGTCTTTTGTTTTGAAAGACAGCAGTAATAATAACAGATAAAGTTAAGAGGAAAAAGCATGAAAAATAAGAATATTTCGTTAACAGGAAAAACAATTCTCGTTACGGGAGCCGCCGGGTTTATCGGTGCAAACCTTATCCTGGAGCTTTTGCGCACGGTTCCTTCTGTGCATCTGGCTGGCATTGACAATATGAATGACTATTATGATGTCCGTATCAAGGAATACCGCCTGGCGGAAATTGAGGCGGCAGCAGCGGGGCTTTCGGATTCTGCATGGACGTTTCTGCGCGGCTCGATTGCGGATAAAGCATTTGTCGATTCTGTGTTTCAGGAATACCAGCCGTCCGTTGTTGTAAACCTCGCTGCGCAGGCGGGGGTGCGTTACAGCATTACGAACCCGGATGCGTATATCGAATCAAACCTGATTGGGTTTTACAATATTCTGGAAGCCTGCCGCCATTCGTATGATAACGGGGCACCGGGAGTCGGGCACCTGGTGTATGCGTCTTCGTCGTCGGTATATGGCACAAACCCGAAGATACCATACAGCACGGATGACAAGGTCGACAATCCGGTCAGCCTGTATGCGGCAACCAAAAAGAGCAACGAGCTGCTGGCACATGCGTATTCCAAGCTTTATAACATTCCGTCTACCGGGCTGCGCTTCTTTACGGTATACGGGCCTGCGGGCCGGCCGGATATGGCGTATTTTGGATTTACCAATAAGCTGCGTGCCGGTGAGACGATAGAGATTTTCAATTACGGCAGCTGCCGGCGGGATTTTACTTATGTGGACGATATTGTGGAAGGCGTGCGGCGCGTCATGCAGGCAGCGCCGGAGAAGGCAGCCGGAGAGGACGGCCTGCCGCTTGCGCCGTATGCAGTTTATAATATCGGGAACAGCCAGCCGGAAAACCTGCTGGATTTTGTGCAGATTTTACAGGAGGAGCTGGTGCGTGCCGGCGTGCTGGCACCGGACTATGATTTTGAATCGCATAAAAAGCTCGTGCCGATGCAGCCGGGGGATGTGCCGGTGACGTATGCAGATACGGCTGGGAAGCGGATTTTGGATTTAAGCCGTGCACCGGCCTGCGGGACGGGCTTCGGAAATTTGCAGAATGGTACCGGGAATTTTACGGTTTGTGACAGGATTCCGGTTCCAGTACGGATCATATACAGGAAGGAAGCAGGGCAGTATTTATGGAACAAAAAAAACAGTATAAAATTGCAGTAGCCGGAACAGGGTATGTCGGCATGTCTATGGCCGTTCTGCTGTCACAGCATCACGAGGTGACAGCTGTGGATATTGTGCAGGAAAAGGTAGATTTGATTAACAGCCGCAAATCCCCGATACAGGATGAATATATCGAAACATACCTGGCGCAGAAGGAACTGCGGCTTTCGGCTACGATGGATGCAGAAGCTGCATATACCGATGCGGATTTTATTGTGATAGCCGCACCGACCAATTATGACAGCCGGAAAAACTTTTTTGATACAAGCGCGGTGGAAGCCGTAATCAGGCTGGCGATTCAGTATAACCCGGATGCGGTTATGATTATCAAATCCACGATACCGGTAGGATTTACGGCATCCGTGCGGGAAAAATACCACTGTGACAATATTATTTTCAGCCCGGAATTTCTGCGGGAATCAAAGGCGCTGTATGACAACCTGTACCCGAGCCGTATTATTGTGGGCACGGATGTGGAAAATGCAAGGCTGTTTAAGGCGGCTAATACGTTTGCGGCGCTTTTGCAGGAAGGCGCGCTGAAAGAAGATATTGATACGCTGATTATGGGATTTACGGAAGCGGAAGCAGTCAAGCTGTTTGCGAATACCTACCTTGCGCTGCGCGTGTCTTACTTTAACGAGCTGGACACCTATGCAGAGATGAAGGGACTGGACTCGCAGCAGATTATTGACGGTGTCTGTCTCGACCCGCGTATCGGGAGCCATTACAACAACCCGTCGTTTGGCTATGGCGGCTACTGCCTGCCAAAAGATACCAAGCAGCTGCTGGCGAATTATGCGGATGTCCCGCAGAATATGATGTCGGCTATTGTGGAAAGCAACCGGACGCGGAAGGATTTTATTGCTGACCGCGTGCTGGAAATGGCCGGATGCTACGAAGCGAACGGCGAGTATGATGCAGCACTCGAAAAAGAGGTTGTGATTGGGGTATACAGGCTGACAATGAAAAGCAATTCGGACAATTTCCGCCAGAGCAGCATTCAGGGCATTATGAAGCGGATTAAAGCCAAAGGAGCGACCGTTATTATTTTTGAGCCGTCGCTGCAAAACGGCACGACATTTTTTGGAAGCCGTATCGTCAACGATTTGGAAAAATTCAAGGAAATGAGCCAGGCTGTTATTGCCAACCGGTATGACAGCTGTCTGGATGATATCCGGGACAAGGTGTATACAAGGGATATTTTTCAGAGGGATTAAAAAGCACTGCCGGAAACGGATTCCGGCAGGCTGCGTGCAGGAAGGGTACCGCATGATGCTGTGCTGCCTGCACGTTTTTTATGATACAGGAAACATTTATGTTTTTATTTCAATTATACCTAAAAATGTATTGAAAACCAGTTTTAAACATAGTAACATATAACATGGAAAGTTCTCTGACATATATATAGGAAAGTAAAATTATACAAACAGGAGGATGGGTCATGTTCAAAAAACTGGAATCAATGAAAATGCGCAAAAAACTGAGTTTCAGCTATACCGTTGTCATCGGCCTGATGATATTTTCGGGGATATTCAGCATTGCGGGATTGTCCAGCCTGTATTTTGAGCTGCACAGCGTGAATCAGGTGCAGAAGGCAGACACGGCAGTCAAGGTGTGCAGGATAAATGTCAATGTGACTGCGCGCAATATACTGCAGATGGCATTAAATGAAGATGCAGGTACATACAGTGAATATAAGGGAATTGTGCAGGAACGCCTGTTGGAACTGAATGAGGAAATCCAGATACTGCGCGGGGCGGACTTTATCGACGATAAGCTGTGTGAGCAGTATGTAGAAGCTTTGAATCAATGGGGCCCGATTGGCGAGGAAATTATGGAACTGATAGAAGCCGGGGAGAAAGAAAAAGCAGTTGCAAAAATATTTGAAGAAAGCGCACCGGCACTGGATGAAGTAGTGACAGCTTCCGGGGAAATTGATGAAGTGATTGCTGCAAGAAAACAGCGGGCCGTATTTTTAGGACAGATTATTGCAGTGGTCGGCTGTATTCTGACGCTTGGGTTTATTGCAGTGGCTTCCCTTCTGGCAGCTGCAATCGGAAACCGTATTGTAAAATCCATCCTGACGCCGCTGCGGGAGCTGGAAACAGTAGCAGGGCAGCTTTCGGACGGCAGCCTTCATTTTGAACTGAAATACCGGTCGGATGATGAATTCGGCGGCATGGCGGAGCATCTGCGCAGTGCTGTCAGCATTCTGTCCTCTTATGTGGATGATATTTCGAATATGATGCAGGAGTTTTCAAACGGCAATTTTGATGTCCGTCCATCGGTGGAATGGAAGGGGGATTTTAAAAACATTCGGGATTCCCTGATGCAGTTTGAGCAGAGCATGGCAGATACGGTAAAAGGAATCCAGCGTGTGGCAGACCGGGTATCGTATGATTCCCAGCAGGTAGCAGGCAGCTCTGCGGGGCTGGCCCAGGGAGCAGCGGAGCAGACGGCGATTACAAGCGATTTGACGGTGACGCTTTCTTCTGTGTCAGAGCAGGTATCGCAGAATGCAGACAATGCAGAAGAAATCAGCAAAAGAGTCGACGAGCTCGGGCAGGAAATTATTGGCAGCAGCCAGAAGATGCAGGAAATGGTAGAATCTATGGGAGAAATCAGCCAGGCATCCATGGAAATTGAAAAGATTATTACGACGATTAATGATATTGCTTCACAGACAAACCTGCTGGCGCTGAATGCTTCCATCGAAGCCGCCCGTGCCGGGGAAGCCGGACGCGGATTTTCCGTTGTGGCAGACCAGGTATCGGTGCTTGCGTCACAAAGCTCAGAGGCGGCCAAGGAATCGGCATCCCTGATTGGCACTTCGGTAAAAGCAGTGGAAAAAGGCATGGTGATTGCAGATGAAACAGCCCGCCAGCTCCGGCAGGTTGTAGATGACTCCAAAGCAATTACGAAGGAAGTCAGTGGCGTGGCGGCTGCACTCGAAGCACAGACCGAAGCGATTTCGCAGATTGATGAAGGGGTTGAGCATATTAACGAAGTTGTAAGGACAAATTCACAGGCTGCGGAAGAAAGCGCCTTGGCCAGCCAGGAGATGAGCAGCCAGGCAGAAAATCTGGAAGGGCTGATTCGCAGGTTTAAGGTTGGGAAGTTTTAACAGACAGAGGATTCTGTATGATTGGAATAGCATTTTGGAATGTGCATAAAAATCCGGATATTGATGAAACAATTCAGAATCTGATTCTGGAAAAAAGATGTGATATGTTTATTCTGGCTGAATACGAAAATAGCACAGAGGGGTTCTGCAATCTGCTGTCTTTAAAAGGAAAAGATTTTTATCCGCTGCATGCAGATGAGTATGAATATATCTCATTAGCGTCTGGCATCATCAGTGGGATTGAAAGTGCCGAAGAAAGAATCGGGCATGCAAATACAGTAATTGCAGGGGATTTTAATGCAAATCCATTTGAGAGCATGTGTATCAATGCAGGCTGTTTTCATGGACTGCCGGATGCAGAAGAAGCCAGGGACTTATTATTATGCTTATTCTGGAATTCAGTCGTATTATTGGAATATGTTTGACCAGAACAGACAGAAGATGAGCAGGAATTTACAGCGCTTCTGGCAGAGATTCTGAATAGTAACAGAGTTACGCAGATTGTAGAAAGTTTAATGAAGTTAAACAAAGACTGATTTTATATAGAAACCTGTGCTGAAAAGAGGCATAAGATCCGCAGAATGCAGCGGAATTTTATGTCTCTTTTTTCATATTATCCGGTATTTGCACATTGCACGTTTCCTGCATTTCACATCAGAAGCCTGTGCAGCGTGCATTTTCGCGAGTATGCTTGAAAAATGCTTTCGGTAAGAGGTGCTTTGCAGTTTGCGGAAATGATTTTTAAGATATGTGAATATGGACAGTAACTATGGACATGTAAATTTTTTGGAATATTTTTGATTTTTGTTGCATTTTTATAAATAATAAGGTAAAATATAAGAAA
>CAJTSV010000015.1 GCA_910579075.1 uncultured Eubacterium sp.
GATTTTTTCAGACATGCTGCTGATTTTTCCCATTGCGCCCTCAAGCGTTTTCATCTGCTCCCCGGTTGTACGGATTGTCTGGGCCGCTGCGAGGGCCGCCGAAGCCGCGCTTTCCGAAACCCCGGCACTCTGCCCGAGCTCCCGCACCAGGCTGTCCATCATCTGGCTTAAGTCCCTGACCGCCTGCTCCTGCTCGCTCGTACCGTTATGTATGGCATCCGCCGTAGCCAGCGTCTCGCTGGAAACACCATCCAGATTGGAACAGACCTGCCTGATATTTTCAATCAGGTGCAGGCTGTCTGCCATATCCTCGTCCTGCCTGGCAATGAGCGCCCTGTTTTCTTCCATGCCATCGCGTATGGATTCCACCATCCGGTTCACGCTGCTGCCCAGCATGGAAAATTCCGGCGTATCATGCTGGTCAATGACAATATCAAAATCGCCTTCCGATATTTTTTTCACGGATTCCGTAATCGTCTGGATGCCGCTGATGATTTTGCGGTCGAGCATCCGGTTAATGATATAAAGCAGCACGGCAAATATAAGAAAGACACTGAGCGCCATAACCGCTATCTGGGTCAGCGGCTCCCGGTAATATTCCCACAGCGGTAAAAACGTGCCGATATACATGCCGTTGTACTCCTCTGAGACATACTTTCCACTGACGCCGTTTATGCGCGCCGTGCCCTGTCCTGCTTTTAACGGAATGCCGGCTTTTTCTGCGCCTGTCCCAATCAGCTTTTCATCCGGAAATGCGCTGATTTCGCCCGAAGCACTGTCTGCTGCATAGACAAAGCCGTTTTTTCCAAATTCAATGTCCTTTAATACCACATCAATCTGTGTGCCCTTGAGCATGTTTTCGAGCACTTCCGGGCGGATGCCGACCTGTACAAACCCGCTGCCATCCCTGCGGGCAGTACCGATATATTGTACCAGGATTCCCAAAACTACATTTACCTGCGGCTCCTGCACGATTTCCAGCGACGGGTCGCTTAAAATCGGCACAAAAGCACCGGACTGTTCCCCGCTGGCCATGTCAAATCCGATGTACTCATCCACCGTGCTGTGTGTAATCGTTCCATTTTCATCAATCACATTCAGCTCATAGACCATCAGCCGGTCCAGGATTTCTTCCAGCCTTCCTTCCCCTTCCAGAATGCCCGGGTCTGCAGCCAGCATGTCTGCAAAGGCACGGGCCTTCGCCAGGTTATTTTCTCCCACGGTTTTTGTCAGCTCCGCAATGTTTTTGTCATTCTCTGCAAGCCTCTCTTTCACGGATGCCAGCGTCTCAAGGCTGTCTGTCCTGCTGTTCTGTCCGGAAACCAGCATCTGGATAAACGCCGTTACCGCGATATTCACCAGCAGCGCCGCCACCATGCAGATGCACAGTCCCCTCGTAAAGATTTTTTTCATAATGCCATACCCCTCAGAATTTATTTTTAAAACTTAATCCGTGGAAATTATAGCATTCCCAAATTCAGGAATCAATGCTCTTTTTCCATTTTCCTGTTCCTGCGAATAAATCGCCCAAATATGCGCAGAATCTGGAAAGCAGAAAGCCCAAAGCAGCCATTCCCATCCTTGACATTCCCTGCCCCAATCATATATTATTATTCTGCGTGCCGCATTCAGGCAGATATGCCGGCCCGCAGACACATTCCAAAAATCCAGTATTGCCAGCTGAACAGAACGACAGAAAAATGGAGTAAATGAGCATGATACGCGTAGCAATATGTGACGATGAACCAAAGACCCTGCAATGCCTCAAAGAAGCCGTTGCACGTTATGGAAAACGAAAAAACCTTGACCTGGCAGTCGAGCTTTTTGCCAGTGCAAGAGACCTTGAAGCACAGATTGAAACCAGGCCTTTCCAGATTTATATCCTGGATATGCTGATGCCCCAGATGAACGGCATTGAGCTTGGCCAGTCCGTCCGAAAGGCAGATGCCCAGGCAGTCATTATTTACCTGACCTCCACCATGGATTTTGCCTATCAGGCATTTGGCGTATTTGCCCAGCGCTACCTTCTAAAGCCGCTGAAAGAGCCGGAGCTGTACGAAGCCATGGACTTTGCGGCAGCAAATATACACAAGCTGCATATGGCGCTCAATGTCAATACATCCGACGGCATCCAGCGGGTATTTTACCACGAAATTGAATATGTCGAAAACGCCGCACGGGCGCTGCATATTTTTGCCACGGATGGAAAAGAAATTGTCAGCAGGCTGCTGCGCCGTTCCTTTGAAAACGATATGGAATGCCTGCTGCAGAGCCGGGAATTTATCCAGACACACAAATCCTTTATTGTCAACCTGAACTATGTAAAGCTGTACAGCCAGGGCCAGATTACGATGCGCTCCGGCGCACAGATACCGGTCAGCAAAAGCCGCCAGTCCGAAACGAAGCGTGCGTATCTTCAATACATTTCGGAACATTATTGAAAGGAAATCTTTATGGAACTTTTTCAGTTATGGCTTGTAATCAATTCCTGCATATTTATGACGCTGTATTTTATGACGTTCCTTCCGCTGAAATATTCCAGGGCCGGCTGCATTGCCTTTTGTGCAGCCACAGCAGCCATATCGATTCTGCTGGAAATCGTGCGGATCCGGTTTGGCTTTTACGAGCCATGGCCCAAAATTGCCAGCTCTGCCATACAGATACCGGTTCTGCAGGCAGGCGCACTGATTCTTTCCAGGGAAAATAAAATATACGCCCTGTTTATCGGCTTTAGTTCCTCTAATTTTGTGCTGGGCGGAAATATTATTTCGTGCACAGTCCTTCTGGCCTGCCATAGCATCACCGCTGCCATGGCAGTCTGCACGCTGGCAAATGCCGCCATCTTTGCCTGCATGAACCGTTATATCAAGCACATCTGCCTGACGCTGCTGAGCCGGGAAATCTCGGTCTGGATGTGCATCATTCCGGCGATGTGCTATACGACATTCTTCCTGATGCTGTATTTTCCGGTATCGTTTGACCAGCGGCCGGACATTATGCTTGCCGCCTGCTCCCTGCTGGCCACGGTCGTGATTATCTATATCCTGTTTATTCAGTATATTTCTGCCAGGTCCGGTGAAAAAAACCTGTTCTGGCGCAACAAAGAACTGCATGCCTATATCCGCGGCATCGAATTCCAGACCGATACCGCCAGGCAGGCCATGCAGGATGTCCGGCTGATGCGCCATGACATGCGGCATAAAGACCAGCTGCTCATCGGGCTGCTGCGCGAAGGAAAATACTCCGAGGCAGAGCAGATGCTCCATGCCGACATCGAACGCCTCGAACAGCCCTGGCAGGACAGCTACTGTGATAATGTAATATTAAACAGCATTTTATGCAGCATGGCCCAAAACGCAGAGCTGGCCGGAATCCGGCTTTCCGTTCTCTGCACCGTGCCGAAGGAACAAAACATCAACGACTACGACCTGGCCATTGTCACGTCAAACCTGATTGAAAATGCGATACAGGCTGTCCGCGGCCTGGACGAAAAAGACCGCCATATCGAGCTTGCCATGAAAAACCGGAACGGGGAAAGCTTTTTTCTGGAAATCAAAAATCCCTGCCACGAAACCGTCCGGTTTTCCGGCAAAACAGGACTGCCGGTTTCGCAGCAGGGCGACGGGCACGGCTATGGCATGATGAGCGTGCAGGAGTTCGCCCGCAAATACAATGCACACTTTGACTGCTTTGTGGAAGAACAGACCTTTATCGTGCGGATTTTAATCTATTTTCGTGCAGAAGTACCATAAAGCCGCTGCCAAAACCGCACGGCAGCGGCATATCTGTATCACAGCCATGCCCGGTGCCGGGACGCTGCGTGTTACTGCATAAGCAGCACGGACACAGCGCTTGCCCCGGCCAGCAGTCCCAAAAGCAGCAGCACCGCTCCTGCGGCTGCCACGGCGGGCCCTGCCTTTTTTTCATATATCCTGCCGGTTTTTTTGTCATAATAAAGCCGGAACCGGCTGCCGGTTTCGAATGCCTGCTTTCGTTCCGAGTTCACATTGCACCGCCGGATGCATTCCCGGCCATCCAGCTGATAGCGCACAACCGGATAATACGTGAATTTTTCGCCTTTTAAGATTTTTGTTTCTTTGGAAATCTGGCGGGTATAAATATCCGTGACTTCTGCATCGATTTCCACAAGCCCGGCCCTTTTTGCCCGGATGGCCTTCCATGCCATGCCGGCTCCGGCCCCGGCCAGAACGGCCGCCAGGCAGAGCATTGCCATGGCCTTATCCCCCCTGTTGTGAAACAGCGCCAGCAGAATCAGCAGCGCGCCGCCTGCCATTGCAGCCAGCGGATGTATCAGTGCTTCTTCTTCCGCTTCTGCCAGCACCGGCTCTCCCCTGCCCTGATTCAGGTATATGAAAACCTGCTGGGCCTTTGCATATTCCGTCGGGGATTTGACACTGCGGCGCTCCCTGTGCCCGGTTTTGGGGCTTAAATATTCCACAAGCACGTTGTAATAATTATAGGTTTCCCTTCCTTTTTTATCTTTTTTGACGACATGGTCGCAGCGCAGCACCCCTGCTTGCAGGCGGGCGCCATGCAAAAGGCGCCTGGCCCGCCCGGATTCTGCAAGAAAAACCACAATTCCCGGAAGATACAAAAACAGCTCCGAAATATCTGTCATTCCGCTTTTCTCCCTCCCATCTTTTTTATGCTTTTATGCTTCTATGAATTCATCGGTACGAGAATCACCTTGATTCCATGCAGGCGCAGGCGTTCGACCGCTGCCGGGTTCGCATTGGAATCCGTAATCAGCGTGCACGGGTGGTCATAGCTGCAGCTGCCATACGAATTTTCCTGCAAATCCCGCTTTTTGATTTTGGTATGGTCTGCCAGGATATACAGCTCCTTTTTCGTACGGCTGACCATGGCCTCATTAATGCCGATTTCCGTCGGTATATCATACCGGAATTCCCCGTCATCATACACCGCCGCACAGCCTAAAAAGGTCTTGTCCGCAGACATCGTCAGCAGGTTGCGCATCACGTATTCCCCGACCATGACATGGCTGCGCACTTCCCCGCCGGTAAAACGCACCGTCACGCCCTGCGGATAATCTGTCCCGATTGCCCAGCCGTTATTCGTATAAACCGACAC
Source organism: uncultured Eubacterium sp. (assembly GCA_910579075.1). GTDB lineage: Bacteria > Bacillota > Clostridia > Lachnospirales > Lachnospiraceae > Eubacterium_J. The sequence continues at coordinate 5,113 of CAJTSV010000015.1, forward strand.
CTTTTTGCCCTGTACATACTCCAGCATATTAAGGGCCGTCCGGCTGCCATTGATAAAAAGCGTATCGCCGTCTTCAATAAACCGGGATGCGTATTCGGAAATGCAGTCCCTGCACAGGGCAATCTTTTCATCCGGCGTAATCATGCTGTTTGCCTTTTCCAGCGAAACTGCACCGCCATGAACACGGCAGAGCAGCTTCTGCTTTTCCAGAAACTTCAGGTCGCGCCTGACGGTCATCAGGGAAGTCTGAAATATCTGTGCCAGCTCCTCTACCCTGGCTTCCCCCCTGCTGCGAATCAGGTCTAAAATCCCAAGCTGGCGTTCGCTCACCGCTTTCCGGTTATTTTTCATAACGGCTCCTCCTTTATTCTGCGGATTTTTGCAGGTATCTTTTTCCCGCATCCGCTTTCCTTATCTGTCCTGCCGCATTTTTTCCACCATTCCAGGCAGCTTCTGGAAATCAGCAAGCTGCAGGACCTTCCCTGCTGCCCCGCCTTTCTGCGGGCAGTACCATACAGCTTTCATTCCGGCATCCCGCGGGCCATAGACATCCTTGTTCAGGCTGTCGCCCACAAACAGGCACTCCCCGGCCGGACAGCCGGCTTTTTCCACGCACCGGGCAAAAAAGGCCGGGGACGGTTTTTCTGCGCCCGCTTCCTCGCTCGACACCAGAAAGTCCACGCGAAGGCCAAGCGCTGCAAGCTTTTCAAACTGGACGTATGCGGTCATATCCGTCCCGGCCCCAATCCGAAGCCCCATCCGTTTAAGCTCCCCAAACGCTTCCTGCACGCCCGGAAACGGCTCCGCAGCCTTTAGCAGCGTGCCCCAGTACAGGCGGGACATTTCCAGCACATGCGGATATAACGGCAGCCCCTGCTTTTCCAGCAGGTACTGGTAACGGATAGTCCGGTTATGCACCGCTGATACCTCTCCCATATAAGCCCGCAGCTCCTGCTCCGCCTCTTTGTGCAGGCGGGCAAACAGCTCCTGCCCTATGGAAAGCTTTGCGGCGGCATACCCTTCCAGTGCCCCGAATGCAGCCTGATGTGCCCTGTCGTAGCTGTATAATGTATTATCAATGTCAAAAATAACAGTCCTTACCATATTATCCCAATCTCCTATCTGCGTCAACATCCGCCTGAGATAAAAAACAGGGTTCTGCTTTCAGCATCCAATGCCCGGCAGCAGACCCCTGTTTTCCCAAAACATATCAAACTATAAAATTTGCTTTTTAATCATCCAGCAGTCCTGCTTCTTTCAGCGCGCCTTCAATTTCCGGCGCGGACATGACGTTGCGCAGCGGTATGAGCACCGTCCCCTTTTTTGCCGCACCCTCAAAAGTCTTTTCAAAGGTACGTGCACAGAACACTACATCATAATTCTGGGCAGCTGTCTTTCCCTCGGATACCGGGCAGTGGCGCAGCTCTGCCGGCTTGATATTGTATTTTTTCATCACCTTTTCGATTGCCTTCTCCATCATCAGGGAAGAACCAGCGCCGTTTGCACAGCACGCAAGCAGTTTTTTGTTGTCAAGTTTTGCCATAATAGCAGCTCCTTTCTTTTTTTGAGATAGTTATTTTTTGAAATAGTTATTATTTGGAATAGTTATAAATTCTAATCCTGATTCATGCAGATAAATCCGGTTAAGCCCTGCCCTGTTTATGTTCTACATATGCGTCATAATCTTCGGTAATCAGGAAATACCCTTTTTTATCCATCATGTATTCAATCTGCGGGATTGCCAGCAGCACAATCACGACAAGTGCCACGCCAAAGTAGCCGAGATAACGCATCACTACGGTAAATGCCGGCCATACCGTGTCCCAGTCAAACATGCCAAGGTACCCGCCGTAGGATGCAAGCCCTACCCATCCGGCAATAAATGCTGCTCCAAATACCTGTATCAGCCCTGAGAAGAACGGAATAACCAGGCAGGCTTTCAGTCCGCCCTTTTCATTCGCAACAAGCCCGATTGTGGCATTGTCGAAAAATACCGGAACGAAACCGCATATAATAATCGTCGGCGAGCCTGTAACTATCAGAATCAGAATCGCCAGAATCTGTCCTGCAAGGCCTGCCAAAAATCCAAACGTTACCGCATTTGAATCGCCAAAGCCGAAGCACACTGCACAGTCCACGCCAGGAATCGAAGACGGCAGCAGCTTGTCTGCAATTCCCTGGAACGATGCTGTCAGCTCTGTAACGAACGTGCGCACGCCAAGCTGCAGGATTGCCAGGTATACCGCAAAGTTCAGCGATGTATTAAAGCAGTAGAAGCCAAAGTTCATGGTTTCTGCCATTGCACCCGTTTCCACAAAAAACGGTTTTCCGATAATCGCCATGATAATTCCGAAAAATATCGTCATAAGAATGGCTGTACATACCATGTTTTCACTGAATATGGAGAAAAATCCCGGCATTTCCATTTCACCGACCTTTTTCACCTTGCGCTTGCCGCCCTTATCCCCAAACAGCTTATCCGAGAGGAAATAAGACAGGCGGATGCCGAACATCTGCTGGTGCGCGATTGCAAAGCCCGCACCCTCGCTCAGCTCCTGCATCGGCTTTACCGTCAGGTTGGAGCCGACTGCCCAGTAAGCGCCGAGGATTACCGCCATAACGATAATCAGTGCAACGTTATTGCTCAAAAGCCCCGGCAGCGCAAACATAATCAGCCAGTAAGCCGTTGCCGCCTGCTGCACCTGCACATGCCCTGTCGTAAACAGCGTGCGGCATTTTGTGATTTTGTTAAAACGCACCAGTAAAATATTTACAATAAACGCGATTAAAAGCAGTGTCATGGCCTGTGAAAACCCTTTGCCAAACGTCTCCTCCACGCCGGCCGTAACCGCGTTCTGCCCGTAATACGGGTCAATGACACAGGCTGTCAGGTTAAACCTGTCCTTAAGCCCGGCCAGAATCGGACGGAACGTGCTTGTCAGCCCGGATGAACCGGCACCTAAAATCAGCATTCCGATAATTGCTTTTAATGTGCCTGCAAGAGTATCATACCACTTTTTCCCCATCAGGCAATACCCAAGCAGTGTCAGGAACCCGACCATATACGGTGCCTGCTGCAGCACATAAGTCGCAAAAAAACTCCAGATTGCATATAATGTATCAAAAATTGCCATGCGGCTTTCCCCCTGTTCTAAAGTGACAGCACTGCTGTCTTTTCGTTGCTCGTTTTTTACTCCCGTATTTTATTCCGGTTTTTTCGTCCCAGACTTCCTTCCGGCTCAAACCGCATCAGTATTCATCCACATATGGATGGGCTGCTTCTGCATCCAGAATGTCCTGCGGAGTCTCCGCTTCCATCAGGGCATCCAAAAGCGGCTCATTCATGAAAATCTCGGTCAGCTGCTGGATATTGTCCAGATGCTCATCCGGATTGCAGGCTGCAAGCGTAAACAAAAGCCTTGCTTCCTTCTTCTCCCCGTCTTCATCCACGCCGAAATCAATCATCTGCTTTGATACCATAAATCCAATCCCGGTCTTATGTACCCCTGCTGCATTTTCCGTGGAATGCGGCATTGCCACATTGTGTTCAAATACGACATATGGCCCGAATTTTTCAATGCAGCCGACAATCTGCTTATAATAATCCTCATCCACGCTGCCGTCTTCCACAAGGGACAGCGCGCTCAGGCGCACAGCTTCCTGCCAGGTCACTTCTTCTTCGATAAATTTATAGTGCTTTTTTTCCACAATCGTCTGTAAAACAGTTGCCATGATATTCCCCCTTCTTTCCATCCCGGTTTCCCCTCAGCAGATTCCGCTGCCGCCCGCAGGCCTTACAGGCAGGACCTGTACGGGATATTCTGCGGTGCCTCAAAGCAGTCCTCAAATCCCCTGCGGTGGTGGTAATACATCTTGTCTTTATCCTGCGGATATACATATTTGCCGCCTACCTGCCAGAAGAACGGATGGAACCGGTATTCGTTGCGGTCTTTCTTAAAATCATACAGAAGGCGGATTTCTTCGCAGTCTGCCTGGAAGTTCGTCCATACATCCCAGTGAATCGGCACAACGACCTTGCACTTTAAGTTTTCAGCCATGCGCAGGATATCGGTCGAGGTCATCTTATCCTGCATGCCGACCGGATTTTCCCCAAAAGAGCCAAACGCAACATCGATATCATAATCTTTCCCATGCTTTGCAAAATATATGGAAAAATGAGAATCGCCTGAATGGTAAATGTTGCCGCCCGGCGTCTTCACCAGGTAATTTACCGCCTTTTCGTCCATATCTGTCGGGCATTTGCCGGTCAGTTCTTCCCGGTCTTCCCCGGTGGAATCGGTTGTGACGATACAGGTACGGTCAAAGCTGTCGAGGCACACAATCTCGATATCCTTGATTTTAATGACATCGCCCGGCTTAACAGTCTGGCAGCGCTCCTTCGGCACGCCCCATTTTACCCATGTTTCCACAGATTTTTCCGGGCCGATAAACGGTACCGGGATTTCATTCCCCTCCCCGTCCGTAGTCGTCATGCCGCTTTGAAGGACATGTGCTGCCCATTCTGCGGACATATGGTCCTGATGGTAATGTGTCGCCAGCACGGCATCCACCTGCTTAAATGCAAACGGGTCAATGACAAACGGAACGTTGCGCAGGTTCGGCTGCATGGCACGCCCGCCACACATATTGGCCATCTGGTGTCCCGGATTCATTTTTCCGTTTCCGTGCGTGCGCTTTCCATTCCCGCACCATAAATCAATCGTAATATTTGCGCCGCCCGGTGTCTTAAACCATACGCCGGTGCATCCAAGCCACCACATCGCTACATTGCCCGGCTTTACTTCTTCGTTTTCGATATCCTCGACCAGCCAGGTACCCCATTCCGGAAACGTGCTCATAATCCAGCTTTCCCGGGTCATTTCAGAAACTTTGCTCATTGTAAAAACCTCCTTTTATGTTTCCTTTATGTTTTTGTCTGCCTGTGCTTAATATAACCGATAACGGCTGGAATTGCAACCGCTTTTCAGTTCGCTTTTATGTTCGTTTTATGCGATATCTCCTGTTCTGTCCCGTATGCTGTGCATTTTGACCATCTTTTACAAATCACTTCTATTTATTGATATTCCTGTATTTTTGACATGTTTTTCCTGTTTTTTTCCATTCTGTGTTTGCGATATGTTCGTTTTATTTGTGCATTATAACGAAATTAATTTTGCTGCATATTTCACAAATTTTCATTTCAGACATATTTTTTGTTTTTTTCATCTTGTAAATGTTTGAATTTGCCATTATAATGATTTTTACAGATAGTTATATGTGTCATATACTGCTGCTGCCAAATTCTGGCTGTATATTATATGTTTCTTTTTATAATCGTTATGGCTGTTTCATAATTCATATATTAGAACATATATTATGTGTGAATTTATATTTTATGTTTTTATTGCAGCAGTTATGTTCTATCCGATATGCAGAAAGCGTCTGCAGTGCCATGCCGCAAAGTACTGGCATTTCAGCAGCATGACTGCACGAAGTACTGGCATGGCAGCCGGCAAAACAGCCTGGCAGAAGCATACACAAAGCGGCATGCAGCAGATGGGCGCGGCCCGCTGCATACCGCATCATCAGGAAAAAAATTCATCAGAAAAGAAAGAATTCTTCAAAAAAAGAAAGAATTCATCAGGAAAGGAAAAATGCATGTTATGAAAGCATACGCAATCGGCTTATATGAAAAAGCCATGCCAGGCTCTCTGTCCTGGGAAGAAAAACTGGAATGTGCCAGGGAATGCGGCTATGATTTTGTGGAAATCAGCATTGACGAAACAGAAGAAAAGCTCGCCCGCCTGGATTGGAGCGCCGAAGAACGCCTGGCGCTTGTCACTGCGATGAAAAAGACCGGCATCCCGCTGCGCAGCATGTGCCTGTCCGGCCACCGGAAATACCCGTTCGGCTCCGCAGATGCAAAGATCCGCAGCCGCAGCATGGAAATTATGGAAAAGGCCATCCTGCTCGCCGACGACCTTGGCATCCGTATTATCCAGCTGGCCGGATATGATGTCTATTATGAACCGGGCACGCCGCAGAGCGAACAGCTTTTTGCAGAAAATTTAAAAAAGGCAGCACAGATGGCTGCATGCAGGGGAATTGTGCTGGGCTTTGAAACGATGGAAACTGACTTTATGAATACGACCGCCAAAGCCATGAAATATGTAACCCTCACCGGCAGCCCGTATCTCGGCGTCTACCCGGATTCCGGCAACCTGACCAATGCGGCAAGCGGTGTCCTTACAGGCGTGCTGGACGATTTGGAAACCGGGCGCGGGCACCTTTTTGCCATGCATTTAAAAGAAACCGTGCCTGGAAAATTCCGCGAAATCCCGTTCCTGACCGGGCATGTGGAATTCGGGCCGGTCATTTCCAAAGCGTGGGAGCTTGGCGTGCGCCGTTACGTGACCGAAATGTGGTACACCGGAAGCAGCACGTGGAAGGACGATATTGTGTTTGCCTGCAAAAGCATGAGCGGCATTTTGGACAGGCAGATTTTATAACACACAGATTTTTTTAACAGAAAGATTTTTTTAACAAAAAGATATTTTTAACAGAAAGATTTTTTAAACAGAAAGGAAAATTTCACATGAATATTGAGAAAAAAATTATTTCGAACCTGAACAAATGCTATTCCCTGGCAGAACTTTCTTATCAGGGAAAACACTGCTTTCTGGCAGCGGCTGAAAAAAAAGACCCGTGCTATCTTTTTGCAGAAGACGGCACGCAGCTGGAAACCGTATGGGAACAGCCAGGGGGCGTTATGACGATGGCCCAGGTGCCGGGCTCGGACGGGCAGTTTCTCGCAACCCACAAATTTTACTCCCCGAACGATTCCATGGACGCAGAAATCGTCATTGCCACGCCGCAGGGAAACGGGAACTGGGAAATCCGCACGCTGTGCAGCGCCCCGTTCGTCCACCGCTTCGGCATTTTAAACCGGGGCGGCGCAGACTATTTAATCGTCTGCTGCTTAAAGACCGGGCACGAACACAAAGACGACTGGAGGTTTGAAGGTGCCTGCTACGGCGCACAGCTGCCAGGAGACCTGTCATCGTTTGACAAGGCACATCCGTTAAAGCTCACGCTGCTCAAAGGAGCGATGCTCAAAAACCACGGCTACTGCACCATCCGCCATGGCGGGCATGATGCTGCCCTTGTTGCCTGCGAGCAGGGCACATTCCTGTTTGACCCGCCGGCCGTGCCTGGCGCAGACTGGGAAATTACCCGGATTCTGGATATTCCGTCCAGCGATTCCATCCTGATGGATTTTGATGGCGACGGAAAGCTGGAGCTTGGCTGCATCAGCCCGTTCCATGGCGCGTCCCTGACCATCTGGCATCTGGACGAACACGGCAGGTATGTCCCGCAGTGGAAATATGAACGCCCGGAAAGCGAAACCGAAATGATACACGCCACCTGTGCCTGCACGCTGCTTGGAAAGCCTGCCTGGGTCATCGGCTGGCGCAAGGGCACCAGAGATACCATTGCCATTACGTGGGATGCAGCATCCGGAAATTACAAAACAGAATTTATCGACCGCAATACCGGATGTGCAAATGCGATGCATTTTATAAACAAAGACGGACAGGATGTCATTGTGGGAACCAACCGGGAAATTGATGAAATTGCGATGTATACCATAACCGCATAGATTTGAAACCGATGCTCCGTTTCTGGCAGATGAACGTGTCTGCCAGACGGGCTTTGGCATAATAACAGGCTATCCTTTCAAAAACCGCTGGACAACCTCATACATATCCCCTTTTTTCTTCATGGCAAAATGTCCGTTCTGTTCTCGGCGGAATAAAAACAATAAAGTCCTTTCCATTTAACGTAATTAACGCACGTTTTTCCTGCAAAGCCAGCCGAAAAACATCTTCATCGTTTCTTCCGGCATCAAATCGCTGCAGCACATGAATTACATCATGTCCATATCGTTCCAGAACAGAAATTGATTTCTGAGTAATATTCTCGTCTGGCAGTACCTTCATTCCATTCCTTCCTGATAAGGTGTATCCAGAATTTCAATTGCATATTCTACCGCACTCTCAATATCTTCTCTCGCCAGCATGTAATCCTTTATTCATATGATATCCTGCATATTTCCTGTTTATACCGTTTTCACTTCTGCTATTATAAGCATAATGAACCGTTTCTCTTTTACAATTATCAACAAAAAGCTCTGCCATATTCCCATCCCCGCCTAAATTCTATCCAATTTCTTCCAGATAAGTTATCACTTCTCCTAAATCCCTTCTGGAAATCTCAAACGAAACGGAACTGTCTTTATCATCTTTTTCTGTTATGATTTTTATCAATGCCGAATCTGCGTCTGTCTCTTTTGGATTTTTATCATTTCGATAACTGATAATCTGGCATTCAAGATGCTTAAAGCTATCTCATTCTATCTCATTTTTTCTGCTTCCTGCACGGTTTTTTTCAGATACCGGATGACCTGTACCGGATAGTCCCCCACAGCTGTTTCATTCGTAACCATAACCGCTGCTGCGCCGTCCCGGACTGCATGAAAGATATCCGATACTTCTGCCCGGGTCGGATAAGGGCTGTGCACCATGGATGCCAGAAGCTGTGTCACGACCAGAAACGGCTTTCCTTCGCTTCTGCATGCAGCTGACAGCATCTGCTGGGCTGCCGGCAGCTCCCACAGCGGCATGTCATTCCCAAGGTCGCCCCGCGCGATGACAAGCATATCTGCATGCGGCAGGATATCATGAATATGGCTCATGCCTTCACGGTTTTCTATTTTGGCAAACACACGCAGATGCTCCATATGATTTTTGCGAAGCTCATGCCTTACTTCTTCCAGCTGGGCACCATTTGTCACAAACGGCTGCATCAGCGCCGTTACCCCATAATCCTTTGCCAGACGGATCTGTTCCCGGTCCTGGCTGGTCAATACCGGGCCCGGAATCTGCCTGCCCGCGATTTTCAGGCTCTTTCTGCCATGCAAAACGCCGCCCCGCAGCACGCCTGCCAAAACCCTGGGACTGACAGCATTTATAACCAGCTCTATCTTTCCATCATCCAGCAGGATATGGCTGCCTGCCTCAAGCGCAGCAAGAACATTTTCAGCCACTGGAATCCGGTGCGCATCTTCGTTCACACCGTTTTCAATCAGGCCGATTTCAATTTCTTCATTTTCGTTCAGCTGCAGGGGTGCCTGCAGATTCCCAATCCGTATTTCCGGCCCCTGCATATCCATCAGAAGCTGCGGCCTGATACCGGAGCGCTGCGCAGCCTGAAAAAAACTGCCAATAAGCGCCCCGCTTTCCTTCAGCCCGCTGTGTGACAGGTTCAGCCGCATGCCTGTCATTCCCTGCGAAAACATCTGCCCTAAAATATCTGCCTGTGCACAGGCCGGCCCCAATGTTCCAAAAATTTCCGTCATTTCTCCTGCCACTTCCCTCTTTTTGTTTTTATTATAGTCCATCCCTGCCGGATTTACAAGCCGTCTGTCATGCTTTTTCCGGTTCTTCCAATCGCGAACGGGATTTGCCGAAAAAGCCATGCGATGGAAACGGCTACAGCTTGACAGCAGCACGCATGTTGTGTAGCATGGAATACAAAAGGAGTGAGGACATGCTAAAAGTAAAAGTCGGGCCGATAGAGCCGTATGACGGAACGATAGATGCCATTTTCCGCAACCAGTACGAAGATGCATGGTTTGAAGATGCATTTGTAAAAGAAATGGTCATGGAAGTTGATAAAAGCGAAGTGGTTTCTGCAAACCTGATTATCAGCCCGGTTCTCGGGCCAATCAGCTGTGACAGGCTCAGCGGTGGCGTAAAAGTCCTGATTATGCTGTACAAGATGCCGGAAATGGAACAGTGGGCATCCAGCTGCGGGGATAACTGCCTGCCAGCCATGGTAAAAATCGGAAAAATGCAGGATGTTACCGTTAAGTTTTCACACTGCCCGGACCGGTTTCCAGATGATGTAGAAGCAGAATTTCTTGATACCGGTGAGATTTTAAAAGGCGACAGGGATGTCGGGCTTGCGATTATCAGCCGGCTGCCAACAGGGGGAATCATATGACTGGCGGTTTTACATTTAAGCTTGTTTCCAAAAAAGTACAGTACGAATTTACAGTCAGAAGGAAAATTATGCGGATTACCGGGGATTCCGCTGCCGGAAAATCAGAGCTGGCAAGAACACTGCTGGATGCACAAAACCCGCGTGCAGGAATAACGGTTACATGCAGATACCCATGCGCCGTTTTGGATGACCAGGCATTCCGCGCGGCCAGCCGGGAAATCCTGAAACTATCCGGACGCATAAAAAATCATGATTCAGCAGAATTTTATCATGCAGCCCGCCGCCTGCTGGCAGATTATGATAACTGCCTGTTTTTTGTCGATGAAGATTTTTCCCTTCTGGGCAGCAGGGAATTTGCCTTATTCTGCAAGCATACGGATTCCTTTTTTGTACTGATTTGCAGGGACTGTCTTGGAAGGCTGCCATACAGCTATACTGATATTTATACTATGAAAACAAGCGGAAAATTTCATACACTGGTTCCAAAGTACAATGCTTCGGATTATATGGTTTTAGATGAAAAGAGAACATTCATCACAGAAGACAGCAATGCCGGTTTCCAGTTTTTTGATTGTTTTTATAATGGTGTCATTTCTGCCAGAGGCAAAAGCAAAATCCGAAGCCTGTTAACAGGCATCTGCTGTAAAGCCGAAATCATTGCAGATGGAGCAGCTTTCGGTTCTGAAATAGATGCACTGCAGGGAGAACTATTACGCCGTCATCTGGATGTAATATTATTCCTGCCAGAAAGCTTTGAATGGCTTCTTCTGTCTTCCGGCCTTTTTTCAAATGATATTGTACCAGATGAAGCACTCCATCCTGTGTCGTCTGTTTCTGGATTATATTTTTCATGGGAACAATATTTTACGGATTTTCTAATGAAAATTACGAAAAACTGCGAAAACAGCTATTCTAAAAAAAGGCTGAATACCTGCTATTACCTTCCATGCTGCTGCAAAAAGAACCCAAACTGCAATTTAATCCCTGCTGCAAAAAAGAAACAGGCTGTCCTTGGCATGTATCTGAAAAAAGGAAATACAAAACTGCCGTAAAATGCCTGAACAATCTCATTCTGGAAAATCCTATACTCCGCAGCCAGATGGACATCCATCCCGCTGCGGAGTATCAGGCATCCGGCCTTTTGTCTGCTTTGGCCAGTGCTGCCTGATATGTTTTAAAATCCGGTTCCGTTCAATCATCCTTGGAATGGCGCTCTCCGACCTGAAAATCATCTGCATGTTCAAACATGTACTGCACCGTCAGCGCCTTCTGACCGGTCAGCTTTTCAAAATCTTTTGTGAAAACATCCATTTTTCCAAGGCGGATTGCCTGTGCAAACGTAACCATGCCATCCGAAGAAAACGGTGCCTCGGAGCCTTTTAAAAACTGCCCGTCGGTGGTTCTCGGCACGCCCATGGCATCAAAAATCTGATAATTTTCCTCGTCCGTGATTTCCTGGTATGTCACATGATTGCCCGTTGCCTGATTGCCGTATTCGACAAATTCCGATATCGTCATCAGCTGGGGCCCGTTTATATCCAGCACGGCATTTGTATATTCAGCACCCTTCACCAGTGCATATGCAACAGCCTTCGCACAGTCTCTGCGGGAAATATAAGCCATTTTCCCATCCCCCTGTGAATTTTTCAGCACGCCGTCCCCTCTTGCAAACGTAAAATAATTGGTAATCATCGCTTCCGCATACTGGGAATTGCGCAGGAAAATATAATTCATCCCGGCATCTTTAATATAATTTTCCGTAAAAATATGGTCTTTTTTCTCCACGCTCGGATTGCTCTCGTCCCCGGCATTGACCAAAGATGTATAAATAATCTGGCTGACTCCGGCAGCTTTTGCTGCATCCACCGCATTTTTATGTGCATTCTGGCGCTTCGGGCCGACAAACGGCATTGACACCAGTGCCAGCCGCTCTGCCCCGCGAAACGCTTCTGCCAGCCCGTCCGCACTGTTAAAATTAACCGCGCGGGTCTCAATACCCTGTGCTTCATACTGTTTCAGCACGTCCTGATTATACCCGCATAAAACTGCCTGTTCTTTTCCTGCAAGCTCCAGCAGCACTTTTGCAGCTTCCATTCCAAGGTTACCGTCTGCACCTGTTAAAAATAATTTTCCCATCTGATTTCCTCCTGTTCCAGCCGGCCGGATGCTTTCCTGCCAGCTTTTGATAACATTATTTTATCACCACACAGCCAGGCATTCCAATATGAAAATCAAATAGGCTATCCCAAATTCCAATACGGATAAGCAGAAGAAAGCCCGCCTCAATCCTGCGTCAGTATTTCCAGAAATTCCCGCACGGCCGGATTTTCATTTGTCTTTAAATAAGCGGCTTCCAGCGTATAAGAATGGTTAAAATCCATGACTGGAATCAGGCGCAGATGGCCCTCAAAATCGTGTACCGGGAAAATATCCGGTGCAAAGCCTATCAGCTTTTCCGTAATAATAGAAAAAATTTCGGTTTCTAAGTCCATCACATTTTTTACGATATCCGGCTGATAGCCGGCCTGTCTGGTTTTTTCCAGCATTATCTGGTAAGAACCGCCAATGGCTTCGCGGCTTAACATAATTAACGGGTACCGGTACAGCTCGTCCATCGTAATCTGCGGAGCATCAAACAGCGGATGCCCTTCTCCGGCCAGCACCCGGTAAAAACCGCTGTGAAGCTGTACCGACCGGATGCCGGAGCATCCTGCAAAGGCAGAATCCAGGCATATGGCAGCATCACAGACATTTTTCAAAAGGTGTCCGGAAATGTCTTTCATGCGCACTTTGCTCAGAAGCAGCTCAGTACCCGGATATTTTTCTTTCAGCTTTCGGATAAACGGCAGCAGGACATGGATTTCCACCACGGATGCATAGGCGATGCGCAGCGTCTGTGCCTGGTTTTTGCGGAAATTGAGCATTTTTTCCTTCATGCCGGCATACTGTTCCCACAAAACAGAGGCTTCGCGGTAAAAAAGATTTCCTGCCTGTGTCGCAGCCACGGGCGTCACGCTGCGGTCAAACAGCTGCACCTGAAATTCCTGCTCCAGGCTGTGTATAAACTGGCTGACGGCAGTCTGAGATATATAATTCCTGCGCGCTGTCTCGGTATAGCTGCCACAGTCATATAAATCAAGAAAATATTTTATTTTTTCAATATGCATAGGTGTCTTTGCGCTTCATACAGGACTTTGCAGATATGTCACCATCACTCCGCTGTCCCCCGCTGCGCTCCTTCCTGTTTTCATTGACTTTGAAACACAGGCATTTTATAATAAATGCAGGCATTTCCTGTCTGTATTTATTATACAGCCCGGGATATCCGTTTCGTCAAGACATATTTTCAATATTCCAGCCAGGAGGGCCGTATGGGCATTTATTTAAATCCCCGAAACGAAGGTTTTGCAGAAGCAGTCCGTTCCCGCATCTATGTGGATAAAACCGGACTGATTGCACATACCAGTGCGTTTCTCAATACAAATGAAAAATTCATCTGTGTCAGCAGGCCCCGCCGTTTTGGAAAATCCATGGCCCTTCATATGCTTGCCGCCTATTACAGCCGCGGCTGCGATTCCAGGGAGCTGTTTGCCGGAACTAAAATTGAACAGGATGAAACGTTTGATACACATCTGAATCAATACGATGTCATTTTCCTGAATATGCAGCAGTTCCTGACCGGTGCAAAAAAACAGGGTGTAACCGAATACCTGGAACAGGAAGTCCTTGAGGAGCTTTTCGAAGCTTACGGAGCCTGCATCCGGAATCCGAATGGCGGACTTGCTGATATACTGAGGCGGATTTACGCAGCCATTGGCAAAAAATTTATATTCCTGATTGATGAGTGGGACTGCATCATGCGGGAACGGCAGGAATCGGAGCTGCTGCAAAAGCAATACCTTGATTTTCTGCGAAACCTGCTGAAAGACCAGCCATACGTTATGCTCGCCTATATGACCGGCATCCTTCCTGTCAAAAAATACGGCCTGCACTCTGCATTAAATATGTTCTGGGAATATTCCATGACCGGCCAGAATATTTTCGAAGAATACACCGGATTTACGCAACAGGAAGTAAAAAACCTGTGCCGCAAATCCGGCATGGATTTTGCGGAAACAGGCAGCTGGTACGATGGCTACCGGTTCAGGCGCCTGCGCCATATTTATAATCCAAGGTCCGTCGTGGCAGCAATGACCAGCGGCTATTTTTCCAATTACTGGACATCCACCGAAACTTACGAAGCACTGAAAATCTATATGGATATGGACTTTCAGGGACTGCGCACGGACATCGTGCAGATGCTGGGCGGCGGCTGCATCCGGGTAAACACGCGCAGCTTTCAAAACGATATGCGTACCTTCCGGACGAAGGATGATGTACTGACACTGCTGATTCATCTTGGATATCTTGGATATGACGCTGAGACAGAAGAAGCATTTATTCCAAATAAAGAAATTGCCGGGGAATTTGAAAATGCCATGAGCACAGGCGGCTGGCCAGAGGTCATGCGTGTCCTGCAAATGTCGGAAAAGCTGCTGGAAGACACGCTGCGCTGCGACGAAAAAAGCGTTGCACAGGGACTGGACCGTGCCCATATGGAAGCTGCCTCCATTCTGGCCTATAACGATGAAAATTCCCTCAGCTGTGCCATCGGCCTGGCTTATTACAGTGCAAAAAAAGACTATAAGCTTATCCGCGAGCTGCCTGCAGGCCGCGGCTTTGCAGATATTGTCTTTCTGCCGCTGCCGTTTCGCAAAAAACCTGCCCTGATTGTGGAACTGAAATATAACAAATCTGCAGATTCTGCGATTTGGCAGATAAAAAACAGGCACTATGCAAAAGCACTCGAAGGCTATTGCGGGGAAATTCTGCTTGTTGGAATCAGCTATGACAGGAACTGCGCAGATAAGCCGCATAGCTGTGTGATTGAAAAGCTGATGTATGGTACGGGCTGCCAGGATTGAGCAGCCTGTACTATTTTCATATCAGGGAGGGTGAAGACAGAAACCCGAATCAAAGGCGTTGTATCTGAAACAGCAATCATTCAGCCACCCCGTTTCATACAATATCCTGAAACGTCTGCAAATCCATGTCCAGCTCGTTTTGTATCTGATCAAAGCAGCAAAAACCCATCCTTCCGTATAAATCCAGAAGCTCTGTCCTAATATTTCAGCCGCTTTTCCATGTGAAATCTTTCGGTTCCGTATCTTTTTCGTTTTACACTGCTCCAAACGATTGTGATTCAATATATCTGCCAGAACTCGGATTTCATATTCATTACAGTCATTAAAAAGCTCACTCATCTCTTTGATGAAAACCGGCTTTGACTTTAACACCGTATCACACAGCAGTTCATCCACTGATACACCCATAAGATTCGCAATAGCAACAAGCGCTGTCAGACTGACTCTGGAATTTCCTGTCTCTATATTGCTGATATGCTGTGGTGTAACGCCTATCCTTTCAGCAGCCGTTTCCTGCGTAAGGTTTGTCCTGATTCGCGCAATCTTATTACTGCTGGCCATCTTGCCGTTTCACGATTTGTTTATAATAGCTTCTATATATTCGATATCCCTATTAGTAACTGCTGCTATCTGCTCTGCTGTTAAACCATTATCATGCATATTATTAATAATTCTTGCCTCACCAATCGCAATACCTTTATCCTCAATTCCCTGACTCAAATTACACATGATGCTCACATCCTTTCTTATATCCTCCTCAGCAGGAATATCGTATTCGCCTTCAAGTATGTTTAACTTTTCATCCACCGTAAGTTCTTTTGACAGCAAAGCTCCCAGCAGACGGTGTAATTCATATTCCTCATCATGTTCTGGAAGTACCTTGGACAATCCAATCATAACAATATTTAGCAAATCAAGCCTTCCTTTCCATTGATAGGAACCTGCCACATTATCATTGGCAAGATATATATGATTCATGCTATTCTCATCCATGTTCAAACATACCCATATGGAATATACACGTTTTATGTCATTATAGTTTGTATTTTTAAAATTCCTTTCCTTCTGTGACGAAATAAGACGGCAAACATAAAAGATAGCCCTGTTTAATATTTTATACCTGCCTGGTTCATCCACAACACTGATATAGGGATTTCCTTCAATGAAAGAAACAACTGTCTTGGGATTCATCCCCTTAAATTCATCAACTGTTTTTACTAATATATGTGCCAGTATGATTTTCTGTCCTAGCAGGCGTTTCGCACTGTCATCATACTGCGCTTTCTTATCTGTTGCTCTTACTGCTTTTTTCACTGCTGTATCCACAGGTACTCCTCCTTTTTGTGCATGGAATAGTCATTTACAAAAAGGTATATGACCATAGTCCTATTATATCCCATCTCCTAATTTTACACAAGTAAAAACTGCTTCATTCAGACCCGGGAGTTTAACAGCTGAATAATAGCAGAATACTCCCAGGCCTTGTAATGCCTGTATTATTTTGTCAGATTTTTTTGTTTTATTTAGTGATTTTTTATGATAGAAAAAGTCTGGAAGTGTTTTTATGTATATTACAACAGCAAAATCAAACATGCAAAATCCTTTTATATTACTCAGACTTTTAAAAGAAAAAATGGTTCCAGCTCATCAAATCAGCCTCACCGCATCCAGCCAGGATTCGGCTCAAACTGAAAAGAATCCACAGGCTTTATCTGTCCCTCTCCCGTGTTCCATTCTTGCCGGTTTGATGCCACTTCTGCCTGTCCGGCCGGGAAAAACAGCCTTCCTTTATCCCTCAGATGCCGGATGGACGGAATGGACTGCCCGTCTATCCCCATAAGTGCGCAAATGCATTCATCAAACAGAGCCGCATTTTCACCCGCTGCTATCACCCCGCATTCTTTTGCAGAAGGCGCAAGCGGGCCATCGCCTTCCCCGGCTATCACCATATCTGCAATATGCAGTACGTTTCTCTGAATCGAATCCCTGATATTCCCCTGCCTGTCTGCAAACAAAATAATATTGTTCAGGTCATAAATCGTTCTCCAGATGGTATCATTCCCATACCAGCTTCCTTCCCTGTATGGCTCCTTTGCAAATTTCCTGCCTGTTACATTGCAAAAGCCTGCAAAAAAATGAATCATCCTGGCCAGCATATAATGCTCCTGCTGCGCTGCCGTATTTTTCCAGTCCAGAAAAAAGCCTGCCAGGCTGAAAAAAATATTCGTGTGCAGATATTCATCTCCTTTTCCTGACTTCCAGCTGCCTGCAGTGTGATGTGGAAGATATTCTTTATTCGCATTTATGCCAACCAGATTTTTCATTGCAATGGTAACACCCGCCTTGCGGTGTGTCTTAGGCTTTGAGATATTAATGACTGCATCTGCTTTTAATATCTCATCTGCTATTCTGTATTCATGCACAGTCCTGCTGTGATGCTTTTTCAAAATGCCAGGGTCATAGTTCGTAATACGCAGCCTCCTCATTCTTTCCGGGCTGAGTCTGGAAAAATTGCTTCTGTTTCCCAGGGAAACCACAATGCCATTTTGTCTGTCCTTTCCCTGTTTTTTATAAACCCATCCATCCCCTGCCACCCGGACATTCCGAAAATCTTTTAACTGCACTGCATAACCCTTTTTCCTATAGTAGCAAATCAGACGTGCATACCCGCTTTCCCTGACAAGCCTTTCAAAATCACAGCTTTGCAGCGGAGCATCCCCTACGACAATGCTGCCGGAAAATATACCGGCTTCATCCGTCATAGCAAGAATCACATAATCCAGCACCGCAGCCACAACAGACGGATGCGTATAAAGACATTCCCTGCCCTTCCCTGCTTCATTTTGATTCCTGTGCATAACCAGATTCGGCTTTAATACAACTGACTGTCCCGGAGAAATCAGGCCGCGCAGCGGATTCCAGTTCTTTGTGCCTATATTTTCTTTATCATATCCCAGCATCAGCAGGGTATTACGGACACCGTCATAAACATAATTCGGCCGTTTTGAACAGCTAGAAACCGGAAGTCCTTCCATTTCCGGATAAGCCTTATGCGGCCGAAAATATTCTTCCGGGGACGGATATTCGGATTTCTCAATTTTATAAATGGCAACTTCATTTTTCATTTTCTATATCTCCCGCATTCCCTGATTTTCCAGCATCCTTCAGTCTGCAGACTGTATAAATAAATTTACCTGACGGGGATGCTGGCAGTGTTTCATCATAAATGACCCTGATACTGCATGCACCCATGACCAGCCTTATTTTGTCACAGATGTCATCCATTTCGTCGTTTACAGGATTCTGTCCCTGTCTGAGTTCTACATGGATATCAATCTGTTCATAATCATTCTGTATAACCTGAAACCGGTTTACCCAGTCCCTGCCATAAAACAGATGCGTAAAATATTCCCCGTCTATCCGTTTTCCATCCCTTGTCCGGAATACATTCACAGTTCTTCCCTTCACATATTTCAGCATATGTGTATTTCTTCCACAGGGACAGGATTTTTCAGCCGACAGGGCTCCGATATCCCCGATTGCATACCGGAGCAGGGGCATAGATTTGTTTCTCAAATTTGTAATTATAATATTTCCATCGACACCCGGTTCTGCATTTTCAGCTCTTTCATCCACAATTTCCACGTAATTTACAAACATATTACAGTGAAGGTGATTCTGATGCGGACAGCTGATGGCGATGCCAGACACCTCCCTGGAACCATACTGGTTTATGACCGGACACTGAAACACCTTCTCAATCTGTTTTTTCCATTCTGGAAACAGGGTTCCCGCACTTACTACAATACCGGCCGGTGAATATACCTTCTTTTTATTTCTGATAATATAACTGGAAAGCTCAAATATAGACTGGACATAGGCACGTATCACCTTCGGTTTCCATGTATTGATAACTTTTACATATTCCTCCATCTGCCTGTCATCCATGCGAAAGCTGTTCAGAAAACGCAGTCTGTGAATAAACCGGTTGGATATTTTTGCTTTCAGCCCAATCGTCCCTTCAAACACATCTTTTTCAGAACCCCACAGCATCAAAGTCTTATCTCCTATGTCATAACCGGCAAAAGACAGAAAATACTTATCCGTATTGACAAATGCGGCCGCATCCTGGCGAAGCCTGACCGGCTCCCCGGTTGAACCCCCGGAAGTGCCTATGGTATAAGCTATTTTTTCTTCACTGTACAGCCGCTTCCCTTCTTTTTTTATGATTTCTTTTGTAAGAACCGGAAATTTCCGTAAATCCTGTTCTATATTTTCAAGTGTCAGGGAAATATTCCTCTCATGTGCTATATTCCGGTAATAAGGAACATGCGCCACTGCATAAGAAACAATCTCATACAGCAGCTTTCTTTGTTCTGCTGCATTTTCTTGAAAGCTTCGGTACTGCTTTTTCTGTAAATCCTGATAAGACCTCAGCAGTTCTTCCCGGTGCAGTAATTTGAGTTCGAAAGGATAATTCACATATTTTATTATATTTTTCACAATATCCATAACACAAGCCCCTGCCTTGTTATAAATGGCTGCAGTACCAGCTGACCGCAGCCTGGATTCCTCTTTCAAAAGACCAGTCCGGATTATAGCCCAGCATTTCCCGTGCCTTGCTGATATCTGCATGGGAATGCCTGATATCTCCCGGCCTGTCTGGTGCAAACTCCGGCCTCGGCCTGTTTCCCCGGCTGTCTTTTACCTGCAGGACATCTGCCAGCATATCATAAATATCAATCAGGTATTCCCTTGTGCCATAAGCAATATTGTAAGCTTCCCCGGCTGCTTCCCGTCCTGCACAGCATGCCTTTAAATTGGCTTCTATTACATTTTCAACATAAGTAAAATCGCGGCTCTGCCTGCCATCGCCGTATATAACCGGTGTTTCACCATTTAACAGCTGTCTGATAAAACACGGTATCACTGCCGCATATGCTCCGTCTGGATTCTGTCCCGGCCCGAATACATTAAAATAGCGCAGGCCATAAGTATTTAAACCATAATGCCTCGTATACTGCTTTGCCCATTCTTCATCCGCCCTTTTGCTGGCCGCATACGGAGACAGCAGGCTGCCTTCCGTGCCTTCTTTTTTCGGAAGCTGTGTCTCGTCCCCATAAACACTGGAACTGCTGGCATAGACAAATCTGCGTACCCCATTCTGCCGTGCCGCTTCCAGCATGTTCACTGTCCCCGTAATATTATTGACACAATAAAACACGGGCATTTCTATGCTCCGCACAACAGAGCCCCATGCAGC
Source organism: uncultured Eubacterium sp. (assembly GCA_910579075.1). Classification (GTDB taxonomy): domain Bacteria; phylum Bacillota; class Clostridia; order Lachnospirales; family Lachnospiraceae; genus Eubacterium_J. The sequence continues at coordinate 25,405 of CAJTSV010000015.1, forward strand.
CTGGTGCAGCACAAAATCAGCATCCCGGCAGGCATCCAGACAGGTCTGCAGGTCTTTGATATCGCCTTTTATAAATTCAAAATCCGGATTTTTCTCAAACGGCTCGATATTCTCCCACTTCCCCACAGACAGGTCATCCAGGCACCTGACTTTGCAGCCAAGGTTCAAAACTGCCCTGCAAAGATTTGAACCAATAAATCCCGCCCCGCCTGTTATAAGAAACCGTTCCTTTTTTTCAAATTTCAGTTCATGATATCCCATCTTCTACAGCCTCCAATAGCGGTACCCGCAAGCTTCATATTCACGCCGGTCAAACACACCCTTAATATCCATCAATACCTTCCTGCCATCTCCAAACATCCGGTCTATTTCTGTTTTTGCAAGCTCCGCAAACTCTTTATGCGCAACCGCCAATATTACTGCATCCATGCCTGTTACAGCATCGACAGCCGCAAACTGGATGCCATACAGCCTCCGGGCGTCTTCCGCATCTGCCTGCGGGTCTGCTATGACCGGCTCTATGCCATATTCCTTTAGTTCATTGACAATATCAATCACCTTGGTGTTGCGCACATCCGGACAGTTTTCCTTAAATGCAAACCCCAGTACTGCAATTTTGGCATTCCTGACATTCTTATCTGCTGCAATCAGTTCTTTCACACAGCTTTCTGCAACATACCTGCCCATATCATCGTTAATCCGCCGCCCGGACAAAATAACCTGGCTGTGATAGCCATAGGTTTCCGCCTTATATGTAAGATAATAGGGGTCCACTCCAATACAGTGTCCGCCCACGAGGCCCGGATAGAACTGCAGGAAATTCCACTTCGTTCCAGCCGCTTCCAGCACAGCCTTTGTATCTATTCCGATTTTATGAAAAATAACAGACAGTTCATTCATAAACGCAATATTGATATCGCGCTGGCTGTTTTCGATTACTTTTGCTGCTTCTGCAACCTTGATACTCTCTGCCCGGTAAACACCAGCCTCAACAACCAGTTCGTACACCTTTGCGATTGTATTCAGTGCTTCTTCATCAGTCGCCGAAACAATCTTTTGGATTGTCTGCAGCCTGTGTACCTTATCACCCGGATTAATCCGTTCCGGGCTGTAGCCTGCCTTAAAATCAGTCCCGCACCGCAGCCCTGACTCTTTTTCCAAAATTGGAATACAGATATCCTCTGTCACACCTGGATAAACGGTTGATTCAAAAACCACAACAGAATCTTTTGAAAGGTTGCGCCCCAGCATGGCACTGGCCTCCCTTACCATAGATAAATCCGGCGTGCAGTCATCATTGACTGGTGTCGGCACAGCCACGATATGGAATTTTGCATTCCGAAGCTGCGTTTCATCATCCGTAAAGCAGACCGGCGTATTCTTTATTTCTTCATCCCCAATTTCTTTGGTAGGGTCCTTTCCGCTTTGATACAGACGGATTTTTGCACTGCTTGCATCAAACCCAATAACATCTGCTTTCTTTGCAAATGCAGCCGCAATCGGCATGCCGACATAGCCAAGCCCAATCAATGCAATTTTTTCTTTCCGCTCTACAATTCTTCTATATAAATCCATGTATTTCAAGCCTCCTTTACCACGCCCTGTTTTCTGCGGCCAGCCTTTCATAATACCGTTCCAGCCTTTTTACAACATTTTTCATGTCCCATTCTTCCAATTGCGTATACTGCGGAAAAGGACGGTTCTGCTTGTATTCCAGCAGCCTGTCTGCCCATTTGCCGGCTCCCTGTGATAGTTCCATAAAGGTAATCAGGTTTGATATTTTCGTATACCTGGACACCTCTTTGGAAACGAGTGCCGGAATGCCAGCTGCCTGTGATTCTATCAAGGCAACGCTTAAGCCTTCATAAAACGACGGAAAGCAGACTGCATCCATCATTTTTAAAAGCTGCGGCACATCACCCCGTTTTCCCCAGAAAACAATTTTGTCAAGAATTCCCAGACTCCGGGCCTTTTTCTGAATCGCATTCCGGCCGCCTCCGTCTCCCGCCAGCCATAAAAAGCTGTCTGGATGTTTCTTTTGCAGCTCATAAAAAACATCCAGCAGAAATGCATGATTTTTTACCGGGCTAAAGGATGCCACATTCCCTATTACAAAGGCAGCTTCGTTTACCCGATACATTCTTCGCAGCGCTTTCTTTTCACCTGCATCCGCAAATGCAGCAATATCTATTCCATTATGAAATACCTGTGTATCATGCACGCCAAACATCCTGTCCACCTGCTTTTTCATATCCTGATGGAGTGCAATAAATTTTACGCAGTACTGTTTTCCCAGGCACTGCAGCGCTTTCATATCCCTGCGCCCTTCACAGCTTTTCTTCCACAAAGCCTCAGGCTCACTGTGCACGGTATGTACAATCCTGGTCTGCGGATTCAGTCCTGCCATTCTGATAAACCGGTTTACACAAAGATGGCTGTGTATAATATCCGGATTTATGTCACGCAGAATCCGGCCTAATACCAATGGCCGGAGCATCCTGTGAAACACTCTTTTTATCTGTTTTGGCCCAATGGTTCTTTTGTCTATCTCGTCATCCGCATAAATAACATGAATTCCTGCATTTTTCAGTTCTTTGTCATACATCGAATGATGATTATGTATACAGAGCAATGTCAGGTTCATTTTTTCCTTATCCAGCAGCAGACAGTAATTTTTAACAATCGTTTCTGCCCCGCCTATATTCATGCCACTGATAAACTGTACCACTTTTATTTTCATAATTTCTCCTGATTATTATTTTCTATTTCTTTTTTTCCATTTTTCCACACCGCCTGATATTTTATAAAACCACTCCGAAATAATTCCCATAATCCACTCCTCTTTCAATAACAGCAAAACCAGAATATAAACCGCACAGCCTGTTCCTGCCTGCCAAAACAGGCGCAAAAATGCATTCATTTCTGCCCCGGCTGCAAGCCTCACTGCTCCATACATCACAATGCCTGCCAGAAGATTTTTACCGCCGCATTGAAACAGCAGCCGGACTGTCACAAAAGAATTGCTGTACCTTACATACAGTACGGTAATCAGCAGTTCTGCACATATGGATGCCACGGCAGCCCCGCAGGAATGATAGTCTGGAATCAGCAAAAGGTTCAGCAGGAGATTTACCCCTGCTCCGGCAATCAGAAACCGGGTGCTCTGTACCCTTCTGCCGCTTGGTGTATAATAATGGGAACTAATACAGTTGCTGATTCCAATAATGACAATAACCGGACTCAGGATATAGAGCAGAGAAACAACACTGCTGTAGCCAGGCCCAAAAAATACAGGCACAAATTCAGGTGCAATTCCCATAATTCCCAATGTACATCCTGTCCCGATAAAGAAAATATAGTGCAGCGTATAAGCAATCCTTTGATGTATTTCATCCAGCCGTTTTTCTGCAAATAAATAAGAAATCCTGACTCCGGTTACAGAATTAATTGCTGTAAAGGTAATCCCCTTTGCCATGCCAATAATCTTATCCGCCTGCTGGTAATAGCCATTTTGTGCATCATCCTGTGTCATAAGCCCTATCAGTGTCTTATCTAAAACTGCATAAACAGACGTTGCAACTGTTGGAATAAAATAAATCAGCGTTTCTTTCAGGTGTCTCCGTATCTTTAAATCACCCCGGCTTACTTTTACAATATATTTTTTCAGGCAGGGCCACATGGAAAGGCTGCTGGCCAATACAGTCAGAGCATTTATCACAATATAGCAAAGCAGGTTATCCCGGGATTTCACAAATACAAAAATGCATATAATTCCGCCTGTTTTACAGGCTGCATTCCTTACCATAACCGTCTGGAATTCTTCCAGTCCCCTGAATAACCAGCTGATATCAGCCATCACCGCCAGCAGGTTTATGGTAAGCACGATATAATAAATACGGTATTTTGCAGCAAAACCGATAAATACACCCCATGCCAGAATACTGGCTGCCGAGGTCAGCACATTTAAAAGCGTAATTTCCCAGAAAATCCTGCTTCTTAAATAACGGTCATTCCTCACCCTTGATATTTCCCTGGCTCCATATTCTGATGTTCCTAATGCTGCCAGCAGGGAAAAGTAAACCTGATAAGAAGCCGTATAACTTTGAATCCCGATTCCCTCAGGTCCAAGCACCCTGGAAACATATGGTGCCGTAATAAAAGGCATCAGCAGAGTAAAAACCTGATAAAACATACTGTATATAAAATTTTTCTTAATGCTGGGTTCTTTCAAATCCTCTCCTATCTTCTATGCATTTACCGGAACCGAAAAATATTCCCCGATATCCCGTGCCATTTTTGCTGTATAATACCCGCCTGCCACTTTTTTCTGCTGCTCTCTTACACACTCCAGCAGAACGTCATAATCCCCTGCCGTAAGTCCTGCAAGCATCTCATCAATTTCCAGAACAGAATCTGCACAGATTCCTATCTGATTTTCCCTCACAAATCCAGCCATCGCAGACCCGCTCCAGACAATGACTGGCAGGCCGCAGGCAAGATACATCGCCATCTTATGCGGGCAGTTGTACCTGAGATAACGTCCATATGCCCCGCTACATCCATCCAGGCTGCTGCCGTCCCAGACCAGCCCGAAATCTCCCTGTATGCCGCCAGCCATCTCATCCGGCTTTAACACTCCTTTATAAATTTTACCGCAGCCTGTATCGCCAGCGTAATCCGGACCATATAAAACAAGGCTATAGTGAACCGGCTTGAACGGCTGATATAAAAATCCAGATTTCTGTCTGGACAGGTTTCCTGCAAACACAACCTCATACGCTTTCCCAGTCTGCCTGTGTACACGCTGTTTGTAATCAGGCATATATTCCGTCAGATAATCAAAAATACCAAGCACAAAAATCTTCCTGGAAACACCGTGTTCTTCCAGCCATTCTTTCATTGCCTTCGTATGTGCGACTACCGCATCACAGCGGTTAAAACGCTCTTTTTCACAAAAAACAGGTTCTTCCCGTCTCAGGGAATCAATATCATGGATAAACATAATTTTTCTGCAGGAACCTGCCTTTTCAAATGCGAAAGACGAAAATGGTTTTAGCAGTGTTATTTTCCATTGAATAAATACCACATCTGTTTTTTTCAGGCAGAACTGCATCCACAAAAGAACAGCAAGCATCTGCAGCTGGCGAAACGGCGCTTTCTTTGCAAGGTCATACAGATTCTTCCTTTTCCACCCGTTTTTTTCCAAAACTGCATCCACATCACTGCGTGGCTTTACTCCTGCCCCGGCAGTCTGTACTGTTTCAATATCCAGAATATAATTCATCATCCATCCGCCAGCCCGGGCCGGCCCTTTCTTCTGTTTTTTATTTCGAAGATAATCCTATGGCAGATATAAAGCAGCGTATACACAGGAAGGTCCAGCATAAAAAGCTTCCAGAAAACAGGCTGTGGAATGGAAAGAAAAGCTGCACGTTCTGGCAGGCGTATTCTTTTTCTGAATGCCGCCCTGTTAAAAAGAAAAAACCAGTTCATTTTCATGCCCCACCGTCCGCATCGAATCACCAGTGAGGTAAGATAACATGTCCCCTGAAAATTTTTTACCACCCTTTCCAGACTGCCGCTCTTTGTCAGTCCCCCTTCCAGATATTCACAGATATAAACAGGCTCGTTATACCAGCGGATGACATATCCGTCTTCTGCTATTTTCGCCCATACAGCCCCTTCCGGCAAAAAGTCTTCGCCTTCAAATTCTGGAAAAGGATATTTTTTCAGAATATCAATCCGGTAAGCTTCTGCCATATCACGTTCCAGATTATATTTTTTCCTCTGAAAATTACCTGCCTCAACATACGTGTGTTTCTCAAATCCAGGCTCACCGCCAACCGGCTTTCCATTCGGATATACCTTTAACCCTGAAACAGCCGCAATATTCTTTTTGCCTGATATTTGTTTTCCCCATTTGCAGATATATTCCACTGCATGCTTCACCAGCCTGTCATCACTGTCGAGTATCAGCAGGAACTCACCTTTTGCATGCATTACTGCAAGATTCACTGCCCTGTGCTTTCCGCCATGCTTCTGCTTTAAATATGTAAATTCAAAAAATCTTCCTGTGTCATTTAGAAATGCATCTGCTATCAGGTCTGTATTATCTGACGAACCGTCATCAATCAGAATCCACTCAAAATCACGGCTTGTCTGCGCCAGCAGTGAATCGTAAACCCTCTTTAAATATTCCGCCCTGTTAAAAGACGGCGTAAATACTGTAATCATATTATCCTGCCTTATCCCCTGTCTGTTTTCCATCCATATACTTTTTCCATGCTGCCAGTCCGAATATAAAAAAGAATGTAAGCATTACAGAAGACGCAGTCAGCTTTTGAAACGGATGTGCAAAAGCACCTCTTGGAATCCCCAGAAAATACCGGTATAAGAAAAAGCATACTGCCTGTCCAGATACACTGCGGTTTTTCCAGTCTGTCATATCCTTCATAAATGCGCCCAGTCCAATATTTACGGCAGCTATCCCCAGATACCCAAAATCATAATACAGTTCTGCGATATAACTAGACCCCATCCCATACCCATTCAGATATGCCGTCTTTGCAACGATATAAGTAATGCTGTCCCCAAATGAATGTGCATGCAGTGCAAAATCTTCCTTCCCCTGAAATCCGGCCCCTGCAAAGAACTGGTCTATCAAAGCCCCAAATGAATAAAAGCAGTTTGGCATCTGTCCTTTATATTTGACAGCATAGCCAATCAGCGAAAAGGAAAATCCCTGCTGGTCAAAAAAATCAATGATTTTTCCAAAAATACCTGACGGTCCTGCATACACACCTCCTGAACGCGTCACCCCATAGACAGCCAGTACTGGCAATGCTGCAGCACAGACAGCCATTCCCGCGATAAATAACCGCCGAAATTTTTTCCGATACTCCGCCTTTGTAAGGCTCCCCTTTTTGATGTCACTGTAAGAATACAGATATAAAATAAAGAACAGTGACTGCGTTACAACCGCTCCCCTGGAACCCTGTGCAAATTCTATCACCGGATTGATAAGCCCAAACACGCCGTACCAAAACAGACGTTTCCTGGAAGGCTTTGCAGCAAGTCCCGTGAAAAAACTAACCTGGCAGGCAAATTCCATTCTGGATGCCCAGGCTGACCCTGCATAGGTGGTATACAGCGACATATATCCATATTGCATGGCGTACTCCAGTTTTTTTAAGTTAAAAAACACCATGCACAGGGAACTTGCCATTAATATATAAAAAGAAATATCCTGAACCCAGCCCATATGAAAATTTTTATCATCAAACAGGTTTTTCACCCGTTTCGTCAGACTGCTTTCCCCAAAAAACAGCTGCCTGTTTTTCTTCCACTGATAGCCCGCCCACAGACATAAATAAGCCAGATAAAGCGCATTACAGGCACAGATATATTCCTGGCTTGAAAATGTCACCAGCCATTCCTGATTGTGCCTGAAATAATCTATCATAATTTTTCCCGTAAGAAATGTAAACACACAGACATAGAAAAATGCCAGTGCTATCTTTTTATGAAACTCTTTCAGGCAGAAACGCACCAGCAGCATTGTCTGAAGAATAAGCGCCCAGACTGTCATCGTGCTGCTTTGTATGACATTTGCGGCAGCCAGGATGAAAAATGGAACAGCAAGCATCAGGGAATCCGGGCTGATTGTGCAGCTTTTATGGTTCATACATATATTCCTCATTTCCTGTCACAGCATAGTTTCTTTTCCATTTCTAAAATTCCTTCCCTGCTGTTTCCAATTACAGCAAATCCAGCTTTTTTATAAATTTTAAAAGCTGGGATATTTTCTTCCCTGACATGAAGAACCAGTCTTTTCAGTTTCAGATTCATTTCAGCAATTCCACACGCTGCCATAACTGTCCTGTAACCGCAGCCTTTTCCGCTCCATCTTTTATCGATAAGAATACGCCCGAACTCTGCTTCCCTGTATGTCTCATTTACATGATAAATGCCACAGCCGCCAATGAAATAAACGGATTTATGGCATACTGCAAACAGATAATCACCCGGTCTGTTTACATACTCCCGATACCAGGCAGCCTGTTCTTCCTGCGATATTTCACCTGTATTTATAAAATAATCCCTGTTTTCCGGTTTATTGCGCATCTGGCGGTATTCCTGGCTCTGTTCCAGGCTCATTGGAATCAGGCGGATGCTGCCATATGACCCTGAATATGTATGTTTCATTCTTTTTCCTCATGTTTGCGAAAATTCATTTACAATCTCAATGACCCGGTCACTGATAAACTGCACATCATCATACGATAGCTGCAAATGCATCGGCAGAGACAGAATGTGTTCACTGACATACGCTGCATATGGGCACTTTCCCCTGTCGTATGCATACATTTGGTATAATGTATTATCCGCATAATGGACTCCTGGATAAATCCCATGCCGGTTCAGGTTTACGATTACTTCATCCCTGTTTTCCACAAGAATCTGAAAAAGATGGGAAGAAGATTCACAGTTCTTTGGAATATCAGCCAGTTTAATCCTGCCTGCATACTGTGCAAACCGTTCCTGATACCACCTTGCAATCTGCCTGCGATACGCATTGTCGCGGTCCAGATATCTTAACTGGACTATCGCAATTGCTGCAATTACAGAATTTCCATGCGCTTTTTCTCCAATATATTCAACATCATATCTCCATTTATAATTTCCAGAATTTGTAGTTCTTGTATAGGTATCTTTATTAATTCCAAGCCACCCTTTTTTGCGTGCAATCTCATCCAGTTTTCCATCCTTAAAGCAAAGCATTCCGCTGTCCGCAGTAGGCAGGTTTTTCACAGCCTGAAACGAATATATGACTGCATCTGCTTCATGACCCGGCATTTTTCCACTGACCCTGGTTCCAGCCATATGTGCGGCATCCAAAATCAGCCTGAGCCCCCTCTCTTTGCAGATACGGACAATATCATCATAATGTCCGGCATTGCCTCCTATCCCTACAAAAATGACAGCTCTTGTTTTCTCTGTAATCCGCTCCTTCACGGATTCCGGATTCAGGCACATCGTATTATCAATATCTGCAAATACAGCTTTCAGGCCTGCTCTTGGAATTGCATGATTCGTAGAAATAAAAGTAATTGGTGTAGTAATAATTTCATCCCCATCTTCCCAGCCGTTTTGTTCTTTTAATATTTCTACTGCAAAATTCAAGCCAATCGTGGCTGAATTCATATAATACGCAAAAGGAAGCCCTGTATATCTTTTCCATTTCTCCTCAAGCTGAACGGTCTTAAAGCCAAGGCCCGTCCAGCCCTTTTCCAGACATTCCTGAATCTCATTCAGGCATTCCTGCACCTCAAATTTCGGTGTAAACAGTTGAATCGCCATTATTTTCTCCTTTTATGTACAATTGCAAAACCATCTTATATTTTGATACTGCTTAACGCCTGCAGCCATTTTCCTGATACCCTGCTTTCACCATATAACTCCCTTATTTTAAAATTATTACAGGACATCTCACCCAGGTCTGCCTTTTCTATTATCCGGCACATGGCACGGCACATCCCATCCACATCGCCAATATCAGTCAGATATCCATTTCTCCCATTTATAATCAGTTTATCTGCGATACCTGTCCGCAGCCTCACAGATATAACCGGCATCCCGCTGCACATGGCTTCCAGCAGTACATTCGGAAATCCTTCCACTTCTGATGATAAAATAAAACATGATGCATCTTGTATTTTTTTCATAACATCCCTGACACTGCCAGGCAATTCCACATATCCTTCCAGCCCTTTTTCTTTCACGAGATTCTCAAGTTTTTTTCTAAGAGGCCCCTCACCATAGATTTTCAGCCTGAATTCTGGGTGGATTTTAATAAATTCTGCAAACGCCAGAATAAGTACATCAAATCTTTTTTCGTGCACCAGCCGCCCCGCAGCAGCAAAATAGTTATTTTTCCTATAAACGATTCTATCTGGAATGCTTGTTTCGCTAACTGGATTTGGGAGAACCATCACACGCGGCATGTGCTTTTTTCGAATGGACAGAAAATATTTTTTCACAACCCGATTCTGGCAGATAACTGCATCTGCATGCATATATAATAGCCTGCACAGCCATTGCACTCCTCTGCAATACCTCTCCGGGTCACTGCGCTCTGATATAACAGAAACGGTTTTCCGATTGACCAGCATTTTCTGCATAGCATTCAGATAATTGGCTGTATTGCAAAAAGATAAAACAGCATCCGGATTGTCTTTTCGGATTGTCCATGCAATATGAAAAAAACGCCTGCATACAACTGCTGGCAGCGTACTGATAAATTTTATCCTGTCAGACCTGTCCGGCATCTGCCCCATGCCGTCTAAAATCACCCGGCCATCCAGCGGAAAATAACTTTCCTCATCTGTAAACGTTATAATTTTTACAAAACTGCCCCTGTTTACAAAATTATTTGCCAGCGTGGCCATCACGCGTTCAGCACCGCCGCTTCTTAATCCAGGAATTAAAAAAATAAATTTCATGCCTCGCCCCCTTACTGCCTGTCAGATTTTTAATATGGCGTGTAAATCCTGCCCGATAAAGCTTTCCTGATAGCACTGGATGCTGTTTTCTGACATCTGATAAAGCATCCTGCTGTCAATATTTAAAATATCTTCTGCTGTCTGCCTTATGTTTGAGCGGTTTACGTTCAGCCCGGTATTTTTATTTTTCACGATGTCAAAGTTTTCACCACTTCCTGCATTTAAAATCGGAAGCCCAAAACGCATATACTCAATGCTTTTTAATGACATGGTAGAATGAATGGATTCCCTTGGCACATTCAGCCCAAATACACACTGAGCAATAATCTCTGCCTTTTTACGTTCGTCAAACACGGTACCATAACAGATAATCCTGACGCCCGGCATCTGCAGTTCCTTTATCATCCTGTCCAGATTCTGCCCTTGTCCGATAATATGAACAGAACTCTTTCTGGACACGGACAGTATCTGTAACAAGCTCTTTACCAGGCTGATATCTGTAATATGGTTTACATTTCCCAGATAGCAGAATGCAATCTCTTTTTCCGGCTGGAACTGATAATCAGGTATCTGAGTCCGGTTTGCTGCAGGCTTTAAGACTTCAACTGGTATCTTTATATTCTTGCCTGTAAAAAAATCCCTGCATTCTTTTGACACGCATACAAGCTTGTCTGCCGCTTCGATATAGTTATCCCTTAAATTTTTCCATTTATCAAAGGGCATGCGCAAAAGCTTCTGGTACTTTTTATATGGAAAGCTTTCCGGCCATGTATCATGACAATCAAATATCAGTTTTGCATGCTTATTTGCAGTCCTGTATCTGGCACAGTTTTTCACAAGTGTATTTGGCGGAAATATGCAGTACACCAAATCTGGTTTTAACTTTTCGAGTATTTTCCCCGTCTTCCACGAAAAAACAACATGTGAAATCAGCCTTCCCGGTGAAATATTATTTTTATATCCTGGCACATGAATATGTATCGTTCCTTTCCGCCTGGCTTTTATATGTTTTTTCTGAATATGGTCATAATCTGAGGTGATATATGTCACCCTGTACCCTTTTTTCCTAAAATATGCGATGACACATTCCATCCACATAGAATAACTGTTAAAACAGCTGATACATACACATCTCATGTCATCTGCCTCCGATTACACAGTCCCGGTAACGTTCAAAAAATTCCCGTCTTTTTTTATCCAGCTTTTCTGCTTCATATTCTTTTGCTTTATAAAAATTTTTTTCTGCCTGTTCTTCCAGGCTGCCATGCAGTATTTCCACCAGTCTTTTACACAAAGCCCCCGCATTTCCTGCCGGAAACAGCATCTTCTTTTCCAGAAGTTCCCGGTTTCCTGCAATATCCGACGCAATCGCCGGGCATCCCCTGCTCATTGCTTCTACAAGCGCTCTCGAAAGCCCCTCAGAAAAACTCGGCTGAATATATAAATCAATTCCATCAATCCAGGATAATACTTCTTCATGGCGAAGCTGTCCCATAAATGTTACCCTGTCTGTCAGATGATATTTCTGTACCTGAGATTTTAAATATGACTCGTCTCCCCCTCCAGCAAGCTCATAGCGGATATCCATTTTATCCCGCAGCATATCCATTGCTCTTAGTACATCCTGCTGTCCTTTATTTTTCGTTGCCAGATGTGCAGTTGTCCCTATTACAAACGCACCGCGTTTCTTATTTCTAATCTTTTCTATTCGCCGATTTAAAATGCCCTCATCGGTTTGAGCAATTACCACATCTGATACAGCGCAGGCAGCACCCCGTGAAGGATATTTCTTTTGAAGATACTCTTTCGTTACATACAGCACAAAAGATGCATTCCACACATCTCTGCGTACCCGGTACTCCATATATGGAGCAGCTATTTTTCCCAGTGTACTGTGTAACCAGTAATTAATAAATACTTCACCAGCACATTCCAGAACATATGCTTTATTCAGCTTTCTTGCAGCATCCACAGCCAGCAGTGCCAGAACTCCTCCCCGGATAAAAACCAAATCGGAACAGGCAACCGCCTTCAGCAGCGTTTTCTTTATTCTCGGTATAACCGTGAAGAAGCCTTTCACCGTATTCATATTTGGAATATCCAGAAACCGGATATGGCTCAGGCTGATTTTTTCCTGATGTGCTTCCTGATAAGTTTTGTCTATCTGATACACTCTGACAGCTGCAATCAATTCATCTGCCACATCAAGATACCGGGCAAAAACCTCATCGGTCAGGGTTGTGCTGCAATAATCCCCATTGATATCTTTATAAACCGGCAAATCATGGCAGAATATTGCTCTTACCTTTTTCCGTTTACTCATGGAATCTCATCCTTACCCTTTCCTTTTTAAACTCCAGCTGTTACAGCCTGCATCTTCAAACAAAACAGCTCCCATGACTTCGATACCATTATGCTGGTAAAACTCCATTTCTTCATCAATATTTCTGTGCGCAGTCTTCCCTGTCCTGCATATCATCAGAACATGTCCCTGTTCGGCAATCCTATCCCATTGCGACATATCCCTGTTCACATCTTCGGCCTGCAGCGTTTCAATTCCCGACTCCTTCAGGCCCTGGGCAATCTCATTCAGGCATTTCTTTTCCGTCTCATCCAAGACGGTTGAGGCTGTCAGGCAGACCCTTTGAATTCCCTGGTTTCTGCACGAAAGCCGCAGACGGTTTAACACATACTCTGTTCTCTGTCTCCTGTTCTTATCCAGCTTTTCCGTCATGGATATGCTGCCATAAAACGGAATATTATAATTCAGCCGGAATTCCGAAGCGCTATTTACCGTGCCAGAAAGCAGATACAGGCACGTACAGATTACACAATGCAGGAAAATGCCTCCCGCAAATGCAAGCAGTACATATTTTCCACGAAACCAGTTCGATTCCTGCAATTCATCCTTTTCCGGTTCTTCTTCTGTCAGTCCGTAAGCAAGCTTCTGTTCTTCGCTAAATCCATCCAATGCTGCTTTCAGGCTCGACCGATACCCTTTCAGGGATTCCCGTTTATCACGCTGCAGTGTCTGCAAACTGCTGTCAGCAGTTATCTTATGCATGCTGCTTACCAGTGTCAGCGTATGTTTTCCACACTCCTTTTTCAAAACTGCATGGTACTCCTCTAAAGCTTCCTGTATGCTTTCTGAAAGCTGCTCTGCCTGTTTCGCATTTTTCCCGGTTACTTCCACATACAGCAATGTTTCCTTGGGCATATCGCCTTCCGTTCCATTCGTAATGCGGTATGTATCGTCCGTCCTCTGCCATGCCCGGATAATTTCCTGCAGATAACTGCTGTCCATATTCCATCTTCTGTTGTCTGCCTCTTTTATCGCCTCTGTTACACCTCCATTTGTCAGAAAAGTCAGATAGCCCTCTGTTATTTTCAAAAGATTCCTGCCTGCTGTATTGTCAATGCTGTATAAAGATACAACACTGTGCTTATGGTATGGGTCAGCCTGCATCAGGACAGAATTTTCCAGATATTCTTCCAGTTTTTGCATTTCTTCCGCAGCCAGGGCAGTATCATCCACTGCCTGCTGTTCTTCCTGTGTCAGTTCAATCTCCTGTATATCAGAAAAATCTTTCTCCAAAACTTTTTGCCCGTTTTTCACATACAGCAGGCAGCATGCCAGAGCCGCAGAGGCAATTCCCAAAGCCACAGCATATTTCCATTTTCTGCAGATTCTGCACAGCAGCTGTGCTAAATCAATTCCAGCTTCTTCTGTTTTTTTCCAGGATTGGTTCCCGTTCATTTTTTTCTCCTTTTCCGATATCTTACTGATTTATTCTTGCTTGCAATATCCAGATTCCCTGCTTATACGGGCATTTTCCCGTTACTGTTCACTCCGTGACCAGTAACATTTTCCCATCATCTTTCTATGAAGTAATGAAATAGTTCATGCCCTGTTCACAATCTCAGCAGCAGACTTCATAAGATTCCATAAATCCAGCACTGCATCCGCCGGATGCTCTGTTCCCCAAAGAAGGCTGTCTGCATCTTTACCCAGGATTTTACAGATATCCGCAAAGGTTTCCAGACTCATGTGCCGTGTTCCACGTTCAATATGTCCCATAAAGGAAAGACAGATGCCGCACTCTTTCGCAAGCTTGTCCTGTGACATTCCTTTTTCTTTCCTTGCTTTCCGGATTCTCATCCCCATGCCCGCATAATCCAGTTCCTGCATATGCATCCTCCTCTCTTTCAGTCTCTGCTTGTACTTTTATCTTTCACTGACTCTAAATAATTCTTTTAGATAACATTTTGTTATAAAATGTTATCTGCTAGTATTTTATATCAATCCGTCTTGTTTTGCAACCCTTAGGAAAAAATTGTTACTATTTCATAATTTCGTAAAGGATTTTCTTTGTTTAGAAATTATTTTTTGTTATAAATCCACAAAAATTCATTGGGGATAACATGATAAACACAATGTGCTGAAAAGGCAGAAATATGAAATATGCAGATTTTTTGCCAGTCGTTTTTTTCATCCAGTTTTGTGAAAACCCGCATAAAATAAGGAATTGCGGATTTCAGGCATAACATTTTAGACACAACATTTTATAACAAAATGTTATCTGCTAGTTCTTTAAATTATAAGAGAAGATGGTTTTTTGAAAGATAAACAGAATGTAAACCCGGCCCGTTTATTAATCACACATGATAAACCGGGTCTGCTGCATGAAGAAAACTGATACAAGATATAGCTGGTTTAAACCGTTCTTTTGTACGATATCCTGTATATATCTGCTTCGTGCAACAGCCCCGAAAAAAATTCTTAAGTATTTTCTGCTCGTTATCTGGATTTCTTATCTATTCCATACTGAATCCTGAGCAGTTGTTTCAAATGAAATGTCCATGTGCTTTTTCAAGTATATCAACATTTTTACAGAACAACTACCGCTGACAATTTGGGTTCATACACCGTCCCATAGATTCTGCATATAATTTTCTTTTAGCAGATTCATCTATATATCTGCGATTCATCATATAACCTCTCTATATTTCTATGAATATCCAGCTTTATTGTTAGCAATAATTTACTACATGCCTTATACATTAAATTATAGTTTCGACATTATCTTCCACTTAGAAACATCCATTATTTTTCACTATTGATAAGAACATCTAATTCCTCTGCCGAAGCAAAATCTCTGATATCAGGCGCTTTTCCGCCTATTCCCTTTTCCTTTCTCCATTGTGCCGCCGTATCGTCCCGATTTTGATATAATACCAATTGCATCTGTTGCTTTTATCCACTGCTGCAGTGTCAATGCAAATACATTATCTCCCGATTCCGCTTGAAACCTACGAATTTTATAGGATAAGCATTCAGCATATATAACAGGCACTCTTGCAGCAATTTCTCTGGATTATGTTCCAATTCTATTATCGCTTTTATTTTGTTATTATTCTCAATAATCTTTTTTCTCTTTACACCAGTTTTTCAGGGTCAAATGGACTGCACATGGTATAGTATTTGCCGTAAAAATATGGTATACTATAAATAGCTTAAAATTTGATTGGAGGAATTTTTATGACGGCAGAAAAAGCATGGGATTATGCTATTGGCATGATTAAAGCGGATGGGCTTGAGCCGACTGAAGACTTTAAGAAATATATTGAATTGGAAAAAGCTGGCAAGGCTACTACAGAAAATCTCAAACAATACCTTGATAAAAAGTATAAGGCGAAGTATTTTATCTGCTGCGCCATACGTTAACAGTACCAGCATAAAATAAAATGCCGCATCCGAAATCAGGTTCGGTTGCCGTCATATAAATGATACAATTATACGAACTTTGGAGTATGCAAAGAACGGAACAATGGATGCTGAAATGCGAAAATTGTTTGATTTATAGTCTTTCGAGTTACTGGCACAAAACGGAATTAAATCTTTCAGCATTTACACTCTTTTCGGCAATAACATGAATTTCATAATAAAGGGGGTACATATAGAGGCATGGTGTTAGTATATATGCGAATATAAAGACACTTATATATGGAAAAGATTTTATGTGTGATACATCAACGAAGGCTATTGAGGATATATGTCACTTATTGCAATGTCAGCCAGAGAATTTGATTGAATGGAAAGTTGACATAAAGCCAGATTTGATATATGCAACCAGATTTAAGGAGTGATACTCTATGCGAAAATTAAAGGTATACTTAGATACATCGGTTATCAGCCATTTATTACAAGAAGATGTACCTGAGAAGATGGCAGATACAAGTGGAAAGCGGGGAATGATTATGATTGCAAAACCAGTTATCAGTCCAGATTTTACTATTGAAGATATTCATAAGATTAGGGAATATCATTATGAACTTACAAAAAATATGACAAAGCAAGAAAAAATTAATTTCTATAATGAAGGCGGGAGAGCCTTTTTGAAAGAAATGGAAGAAAGAAAGCTGCAAAAAATGTAATAATTATGGACACAATGGTCATTAGTCCAGATTCTGCCATTGAAAAACAGAAAAATCAGCATACGCACAACTTTGAACGAACTGCCCCCCAAGTTCGTTCATTTTTATTTGGTTCGTTCAATTATGCACCAAGGGCAAACCACCGCCTACGGCATACAAGCAAAAAAACAAGTCCTGCCAGTCTATCAAATTGAAAAAGCCTTGAAATCAAGAGATTTAAACCATCTTTGCACCTATCCTTTGTATCAATCTCGGTACTGTTATATCAGCAGCGCATACGTGAAGCTGCTGTCATCCAGTCCGCACAATACCAGAATCGACAAAACAGCCTTTATCATGCCGCCGATTAACGCCGGAATCACTGGTGTAAAGGTTGTGGAAATCACGCTTACAATCGTGGTAATGACAGAAGGCTTTCCCCCGCCTTCTTCCGTTTTGCTGCCAGAAGCCCCGGCATCTGATTTTCCGGCTGTGCCGCCCATTTCATGAATCATTTTGTAATCCATAAAAATCTCCTTTCCGCTGCCATTACAGGTACAAAAAAAAAGACCACAGCAAAATTATGCCTGTAAGCATAACTTTTGTGTGGTCTTGCCTGCGTTTTTTAACGAAGCTGAAACCTGCGTACCAGGCTGTTCATCAGCCCAGACTGTTCGGAGAGCTTTTGTGCAGTCGCAGCACTCTGCTCCGATGTATCAGAGGTATTTTGGATAACCGAAGAAACCTGCCCGATTCCCTCTGTAATCTGGGAAATCGCAATATTCTGGTGCTCTAACGCTTCTGCCACGGTACCCATTTTGATGGCCACATTTTCTGCAATGGAACTGGTCTTATCCAGCGATTCCGTCACTTTGACAACTGCCTGGCTGCCTTCAGAAACAGCGGCAATAGAGCCCTCAATCAGCTCCTTGGTAGCTTTTGCCGCCTCGTCAGATTTGGCAGCCAGCTCGCGCACTTCATCGGCTACCACGGCAAAGCCTTTTCCATCGCCGCCTGCCCGGGCTGCTTCTACAGAGGCATTCAGGGCCAGGATATTCGTCTGAAAGGCAATGTTTTCAATCGTACCGATAATTCTGCTGATTTCTTCAGATGTTTTGGAGATTTTCTCCATAGCGGTGTTCATCTCTTTGACAAAATCCACGCTGACCCCAAGCTGCGCATCTGCCCGGGCCACAAAATGCTCCGCTTCACTGGCTGCAGACACAGTCTCACCGGCACTTTTCGCAATGCCGGCAGCTGTAGCTGAAATTTCCTGGATAGCGCTGGCCTGCTCTGCTGCCCCCTGGCTCAGGGACTTGGCCCCGTCAGATACCTGGACGGCACTGGAAGCCAGTGTCCCCGCAGACTGGCTGATTTGATAAAGCGTCTCTTTCAGGGAACTGTGAATTGACCGGATAGACTGCTCTATCGCTGAGAAATCCCCCCAGTATGTACTGGTAATATTCTCCCGGAAATCTCCCTGAGCCATCCTGCCCAGGTGATGCGACACATCCTGTACCACATCATTCAGGCGGAGTATGGTAGCATCCAGGGCTTTTGTCAGCCTGGCCGTCTCATCCCTGGAAGACACAGCCGGAGCCGGAGTCTGCAAATCTCCGTCTGCCAGCTTTTCCAGCCGGGCAGCACAGAATTGAATCGGCCTGGAAATAGACCGCCCGACCCAGACTGCCACAGGGAATGTGGCAATTACCACAAACACAACTACCAGAATCGTCAAAAGAATGCTCCGGTCCAGGGTCGATTTGAATTCCCGCTGGCTGGCCTCAATGGCGATACTCCACTCCTGATTGCCGCCAATCGGAGCAAATCCGACCAATTTGTTATCGCCATAAAACTGATATTCGCCGAAGCCCGTTTCTCCCTCAATCATACGCTGGTTCACCGCTGCCACATCCGCTGCGCTGGAATCCGTTTTTGCAGCTTCAATCATATTTGAGCCTTCCTCTACGACAGAAGCATCCCTATGGCCGATGACATTGCCCCTGTTATCCAGCACATAGGCCACGCCGCTGCTGCCCATAGACAGATTTATCACAATGTCTGACAGAAAATCGGCGCTGATTGCGCCATAAACCACGCCGTCAAAGCGGCCATCGTTTATAACAGGCACCTCCAGGAGAAAAATCATCTGCTGTCCATCGTTCATAATGCTGGAAATGCAGGGCTCCATAGAAGATTTGCACTGCTGAAAATAATCCTCCCCAGCATAGCTGTCTCCGGTAGAAGATACTCCGTTTTCATCCATTTTTCCGGTATAAAGAAAACCATTGCGCGTGGCAATGTCATCGCGGACCGGAATCAGTTCCGGGGCATCCGGCTCAGATTCCCGGAAAATATCGGAAGCGGCAGCCTCCTGCAGTGCCGTCCAATAGTTCCCCATTTTCCACTCCACTGCGTCTGCCGCCATCTGTGTGGCAGGCCCCAGGGTCTTTGTCATGACATCATCAATCCCGCTGGCGTTCAGCAGGGCCGTAATCAGGCCAATCAGTACAGATCCAGCCAGAACCACCGATAACATACTGATTTGAATTTTTGATTTAATCGACTTCAAATATCATCTTCCTCTCATCTGATTTTACAGGAAATGCGGGACTGTCGCATCAGAAAAATACTGCCAGATATCGTATATATAAATTGTTTTCATACAATATCTTGTATATATTTTGCTTAGTGCGACAGTCCCTTTCTATATCTTTTTTCCCATAATATATTAGCATGAAGGAACAAAATATTCAATTAAAACTTATGCTGTTCCAATGGCCGGTGACTCAAAGCTTATTCCAAACAGATGCTGCCATTTCATTTATCAGTCCGGCCGTTCACTGCTCTTACAGTGGTCTACCGTAAACGAATATTCTGACACGGCATGTTCGTCCATTGCCGCAAAAGCCTGCCTGGCTTTTTCTTCCGTTTCAAATTCCCCAATGCAGAAAATATAGCGGCCATCCTTTGTCCCTGCGATTACGCCATTGCTCTGCGCAAGCAGCTCCGGCATAAGAGCCAGTTCTTCCGACATTTCCATCTTGCGGCTGCGGATAAACCATACTTCCCTGTCCTGCTTTGGGCTGGCGTACAGACGCAGCTCCAGCGAAGCCGGTTCCCGGTATTCCGTCACCTCAAAGCCCGTGCCCGGCTGCAGCTCCAGCACAATGCGGACAGCAGAATCATCCAGAAGCATCTCTCTGTATGCCGTTTTAATATAAGAACATTTTTCTGCTTCCTCTATCAGCTTCTCCGGCTGGCAGCTGCGTATTCCATGAACCGTAATGGCAATCCGCTCCGGGGCAGCAAATTGTTCGATATGATATGCCGGCGCGTCTGCTGCCTGTTCACCCGCTCCGGTATCGCCTGCCGGTACGTCTGCTGCCTGTCCGCCTGTCGGCGGATTCTGGCTGAATACCAGCCTGAGTTTTTCTTCTTCTGCTTCCATATCCGCCTTCAAGCCGTCCGAACGCTGGCCCCCTGAACCAATATGGAATATCCGGACTGCATCGCCGATAACCGGTATTTGTGCAAGCGCTGCATACACAGACGGTGTATTTGATGCTGTCAGAAAGACGGCAGACACCATTGCAATAGCGGCAAATATTCTGGCATTTGCTTTTCTTTTACGCAGCACTGCTTTTTCCAAAATGCCAGAAACCTCTGCTGGTATTTCGATATTTTCATATTGCTCCCGATTCATTCCCATAAGCCTCCTCCTCCCGGATTTTCTTTAACAGCCGGTATGTTCTCGTTTTTACCGTACTTTCCGGCATGGAAAGAATTTCTGCCATTTCCTTAAAGCTGCGTTCTTCAAAATATTTTAAAATCAGCAGCGTTTTTTCATCCGCAGTCAGTTTATCCAGATACCGGTAAACATCGATTCTTTCCTCTGCCTTACGGAACATGCTTTCATCCGGCACGTCCATATACGTTTCATATGAAACCCATCTTTTTTTCTGTTTTAAAAAACGGTATGCTTCATAAATGATAATCCGGCTCATCCATGTGTCAAAATACTCAGGATGTTTCAGCTGGTGCAAATGGCAGTAGCCTTTATAGACCGCTTCTGAAAGTATTTCCAGGGCATCCTGCTCATTTTTGGTGTAGCAGTATGCCAGCCTGTAATATTTTTCCCTGGATGCTTCCCACTGGACTGCAAACTGTTCTTTTGTAAATCGTTTCAAGCAAAACACGTCAGCCATTCCCCCTTTCCCAATCATTTGTGATTGTTTTATGCAGGTTAGAGCAGGCTGGCTGGCAAATAGTTTCAGCGGATTGTGAGAAAACAAAAAAAGACATTTACTCCTGACAGCAAATGTCTTTTCCTGAAATTTCTGAAACGGTGCTTAAAACAATTCCTTCATTTTCCGCATCCTGTCTATAACCGGAACCTGGAACGGGCATCTGCTCTCACATCCGCCGCATTCGATGCAGTCTTTCGCACCTGCAGGCAGCTGGGCATAATGCGCGCGGACAGTGCCTGGCACCTCGCCCTGCATGCATGCAAGGTCGTATAATTTATTCACCATCGCGATGTCAATTCCCGCCGGGCATGGCGCGCAGTGGCCGCAATAGGTACACTGCCCTGTCGAAAAAGCATGCTTCGGTGCCGCTGCGAGCACGCTTGCATAATCCTTCTGTGCATCCGAAGCGGTTTCATATGCCACGGCTTCCGATACATGCTGCGGATTATCAAAGCCTGCCAGAATCGATGCCACAGCCGGACGCGTCAGTGCATAATGAATGCACTGCACCGGTGTCAGCGCCACGCCAAACGGTGAGGTTTCGGCATGAAACAGACGTCCCCCGGCATATCCCTTCATAACCGTTATGCCAATCCGGTTCTGCTCGCACAGCTGGTACAGCCGCTCCCTCTCCGGCGCAATCCCGCTGAGTGATTCCTCATACTGTTCTGCAAAATACTGTTCCAGATCTGTCACTGGCGGCAGCATATCGAAGGCTGGATTGATGCTGAACAGAATCATTTCGATTTCGCCCTGGCAGGCTGCCATTTCAGCAGTCTGCGGATTATGGGTGCTCATACCGATATGACGGATTTTCCCTTCTTTTTTCAGCTGGCGCACATATTCCATAAACTCCCCGTTTATAACCCGCTCAAATTCTTCCTTCGTATCAATAAAATGTATCATGCCAAGGTCCACGTAACCGGTCTGCAGCCTGGCCAGCAGGTCTTCAAAAGCCGGCTTCACTTTGGAAAGCTCCCTTGACCTGACGTACTGCCCGTTTTCCCAGATAGAACCGATATGCCCCTGAATCATCCACCGGTCACGCTTTCCTTTGAGCGCCAGCCCGATATTCGACCGTACATTCGGCTCCGACATCCAGCAGTCCAAAAGATTGATTCCTTCCTTTTCGCAGGTATCAATCACAGCTTTTACTTCTTCCGTATTATGGCGCTCCAGCCATTCTCCCCCAAGGCCGATTTCACTGACCATAAGCCCTGTTTTTCCAAGTTCGCGATATCTCATCCTGTTCTCCTTTTTCTTATCCTGTTTTTCCGGCACGCCTGTTCAGGACAGCAGCCTGTCCAGCGCCGCAAGCAGTGCTTCAACATCAATCGGCTTTGCCAGATGCCCGTTCATTCCGCACTTGATGGCCTGCTTTTTATCTTCTTCAAATGCATTCGCCGTCATGGCCAGAATCGGTATCGAAGCATGTGCCTTATTTTCCAGTGCCCGGATTGCCTTCGTCGCTGTATAGCCGTCCATAACCGGCATCTGCACATCCATCAGCACCAGCTGGTAATATCCCGGGTCAGATTTTTTGAGCATATCCACTGCAATCTGTCCATTCCCGGCTATATCGGTCGTAAATCCCGCATCCTCAAGAATTGCCGAAGCAATCTCCTGGTTGATTTCATTGTCCTCTGCCAGCAGGATATGCCCGCCGTGGTGCAGCACCGGCTCTTTTTCCGCAGATGCCTGTTCTGCTTCTTCCGTTTCCACAATCGAATGCAGGCATCCCCGCAGCTCGGATAAAAACAGCGGCTTGCTGCAGAATGCCGAAATGCCGGCTTCCTTCGCCTCGTCCTCGATATCCTTCCAGTCATAAGCCGTCAGCAGGATAATCGGCACCTCGTCGCCCATTTCCCTGCGGATTCTGCGGGTAACTTCAATCCCGTTCATATCCGGAAGCATCCAGTCAATGACATACACCGTATAGTTATCCGCCCTGGTTACGGCCTGACGTGTACGCAGCAGCGCTTCTTTTCCGGAAAGCGTCCATTCCGCCCGCATTCCAATCTGGCTCAGCATATATGTCACGCTGTCACATGTATTAAAATCATCATCCACCACAAGCGCCCGGCAGTTTTTCAGCTTTGGAATATCCATCTGCTGTTTTCCCCCGTCGTGCAGGCGGAAAGAAAAGCATACGGTCACTTCCGTGCCCTTGCCAAGCTCGCTCGATACTTCAATCGTGCCATTCATCAAATCCACAATGTTTTTCGTAATCGCCATGCCAAGGCCGGTTCCCTGAATGCCGCTGATGGTGCTGTTTTTTTCTCTTTCAAACGGTTCAAAAATATGTGCCGCAAATTCCCTGCTCATCCCAAATCCGTTATCGCGGATGGTAAATATGTAATCGGCACGTCCTTCGGCCGTACCGGGCCGTTCTGTTATCCGCATGCTGATAATGCCGCCTGCGCCTGTGTATTTGACCGCATTGCTCAAAAGATTCAGCAGCACCTGGTTCAGCCGCAGCTTGTCGCAGCAGATTTCCTCATGCAGGACATCCACCGCATCCATATACAACTCCAGCTGCTTGGCATGAATATCCGACTGCAGAATGCTGCGCAGCCCGTGCAGGATATCCGGCAGGCTGCACGGCTTTTCGTCCAGATGCATCCTGCCGCTTTCGATACGGCTCATATCCAGCACATCGTTAATCAGGCTCAGAAGATGATTGCCCGAGGTCATAATCTTTTTCAGGTATTCCCCTACCTGCTCGTGCTGGTCGATATGTGCAATTGCAAGCGCTGTAAACCCGACAATCGCATTCATCGGTGTGCGTATATCATGCGACATATTTGACAAAAAGACGCTCTTTGCCTTGCTGGCCCGGTTCGCCTGCATCAGTGCGGTTTCCAGCAGGTTTTTCTGCTCCATCTCCTTGCGGATTTCTGCATCTACGCTGCGCAGGCCGATAACGATGCCGCACTGCCTGTTCCAGCTGCCAGCCCGCACCGCTTTCAGCTGGTAATAAAACACCTCGCCGCCGGTAACAGCGCGGTAATTGGCATGCTGCACGCCATGCTCCGCCAGCTTCTGCCGCAAATCATCCACCCTGCAAAACTGCCGCATCTTTTCCCGGTCTTCCTCATGCACGACTGCCTGGATATACTGCTCCATGCTCTGCTCAAAATAAATGTTTCCATGCTTATCCGCCGTAAACGCACCCTCGTCACACACGTCCCTGCGTATCGGCACGCCGGCTCCCGTATTCAGGTCAAAAAAGCAGGCAATACTGTAATCCACAGTCAGGGCCTGCATCAGCTCTGTCTGGCGCTGCTCCTTTTTCTTTTCCTGAAGCTTCTGCGCGGTACAGTCCAGCAAAAACCGCTGGTAAAACAGCTCGCCGTCTTCCATCAGCAGCTTTACATTTCCCATAATATGCAGAATCTCGCCGTTTTTATGCCGGACACGGTACTCTGTGCTGACGCTGTCGCCTTCTTTTTCCAGGCTTTCGATACACTCCGTAAACCGTTCCCTGTCTTCTTCCAGAATAGACCCTGCAACCGTCTGAAACCCGTCTGCTTCCATTTCTTCCTGGGACGCATACCCGAGAATCTTAAGCGCCGCCCGGTTAATACTCAGCACGCGGCTGCCATCGGACGTATGCCGGATAACGCCGCAGTCAATCGTTGTAAAAATTTTCTCCAGTGTCTGGTTTTTCTGTACAATCTCCTGCTCATACACCCGTTCCTGCGTAACGTCAATGGCAACGCCGACAGTTCCCATGACACTGCCGTCCAAATCGTAAAGCGGGGATTTGTAAGTCATCAGTGTCCGCGTGCCTGTCCCGGTCTGCACCAGTTCTTCCGACACAAACGTCCTGCGGCGACTCATGACTTCTTCCTCTGATTCAATGCATGCCGGGTCATCCTGCTCCACATCCCAGATATAAGCATGCCGCTGTCCTTCCACCTGCTGCTTAGTTTTTCCGACCGTCTGGCAGAAGCTGTTATTTACTTTTTTATGAACGCCGTTTTTATCCTTGTACCAGACCAGATTCGGCACATTGTTAATCGTTGCCTCCAAAAAATGCTCTGCCTGCCAGAGGTCTTTGCTCATTTTATAAGACTGCTGCCACCGCTCACAGCGGAACCGGATTTCTGCTTCCGTCATTGGCATTACCCATAAATCTTTGATTTCGCAAAAATAATCCGCGATACTGTCCATCTGGCATTTTTCCAGCAGCAGAATCAGCTGTGCTTTCGCACATTTTGCTTCCAGAAGCGTCCTGACCGCACTGGCCGCTTCCATGCCTTCCAGGTTTGCCACTATCACATCCGCATCCGCTGCGTCTTTCAGGCATATGCCCTCACTCTGCGCATACTGATGCGTAAAATTTTCGTATGGGGTAATTGTCTTTATTATGTCAAATGCACTGCACGGTACGCCTGCGAAATAAAAATGTATCTGACAATGGTACAT
Source organism: uncultured Eubacterium sp. (assembly GCA_910579075.1). Taxonomy (GTDB): domain Bacteria; phylum Bacillota; class Clostridia; order Lachnospirales; family Lachnospiraceae; genus Eubacterium_J. Next base: position 51,002 of record CAJTSV010000015.1, read on the forward strand.
GCAAGTTCCTCCTTACGTTTTTGGGATTTCAAAATTTCCGAAACTGCTCCCAGATTCACGTTTTCTTTTATTATCCGATTATACTGCATTCAGGACGTTTGTACAAGCGAATTTATGATTCTGCATACTGCTGCATTAGAGCGTATTTGAAAAATCATTTCCGCAATCTGCACTCTGCAAACTGTGAAGCATAGCATGCCCCTTAGGGTACATCTCACGAAAAGCATTTTTCAAACACGCTCTAGCGGAATCCACTCCCGCCTTTCTTATCCTTTTTAACACAAAAAAACTGCCGGAAAACGGGGCATTCCGCAAGGCATAAACCCTCGCAGAACCTCCCCGCCTCCGGCGGTTCTGATTTCATACAGGTTGATGTAACCCGTCATGGAAACCCGGTTCCAGGTGCTTTTTCATACTGCTAATAATTAAATTCCGCCGAGTCAATGACTTCCCATGTTTTATCGGAAATCTTAAATGCCAGCTCGTCAGGCTTGTCTGCAGGCACATAAAGAATACCTGTAATCAGCTCCTCATAAAACTTTGCTACCGCCGGCATTGCATCTCCATCTTCGAACTTCAGAAGCGCTTTGCCAAGGGCAGCTATGATAAATGGCGGATAGCCTACCGCTCTGCAGATTTCTTTCATATCTTTTGATTTTACTGCTTTCATGACAGCATCATGCGCAGCGATTCTTGCCTTTTCCCATCCGCTGGCGAGATTATCATTCATGGCATTTAAAAATATGCTGTGCTTCAGGCCTGCCAGATAAGCTGACCGGAACGTCATGTCATTCGGATAACAGATACAGGGAATGCGCTTGCAGATGCCATTTCCGGATGCCTTGGCAAACTGTTTGCGCCAGTCGTCAAACAGCTTATGTAAATCCGTATACTGCCAGGACTGAATCGGGCAGCAGGCATAGCCAAAAGCCTCATCGTATTCAGCCGCTTTCTCAGGCAGCATTGCTACCTGCTTGACAATAAAGTTCTGTTTCTGGTAAATGATTTTACCATATGGTCTCCATTCATTTGTTTCCACTCTCATTTTGCATCCTCCGTCAGCAAAAAATAATCACATTCTAATAGTTATCGGCATAAACTGAGAAAACATAATGGATTTTTATAAAATTTGATTGATAAAATGGATTACACCAGCTGCATAACTTCGCCTTCAAGTTCTTTTATGTCACTTTCCAGTACAAGTTTACCTGATTCTGAATCATAAGTATAACTAATAAGGGTAACCACTCAAAATGCAGAATTGTGGAATAATGCCAAACATATGACAGATAAAAAAAGCTATTGCAATCAAAACTAAGATATGCTACCTGTCTTTGGGAGTTGATATGTAAAATATGGTGCTAAGCCATAGGTTAGAACCTATAGCTTAGCATATTTTTTAGTTGTGAATCTGTTAAAAAATATGACGTTAACGGAAGGTTTGTGAATGCAGAAAATGCCTTTATAAATGATGTATTTTTTGTGAGGTTTATGTATTTTTTTTCTGAAAGTTTTGCTGCTTTAAATTGCTTCATAAAATCAAAAATTTCCTCTGTGCAATACTTGTTTTCTAAGATTTTAATCTGGAATATTCTTACTAATAAAACGGATAAATAACAGATTAAAAAGTGTCCAGTTATTGTGTCTTCTTTTTGCAAAAAGACGGGTCTTGC
>CAJTSV010000016.1:0-35527 GCA_910579075.1 uncultured Eubacterium sp.
GAAATTTCATATATGCCCGTCCCAGCCGGTATTTCAGAAATTTGATTATATCTGCGGCATGCGTGGCATCTGAATGTCTTGCTGTAAAAGCAGATTTTTTATTCCATAACGTATTTTTGCAAAATGATAAAATGCTGCCAGAAGGCACGCAGAATTTCCTGAAAGTGACAGCGCTGCCTGCGGGCTTTTATACATATTAACAGGGATTTCACGCATACTTTCTGCATGAGATGGTATGAAAAAAACAATGTAAAAAAAGCAGTTTTATTATTAGGAGCCACGCTGGCCGTCTATCTGTCGATGAAATATATCCTGCCGGCTGCAATTCCGTTTCTGCTGGGCGGGCTTTTGGCCGTAACGCTGAATCCGTTTGTGGAACGGGTTGTAAATAAAACCGGACGGGGCCGTGGAATGGTGTCCATGCTGGCGATGGGAGGCGTGCTGATACTGGCCGGTGCAGCCTGTTTTTTTGCCGGGCGCACGGTCTGCACGCAGCTGGCCGGGCTGGCCGGGTATGCGGAATCTATTGAAAACGGAATCCGTGATATGTGGTGTGACGGCTGCGAAAAGATTGAAAGCCGGTTCGGAGTCCGCCTGGGAGAAGCAGAGCAGCTGTTTGCGGATATGCAGAGCCGGGTAAAATCCGGGTTTCAGTCCCGCACGCTGCCTTATCTTCTGGAAAATTCCATGAGTTATGCAAAAGCAGTGTTCTCGTTTATGGGAATTATTCTGATAGCATCTATTTCCGGGCTTTTAATGCTGACGGATTACCCGAAAATTGCCGGGGCTGTCCGCAGCTCACAGGCCGGGAAGCTGGCCGTGCAGATGAAGCGGCATGCGAAAGAGGCCGGGGGCACGTATTTAAAGGCACAGGTAATTATCCTGCTCGTTATCAGCCTTATCTGTGTGGGCGGGCTGTTTCTGACAGGCAATCCTTATGCGGTGCTGGCGGGGCTTGGAATCGGGATTTGCGATGCGCTCCCGTTTATCGGTACCGGGACGATTTTTGTGCCGTGGATGATTATTGATATTTTAAGCGGAAAATATGTGCTGGCAGCCGTATACGGGATTTTGTATGTCGTTTGCAGCTTTGTACGCCAGCTGCTGGAGCCGCGGCTTATCGGCGGCTCGGGTACCCGCCGATTGTCATTCTGATGAGCATTTATTTTGGAATACAGGTATATGGAGCAGGCGGGGTGCTGCTGGGCCCCGGGTCTGCCTTTTTGATTTATGAGCTGTACCGGGAAGGGGTGAGCAGGATATAGGGTTGCTGGTCACGGAGTGAACAGTAACTATAGAATGGCAAACAGTTCTTCCGGCTTTATTGAAGCTTGACATCCGAATCATATGACGCTAGAATAATCCGGTATACAGATTTTGGAAATGTATGCGGCAGGACGATGCTGTTACAGTGAAATCCGGCTGTGGGAGACTTCTCTGCCAGCAGCCGGACTTTCTGAATGATAATGGAAAATCAGAATAGAAGGAGAATGAAAATGGCGAAGGACAAAAAACTAGTGGAATCCATTACCAGCATGCAGGAAGATTTTGCGCAGTGGTACACGGATGTTGTGAAGAAAGCAGAACTGATTGACTATTCCTCGGTAAAAGGGTGCATGATTATCAAACCGGCCGGGTATGCGCTCTGGGAAAATATCCAGAGAGAGCTTGACCGCCGTTTTAAGGAAACAGGCGTGCAGAATGTGTATATGCCGATGTTTATCCCGGAAAGCCTGTTAAATAAAGAAAAAGACCATGTGGAAGGATTTGCGCCGGAAGTAGCGTGGGTGACGCATGGCGGGCAGAATGCGCTGCAGGAGCGGCTCTGTGTCAGGCCGACTTCGGAAACGCTGTTCTGTGATTTTTATAAAAATGACGTGCAGTCTTACCGTGACCTGCCAAAGGTGTACAACCAGTGGTGTTCGGTTGTAAGGTGGGAAAAGGAGACAAGGCCGTTTTTGCGTTCGCGTGAATTTTTATGGCAGGAAGGCCATACTGCCCATGCGACGGCACAGGAAGCACAGGAACGCACGGAGCAGATGCTGGATGTTTATGCAAAATTCTGTGAAGAAGTGCTTGCGGTTCCGGTTATCTGCGGACAGAAAACAGATAAGGAAAAATTTGCCGGTGCAAAAGCGACGTATACGATTGAAGCACTGATGCATGATGGAAAGGCCCTGCAGTCCGGGACGAGCCATAATTTCGGGGACGGGTTTGCAAAAGCTTTTGGCATCCAGTATACAGACCGGGATAACCAGCTGCAGTATGTGCACCAGACCTCATGGGGACTGAGCACCCGCATTATCGGCGCGATTATTATGGTGCACGGGGATGATTCGGGACTGGTGCTGCCGCCGGCGATTGCTCCGGTCCAGGTTATGATTGTGCCGGTTCAGCAGCAGAAGGAAGGCGTTTTGGACAAGGCATGGGAGCTTTGCGACAGGCTGAAAGCAGGGTTCCGCGTGAAGGCTGATGACAGCGAGAAAAGCCCGGGCTGGAAATTTGCCGAGCAGGAAATGCGCGGGATTCCGGTGCGCATCGAAATCGGCCCGAAGGATATCGAAAAGGGACAGTGCGTGCTTGTCCGCCGCGATACAAGGGAAAAATACGAGACACCGCTGGATGAAGTGCCGAAGAAGCTGAAATGGCTGTTAGAAACGGTTCAGTCCGATATGCTTGCACGTGCAAGGGCACACCGGGATGCACATATCACAGACGCCCGCAATTATGACGAGTTTAAAAAGGCGCTGGAAGAAAATCCGGGATTTATCCGCGGCATGTGGTGCGGGGAGCAGGCGTGCGAGGATAAAATCAAGGAAGAAACAGCAGCGACTTCCCGCTGCATGCCATTTGCACAGGAGCAGATTTCCGATACCTGCGTCTGCTGCGGGAAGCCGGCCAGGAAGCTGGTATTCTGGGGCAAGGCATATTAATCCTTTTGCAGGATGATGCATCGTTATGAAAAAAGAAGCGCTGGGAATGAACATAAAAACAAATATGAAGCTGCCGGAAAAAGTCACCTGGATTCTGGACAGGCTCTCGGAGCACGGATATGAGGCCTATGCGGTCGGCGGCTGTGTCCGTGACAGCCTGCTGGGGAGGGAGCCGGGGGACTGGGACATTACGACCTCGTCAATGCCGCTGCAGGTAAAAGCGCTGTTTTCAAGAACCGTTGATACCGGGCTGCAGCACGGCACAGTGACCGTCCTGCTTGGAAATGACGGGTATGAAGTAACGACCTACCGGATTGACGGCGCATACACGGATGGCAGGCATCCAGACCAGGTGCTGTTCACGCCCAGCCTTCTGGAAGATTTAAAGCGGCGGGATTTTACCATCAATGCCATGGCATATCATGCGCAGAAAGGGCTGGTGGATGCTTTTGACGGAGTGCAGGATTTAAAACGGGGCATTGTGCGGTGTGTCGGAAATCCGGCTGACCGTTTCCGTGAGGATGCGCTGCGGATGATGCGGGCAGTCCGCTTTGCAGCGCAGCTGGGATTTGAAATTGATGCGCCGACGCGGGATGCTGTCCGCCTGCTGGCGGGAAACCTGGAACGAATCAGCGTGGAGCGGATTCAGGCAGAACTGGTCAAGCTGGCGGTGTCCCCGCACCCGGAGCGGATGCGCGAGCTTTATGAACTTGGCATTACCGGCGTTATCCTGCCGGAATTTGACCGCATGATGTTAATGCAGCAGAACCACCCGCATCACTGTTACAGTGTCGGGGAGCATACGATTCACAGCATGCAGCAGATTGCGCCTGATAAGGTGCTGCGGCTTGCCATGCTGTTTCATGATATCGCCAAGCCACTGTGCAGGACGGCGGATGCGGATGGCACAGACCATTTTCACGGGCATCCGGAACAGAGCGCGCAGCTGGCGCATCAGATTTTCCGCCGCCTGAAATTTGACCGGGACACAATGGATGCGGCCTGTGCGCTTGTGCGCTGGCATGATTATAATCCGCCGCTGACAAAGCAGAGTGTCCGGCGGGCAGTGCGCAAAGCCGGGACAGCTCAGTTTCCGGCCCTGTTTGCCGTGAAACGGGCGGATATCCTGGCGCAGAGCGATTATATGCGTGAGCAGAAGCTGGCATATGTGGATGCTTTTGAAGCCATGTATCAGGAGATTACAGCGCAGGGAGACTGCCTGAGCCTGAAACAGCTGGCAGTGACCGGGCGCGATGTGATGGAGCTTGGCGTAAAACAGGGCCGGGAAATCGGGGAAATTTTAAACTGGCTGCTTGAGCAGGTCGTGGAAGTACCGGAATATAACGATAAAGACTGGCTGCTGGGCCGCGTGAGGGATTATCTGGCGGGAGACAGGCGCAGCAGCACGGGCCGGAATCTGTAACAGAGAACTGTCATATTTTCATGCACCCCTTCATAAGATGAATGGACACGTTAATGCGTGATTGTTCATCTTACTGGAGGGGTGCTGTTGTGTATAACCGGACGGAAATTATTTTAGAAGCGTATCCATATGAATTTACAGATATACAAAAAGGCCGGGGTGTGTATATCTGCCTGTGCAAAGACGGCAGCCGGAAAATCCTGAAGGAATTTTCGGGCTCCATTTCGAAGGCAGAGCTGCTGGACCGGTTTTTGAAGTATTTAAAGGAACGCGCAGGCATGGCAGAGCAGATTGTGTATACCAAAGAAGAACAGGCGCTGTTTACCGATACAGACGAGACACGCTACTATATGCGCACCTGGTTCGAGGGCCGGGAATGTGATACGAGAAACCGGGAGGACATCCTGTGCGCGGTGCGAAAGCTTGCCCGGTTTCATATGGACGTGGCGGGATTTGAAGAACCGCTGCCGCAGATGATGACCCGGACGCCGGATTTCCTGGAACGGGAATGCGGCCGCCATACGAGGGAGCTGCACAAGGTGCGCAATTACATAATGTCCAAAAAGAAGAAAAATGAATTTGAAACGGCGTTTCTGAACGAATACCAGTATTATTTAAGCCAGGCGGACGATGCAGTCAGCCGGATTCAGAACATGGACAAAGAGCCTTCCGGGCAGTATTTCGGCATCTGCCATGGGGATTACAGCCAGCATAACCTGCTGTTTACGGCAGCCGGCCCGGTTATTATCAATTATGAGCGTTTCTGCCGGGATGCGTACATCAGCGATTTTGCCCATTTTTTCCGCAAGATTATGGAAAAGCACAACTGGAATACCGGGCTTGGGATGGATTTAATCAGCGCTTATGACAAAGTACGCAAGCTGGCCCGCTGGGAGCTGCAGCAGCTGGCCGTGCGCATGGTATACCCGGAAAAGTTCTGGAAGGTTGCAAACCATTATTTTAATTCCAGGAAAAGCTGGGCGAATAACCGGGACAGCGAAAAATTATCGAAAATCTGTGCACAGGAAAAGGAGAGGACGGAATTTTTGAAAATATTGTCTTATTTTGTACAGGGCTGAATATGCAGGAACAGATGGAGCTGCAGGAAAGCTGACCGTATCATGCAGAAAGCGTGCAGGGTGCGGTCCGTTTTTTGTATGCTGATAACAGCCGCTATCTGTGCATGGCCTGCCGCGCCAGGTTCCTGATTTCTTCCTATTGTCCTTGCACTGAGCAAATGTCCATGCTATAATAGAATAATGATTATCAGCAAAGGAAAGGGAATCAGAATGAAAAGAAAGTTCCTGAATATCATATTCCTGCTGGCGGTTTTGGGCCTGTGCACCGCGTGCGGGCTGTCAGGGCAGGACAGCATGTCTGCAGGCAGAAGCACAAATGCATCCGGGCCGGACAGCAGTGCCAGCCAGGTGTCTGCAAAAGAAGGCCAGAGCACGGCAGATATTCCAAAAGCAGCAGGGGATTATTACCTGATTGTGAAACATGACATCCCAAATTACCAGATTACATTGATGGATATTTCCAGTGCACAGGAAATCTGCTATGAATATACAGAGGGCACGGAATTTTTTGACAAATATGGCAATTATGCCATGAATGAAGAATTCAGCGAAGGAAAGCTGGCGGTAATAACACGGATTAACCGCAACGACACGCTTGGCGCTATTTCGTTTACGGATGAAACATGGGATTATGAGGATGTGCGCAATTATTCAATCGATGCAGCGCAGAACCGGATTGACATTGCGGGTACGGCGTATCAGTTTGATACGTTTATGAAGGTCTTTTCAGATGGTGCAGAAACGGGAATTACTGCGGTTGGGGAAAATGACGTTCTGAATGTATACGGCATCGGGCGCACGGTTTATGCCATTGTCATTGAAACCGGGCATGGCACGCTGGCACTGACAAATACCGGCCTGTTTGAAGGCGGCTGGGTCAATCTCGGCACAAAGGTATATGCAAGGATAACAAAAAACATGACAATGGAGCTGCCGGAGGGAGTTTATGAATTTACGGTGGCAAATGACGGTTATGGCGACAGCGGGGAAATCCTCATACGCCGGGACAAGACGACGACCATTGACTTAAATGACTATAAGGGCGAAGGGCCGAAAATGTGTAAGGTCACGTTTAAGGTCGGCATAAAAGGGGCAGTCCTTACCATTAACGGAAAAGAGGTCAGCTATTCCAAGCCGCTGGAATTAAGGTACGGCGTTTATACGCTGGGTGTTTATGCACAGGGGTATGATGCATGGACAAAGCAGCTTGTTGTCAATTCGCCAAAGGCAAAAATAGAGATTCTGCTCAGTGAAGGAGACGGGACGCAGGAAGAAGCAGGCGTGCAGGGCAGCGCAAAAACCGAAACAAAAAAGGATGACGAAGGCTCTCAGAAAACCGATAAAAGTACCAGCAAAAGTTCCGGCAATAATCAAAGCAGCTCCTCGTCCGGAACCCGGCTTGCAGGTGCAAAAGCCGGGTCAAGGGCAGGCTCTCATACCGGCAGCTCTGGCAGTTCGGAAAGCTCTGGAAGTAAAAACAGCACGGACAGCGCGCTTGCAGGTGCAGCACTGGGTTCTTCCCTGGCCAGCATTATTACAGGCGGGGATTCGACCGACTATCTGGACACGCTTTCCGATATGATAGATTCACTGGATAGGCTGGAACGTAAAAGGTCTTCTTCGGATGAATCGCAGGAGGAACAGGAAAATTAGGGCATGTCCGGTATTTTTGAAGCCGCAGCCTGTGAAAACAGCACAACGCGGTATCTGACAGGGTATATTCGGGTATATGGAAACCGGTGTTCCAAAAACCTGATATATATTAATGTAACAGTTTGGCCCGTGAGCAGCATCTGTCTGCCCGGCTGGAAGCAATCAGCATCAGGAAACAGGATGAACTGTACATAAAATAACTAAACTATATGAATGGGAGGACGTAACATGGATTACAAAGCAATGTACCAGCAGTGGCTGGACAATCCTTATTTCGACGAGGAGACGAAAGCCGAATTAAAAGCGATTGAGGGCAATGAGAAAGAAATTGAAGACCGCTTTTATATGGACCTGGAGTTTGGTACAGCAGGGCTGCGCGGCGTGATTGGGGCAGGCACAAACCGCATGAACGTATACACAGTCAGAAAAGCAACACAGGGACTGGCGAATTATATCCTGTCCGTAAAGGGAGAAGCAAAAGGGGTGGCAATTGCATACGATTCCAGGCGCATGTCTCCGGAATTTGCAGACGAAGCAGCGTTATGCCTGGCAGCAAACGGCATTAAGGCTTATGTATTTGAGAGCCTTCGGCCGACACCGGAATTATCGTATGCAGTCAGAAAACTTGGGTGCATTGCAGGCATTAACATCACTGCAAGCCACAATCCGCCAGATTACAATGGCTACAAGGTATACTGGGAAGACGGCGCACAGATTACACCGCCACACGACAGCGGCATTATGGATGAAGTGAAAAAAGTAACCGATTATGCTTCTGTTAAGACAATGCCGTTAGACGAAGCAAAGGCTGCCGGCTTATACCAGACAATCGGTGCAGACATCGACGACCCGTATATCGAGGAGTTAAAAGGACTGGTGCTTCACAAAGACAGCATTGATGCCGTGAAAGACAGGCTCACAATTGTATATTCCCCGCTCCATGGAACAGGCAATATTCCAGTACGCCGTGTTTTAAAGGAACTGGGATTCCAGAATGTGCATGTCGTGCCGGAGCAGGAGCTTCCAGACGGCAATTTCCCGACCGTAAGCTATCCGAACCCGGAAGCAGCAGAAGCATTTGAACTTGGCCTTGCGCTTGCGAAAAAAGTAAATGCAGACCTTGTACTGGCAACGGATCCGGATGCAGACCGCCTTGGCGTGTATGTCAAAGATTCCAAAACAGGCGAATACCATACGCTGACTGGAAATATGTCCGGCTGCCTGATTGGTGATTATGTAATCGGACAGCGCAAGGCGATTCACGGTTCCCTGCCAGAAGACGGTGCATTTATCCGTTCGATTGTTTCCACAAATATGGCAGATGCCATTGCGAAGCATTACGGCATCCAGCTTGTGGAAGTGCTGACCGGATTCAAATTTATCGGACAGAAAATGCTGGAATTCGAAACAACCGGTAAAGGCACGTACCTGTTCGGCATGGAAGAAAGCTATGGCTGCCTGACTGGAACCTATGCAAGGGATAAAGATGCTGTGGTAGCTTCGATGGCCCTTTGTGAAGCAGCCGCTTATTACATGACCAAAGACATGACACTGTGGGATGCCATGCTGGAAATGTATGAGCGTTATGGCTATTACAAAGACCATGTAGAGTCCATTACCTTAAAGGGCATTGAAGGGCTTGCAAAAATCCAGGAAATCATGAATACGCTGCGCGTGGATGCGCCGAAGGAAATCGGCGGGCTGAAAGTGCTTGCAGCAAGGGATTATAAGGAAGATAAGGTTCAGGATTTTGTTACAGGCGAAACCAGGCCGACCGGGCTTCCAAAATCCAACGTGCTGTATTATGAACTGGAAGATGACGCATGGGTATGCGTAAGGCCGTCCGGCACAGAACCAAAAGTGAAGTTCTATATCGGCGTGAAGGGTACGTCCATGGCGGATGCAGATGAAAAATCTGCGTCATTAGGCAGCCAGGTTCTGGATATGATTCAGAAGATGATTTGACGGAAATTCCATCGCGAAGCGATTTTCAATGGATTTTTGCATGTAACAGGCCAGCTTGCCTGAACTGTTACGAAAAACCCGCAAAAATGCTATAAAATGGGCATTTCTGCTTGACAAACAATGGAAAAGTTAGTATAAATATATTCGTAAGTATTTTGGGAAAGATTGTTCCGATTCTTATTAATAACAATATTATATTTATCCACAGGAGGAGTAGAAATGAACAAAGCAGAACTGGTTTCAGCCATTGCCGACAAAGCCGAATTATCGAAAAAAGACGCAGAAGCAGCGCTTAAAGCTTTTACAGACGTAGTGACTGAGGAACTTCAGAAAGGCGAGAAGATACAGTTGGTTGGTTTCGGGACTTTCGAGGTGTCTGAGAGAGCAGCCAGGACAGGCCGGAATCCGCAGACAGGCGAGGAGATGACAATACCAGCATCCAAAGCGCCAAAATTTAAAGCGGGAAAAGCATTAAAGGATTTGGTAAACGAATAAATCTTAAAATACAAAGGGGGCTGTGAATGCGCGGCCCCCTTTTCTGTATGGGAATTTCGGGAAAGCTGTAGCAGGAGGCAAGCGGACTGTTACAGGAAATCAGAAGAAAGGACAGGGAAAACAGTATGAGACTGGATAAATTTTTAAAGGTGTCCCGGCTGATTAAGCGCAGGACAATTGCAAATGAAGCCTGTGACGCCGGCAGGGTCATGGTAAACGGCAGGCCGGCAAAGGCTTCGGTTAAGGTAAAGCCGGGCGATATTATCGAGATTCAGTTTGGGACAAAAACGGTAAAGGCGAGGGTGCTCGACATTCAGGACACCACGAAAAAGGAACAGGCAAAAGAGCTGTTTGAATACCTGTAGGCTCATAAAAACAGAAAGAGTTTTCGATTCTGCCAGTTTCTGGTCATATCCGGCCGCTTTCTTTCATATACTTTATCATGCAGGCTTCCTGATACGCGAAGCACGCTGGACAAGAATGGAGGAAGGGATATGGACGAGAGAATGGAAAAGAATCCGTCAAAAGCGCACAAAATTTTACTTTCAAACAGAAAGACAGCAGCATTTACCGGTATTTTGGATGTGCTTTCGTTTGATGTATCGGAAATTCTGCTGGAAACAGAACAGGGAATGCTGCTGATAAAAGGGAATGACCTGCATGTCAACCGCCTGACACTCGAAAAAGGGGAAGTGGATGTGGAAGGGCGGATTGACAGCCTTTCTTATTCGGATGCGGGCGGCAGCAAGAAAACGCCAGAGAGCCTGTTAGGAAGAATTTTCCGATGATGACGGTAAGCGAGAATATTTTTCATGAACTGGATTTTTTTGCAGTTTCCTTTCTGCTTGGCATTGTGCTTGTGCTTGTATATGACTGCCTGCGGATATTCCGAAGGCTGCTGCGGCATTCTCCGGCATGGATTGCACTGGAAGATTTATGCTACTGGATTGTTACGGCGTTTGTGATATTTGCCATGCTGTATCAGAAAAATGACGGCCTTATCCGCGGATTTTCCATTGGCGGCATTGTGCTTGGGATGTTTTTGTACAATCAGTTTATCAGCTGCTATACGGTTCGTTACATAGCCCGCTTTTTCAAAAAAATCATACGCATGATACACAAAGCCTGGCGCTTTTTATCGGCACCCTTTCGCAGGGCGGCAGGCGTTGTTTCGGGGAAAAGCCGTGCACTGGCAGACAGGGGCAAAAAAATGGCGAAATATGGTAAAAAACGATTGAAAAAAATACAGAAAGAGATTAGAATAGGTGTAACAAAAAAATAATGGCAGCGGAGCAGGCCGCTGCGGGAGCGGGGTATGGTTTATGAATCGCAGATACAGCAGCCGCAAGGCAAACCAGACTGGCAAATTGTGTGTAACCCTGATTGTTCTGGCTATGATAGGCGTAATGTCGGTTCAGATTGTTAATCTTTATAAAAAAGACCAGCAGTTAATCGAGCAGGAGAATATTCTGAAGGAGCAGAAAAAAGAAGAACTTGCCCGTCAGAAGGAAATAGAGGATTTTGAGGCTTATACACAGACACAGGAATTTATTGAAGATACTGCAAAAAGCAAGCTGGGGCTTGTGTACAGGGATGAAATTATTTTTAAGGAAAAATAGTACATATGCAGTACAGGCGGGGAAGACCAGGCAGCAGCATGCCGGGTCTTTTTACGTGGGCTGGCTGAACAGCTTCGAAAGCGTGAATGGCTTAGAATCGACTCAATATCTGATTTGAACGGAGAAAAGCACGAACGAAAAGCCGGAATCTGTCCACCGTTTGACAAACATTTCAGATGCCTCTTTTTATAATGGCTGTCGTAAAAAACAAGTCATTGGAGGACAGGTAAGTGATGAGGCTGAGTGTAAAACAGGTAATTTTATTCTTAGGAGGAATTCTGGCGTGCCAGCTGTCGTGGATGGGATGTTTTCCGCTGATACCAGCGTATTATACGGCGGTATGCCTGGAAGATGCAGCACGCGGGATGTTCAGCATTGCAATGCTGGCGGGGATTATTTTATTTGTGCCGGTAACGGCAGCAGTCAAATACCTGATGGCGCTGGCAGTCATACTGGTAACCATCAAGCTGTTTGAGTGGGCTGAGGGATGGTGCAGCGTGGCATGTGCAGCATTTGCGGCAGCGATAGCCACGCTGATGATGTCATTATCTGGAGAGCTTTTGAATATGCGCAATTCCGTAAGCCTGGCGTCGGCGCTGCTCGAAGCGGTATTTGTGCTTTCTGCGGTTATGCTTGGGACAAGGTTTGTAGATTTTTTTATGCAGGCAAGCCTGATTCCGGAAAAGGAAGAAGAAGGACATTATAAAGAAGAACGGCTGGAAACATATGCCGATTCCTTCAGCGGGCTTTCCAAAATTTTTGCCAGGATGAGTTCGGCGCAGAAAGGATTTTCATCCGAACAGATAGGACGGATTCAAAACGAGCTGACGGGCAGCCTGTGCATCAACTGCAATCAGTGCGCTCTGTGCTGGGAGCGTTCCGAAAGCCCGATGTATTCGTATCTGGCTTATATGCTGCAGTCGCTGCAGCGGACGGGGGAGCCGGATCATGAAATTGTCGTGCAGATGAAAGAGTACTGCCCGTATACCGATGCCGTAATACAGGAAGGGATGCGCATTTTTGAAAAGGCGCGGCTGAACCTGGCATGGTATAACCGGCTGCTGGAAAACCGCGAGATTATTGCGCAGCAGCTGGATGCGATGGCATATATTATGGAAGACTGTGCAAATGAGACCGTGGAAATCACGCAGGAGCACGGACAGCTTCTGGCAGAGGCAAAATACCGTGCCAGGGAGCGCGGCGTTATTATACAGAAGCAGCATTTATACGAAAATAAGGACAAGCGGTGGCGTCTTGTCTGTGACGTTCATGCCAAAAACGGCAGCTGCGTCAGCATGAAAGAGCTGACCAAAGCGGTTTCGGCCGGACTGGAGCGGGGCATGCGCCCGCACCGCAATGAGCGGGCCATGGTCACCCCGCAGGGCGGCACGGTTACATTTGAGGAAGATACGGCTTTTCATGAAACACATGCAGCGGCGCGGTGCGTAAAAGACGGCGGCCATGTGTCGGGGGATAACTATTCCTTTCTGGAGCTGGACGGCGGGAAAATGGCACTGATGCTTTCCGACGGCATGGGCTCAGGCAGCACGGCCTGCAAAGAGAGCGAGCTTGTGCTGGAACTGCTGGAAAAATTCCTGGAAGCGGGATTTTCGGAAGAAACGGCTTTGAAAATGATGAATTCTGCCATGGTTATCCGGGGAGAAGACGACCTGTATTCCACGGTTGATATCTGTGCGCTGGATTTGTATACCGGCAGCTGCCGGATGTATAAAATAGGCGCGGCGACGACGTTTATCAGGCATGGGGATTTTGTAGAGCGGATTGAATCGCATTCGCTTCCGGTCGGCGTTACGCACCGCATGGAAATTACAAGCACGCACCGGCAGCTGCAAAGCGGGGATTATCTGGTTATGGTGTCTGACGGCGTGCTTGAATGCCTGCAGGAGGACGAGCCGGACAAAGCGATGTGCGATATTTTAAACGGGATTTCCAGCAGGCATCCGGGGCAGATTGCGGACACCCTGCTTGACGAGGTGCTGCAGCGCAACGGCCAGAAGGCGAAGGACGATATGACGGTTCTGGTGTGCGGCGTGTGGAAAAAGAAAGGGGCCTGACGGCCTGGAACCTGGCGCATGGCGCAGGACAGACGCAGTTCTGCGGACATGTGAATAAGAAATAAGGCCTGGCGGCTGAAATGGAGGGCGGTATTTTTATGACAGGGTTTGTACGGAAGATAGAGCAGTTTATAAGAAAGCATGAGATGATAGGCGGGGACTGTCATATTATCGCGGGCGTATCGGGCGGCCCGGATTCGATGTGCCTTCTGCTGGTGCTTTTGGATTTGCGGGAAGTATTCGGGCATACCGTGTCTGCCGTGCATGTGGAGCATGGCATCCGGGGCGGCGACAGCATGGCGGATGCGGAATTTGTCAGGCATTTTTGCCTGGAACAGGGCATAGAGTGTCATATCTGCCACTGCTGTGTGCCGGAATATGCGCACAGCCACGGCATGAGCGAGGAAGAAGCGGGAAGGAAGCTGCGCTACCGCGCGTTTGAATCCGAAAAAAAGCTGTATGCAGAGAAATATAAAGACCGGGATGTAAAAATAGCGGTTGCCCATAACCGCAGCGATAATGCAGAAACGATGCTGTTTCACCTTGCGCGGGGAACCGGCGTGCAGGGGCTTGCCGGGATAGCGCCTGTGCGCGGCAGCATTATCCGTCCGCTGCTGAATACGGACAGGGAAGAAATTGAACGCTTTCTTGCAGAAAGGCAGCAGGATTTCTGTACGGATGCGACAAATGCAGACGGGAAATACAGCAGAAACCAGATACGCCTGCAGGTCCTTCCGGTATTTGGCCAGCTCAACAGCGGCTTTGCGCAGCATATGTACCAGACGGCGCAGCAGCTGCGCCAGGTACAGCAGTATATGGCAGGGCAGGCACAGCAGGCGCTGCAGGAGTGCTGCGTGCTGGAGCATGGCTGCACGGCCGCTGTCATAAATAAAACGCTGTTTGAGCATGCAGAGCAGGTGATTCAGGATGAAATGCTGTATCAGCTGCTTGGGATGCTTGCGGGCAGCAGGAAGGATGTGGCAAGGAAGCACATCATCCAGCTGAGGCAGCTTTTTTCCAGACAGAACGGACGCAGAATCCAGCTGCCGCATGGCCTGCAGGCACAGCGTATCTATGAAGGAATTGAAATCCGGATAGCGGACTGCCTGGAAAAAGAAACAGCCGCTGCGTCGCAGGATGCCTGCTGGCTGCTGCCGCGGGATGCTTTGGAACGGGAAAAGACGTTTTTCAGCCCGCAGGGACCGTTTTTGTTCCGGCTGGTGGAAACGGATTCCAATTATATAACACAAATTTCCAAAAAAAAGTATACGAAAAGCTTTGACTATGATAAAATAAAAACTGGAGTCTGCGTAAGAACCAGACAGCCGGGAGATTATCTGGCAGTGAATGATGCCGGAAAACGGCAGAAGCTGAAAAAGTATTTTATCAATGAAAAGATTCCTGCGGGTGAGCGGGAACAGCTTCTGCTGCTGGCCGATGGCGCACATATTATGTGGGTGGCGGGGCATCGCATCAGTCATGATTATAAAGTGGATGAACACACCAGAAGAATATTGGAGGTTACTTTTTGCGGAGGAAAAAAGAATGAACGGACAGATTAAGGTGAGGATTTCTGAGGAAGAAGTGAATGCACGGATTGCCGGGCTCGCAGCACAAATCAGTGAGGATTTCCGGGGAGAAGAAGTAGTAGCGGTCGGAATCCTGCGCGGCGGCGTTTATTTCTGCACAGAGCTGACAAAGCGGCTGACCATTCCTGTCATACTGGATTTTATAGAAGCTTCCAGCTATGGGGAAGGCACGGAGTCCAGCGGTCAGGTAAAGATTACGAAAGATTTAATCGAGGATATTGAGGGCAGAAATGTCATAGTGGTAGAGGATATTATCGATACTGGCAGAACACTGAGCCTGCTGCTGGAAAATCTGCGCGCACGCAGGCCGAAATGCCTGAAGCTGTGTACGCTTTTAGACAAACCGGAGCGGCGCGTCGTGGAAGTACCAGTAGATTATAATGGATTCCAGATTCCGAATGAATTTGTCGTGGGATATGGAATGGATTATGCACAAAGATATAGGAATCTTCCTTATATCGGAGTTGTGGAAGCGTAACAGCCCGGCTTATGCGGGCTGCTGCGTACAGGCAGAGCAAAAGGAGGTTATAACTTGAAGAAAGGTTACCGGGGATTTATACTGTATGCCGTCTTTGTATTAGCAGTCGTCGGCATATGGTACTTTTTGAGTGAAACGGCGATTACGTCAGATACTTACACATACCACGAATACCAGCAGGACATGGAAAAGGGAGAGGTCTATTCTGTCATTATTGAGCAGAATGTGGAGACGCCGACCGGAACGCTTGTCGTCACGCTGAAAAATGATACCGAGCGGCATGAGGTCGCAGTATCGGATGTCAATGCCGAGCAGGAATATTTAAAGAACAGGGGATTTTATAATTATCTGGTCAAAAATATCCCGCGTGCAAGCTGGCTGTCGACATGGCTGCCTTACCTGATTATATTTGGCGCCATGTTTATCCTGTTTATCATTATGAACAATATCAACCAGTCAGCCGGGGGCGGCAGCACGCCGAAAATGATGAATTTCGGAAAAAGCCGTGCCAGGATGTATACCGACGAAAACAAGACGGTGAATTTTGAAAAAGTAGCCGGATTAAAGGAAGAAAAGGAAGAACTGGAAGAAATCGTGGATTTTCTGCGCGACCCTGGCAAATATACAAAGCTGGGCGCAAGGATTCCAAAGGGCGTGCTTTTGGTAGGCCCGCCCGGAACGGGCAAGACGCTGCTGGCAAAGGCTGTAGCCGGGGAAGCGGGAGTGCCGTTTTTCAGCATTTCAGGTTCCGACTTTGTGGAAATGTTTGTCGGTGTCGGTGCATCCCGTGTCCGGGATTTGTTTGAGGACGCAAAGAAAAATGCGCCGTGCATTGTATTTATCGATGAAATTGATGCCGTAGCCAGACGCAGGGGTACCGGCATGGGCGGCGGGCATGACGAACGCGAGCAGACGCTGAACCAGATGCTTGTGGAAATGGATGGCTTTGGCGTGAATGAGGGCATTATTGTGATGGCTGCAACGAACCGGGTTGACATTTTAGACCCGGCAATCATGCGTCCGGGGCGTTTTGACCGCAAGGTGCATGTCGGAAGGCCGGATGTGGGCGGCCGGGAAGAAATCCTGCATGTCCATGCCAAAAACAAGCCGCTGAGTGAAGAAGTCGATTTAAAGCAGATTGCGCAGACAACGGCAGGATTTACAGGGGCCGACCTGGAAAACCTGCTGAATGAGGCTGCCATCCGGGCTGCAAAATCCGACCGCGCATATATCCGCTCCGATGATATCCGCAATTCGTTTGTCAAGGTAGGAATCGGTGCGGAGAAAAAGAGCCGCATTATCAGCGAAAAGGAAAAGAAGATTACCGCGTTCCATGAGGCTGGCCATGCCATATTATTCCATGTGCTGCCGGACGTAGGACCGGTATATTCCGTGTCTATTATTCCGACCGGCATCGGTGCCGCCGGATATACGATGCCGCTGCCGGAAAAAGACGAGATGTTTAATACAAAGGGCAGGATGCTGCAGGAAATCGTTGTAGACTTAGGCGGGCGCGTGGCAGAGGAATTTATTTTTGACGATATTACAACTGGCGCTTCCCAGGATATCAAGCAGGCAACGGCAATGGCAAAGGCAATGGTGACCAAGTACGGCATGTCGGAAAACCTTGGCCTGATCTGCTATGACGAGGAAGACAACGAGGTATTTATCGGCAGGGACCTTGCCCATGCCAAAGGGTATGGCGAGAATGTTGCGACACTGATAGACCAGGAAGTAAAGCGCATTATCGACGAGTGTTATGCAAAAGCAAAAGAGATTATCGGCCAGTATGAGCAGGTGCTCCACAGCTGTGCAGACCTTCTGCTGGAAAAGGAAAAAATCAGCAGGGAAGAATTCGAAGCGCTGTTTGCGGATGAAAAAAGAGTGTCTCTGGCTGAGGGTTAAACACTAAGGCGTGGTATGAGCGGTAATTATGTGCAATATCCCGTGTCAGACAGAATGGGAAACAGTGGTTAATAAACAGAATATACAAAAAAATATGAAAAATTTTTTGATGTTTGTGCACACTTATCTGTAGAAAGGTGGTACTATACTTAATGTAAAAACCCCCCAATACATTATATAGTTTTTGCTATACCCCATAGTAAAAATACCTTCTCCTAAAAAAGACAGCTTCGGCTGTCTTTTTTACTGTTTACCCCGTGACCGGCAATCTATTTTCCATTTTTTCTCATTTTTGTTTAGTTGTGCTATAGATTATTTTGGAAATTTAGTCTATACTTATACAGAAACGCTCCTGTCAGGGGGGTCGGAAAATTGTAAGAGATGGAGTTTGTTGGAATGGAAAATAAATCGATTTATGAATTAAACAAAATACAGCGTTACATGATGCAGATGCGTCCGGTTTTATTCAAGCAGGTGCTTTTTTCAGACGGCACGGCTGATTACAGGCAGCCGCCGGAACCGAAAGCAGGGGAGGCTGTGACCATCCGTTTCCGCACAAAACGCAATAATGTGGATGCTGTTTTTTTATGTGCAGGTGACCAGCAGTATCAGATGGCAAAAACAGAAACGCGCGGGGAATTTGATTATTATTCATATACCGTTACAATGACAGACCAGGTCTTTTCTTATTATTTTCAGGTAGCGGACGGCATGCTGACCCTGTATTATGACCACTACGGGCCGACGAAGGAGCTGCGCCCGCAGTACAGCTTCCGCATTGTCCCGGGCTTCTCCACGCCGGACTGGGCAAAGGGAGCCGTTATGTACCAGATTCTGGTAGACCGTTTTTACAATGGCGACCCGGACAATGATGTAGAGACGAATGAATATTTTTATATCCGCACGAACAGCCAGAAAGTGGAAAACTGGGATAAAGTCCCGGCAAATTTTTTGGTAGCGGAATTTTACGGCGGCGACCTGGAAGGCGTGCGGAAAAAACTGGATTACTTACAGAACCTTGGGATTGAAGTGATTTATTTTAATCCGTTATTTGTGTCCCCGTCAAACCATAAATATGATATTCAGGATTATGATTATATTGACCCCCATTATGGCAGGATTGTGGAAGACGGCGGGGCGCTGTTAGAGCCGGGCTCGCAGGATAACCGCAAAGCCGAGCGCTATATTAAGCGCGTGACGGACAGGCGCAACCTGGAAGCCAGCAACGAACTGTTTGCACAGCTTGTACAGGAAATCCATGACAGGGGAATGAAGGTTATTCTGGACGGGGTATTTAATCACTGCGGTTCTTTTAACAAATGGATGGACCGGGAAGAAATTTACAATGCCCAGGAAGGCTATGCGCCGGGCGCTTATGTTTCGGCAGACAGTCCTTATAAGGGATATTTTAAATTTCATAATAACCATGCGTGGCCGAAAAATAAATCATACGACGGCTGGTGGGAGCATGACACGCTGCCGAAGCTGAATTTTGAAGAATCAAGGGAATTATATGACTATATACTGGAGATAGGCCGCAAATGGGTATCTCCGCCTTATAATGCAGACGGCTGGCGGCTGGACGTGGCAGCAGACCTGGGCTACAGCGAGGAATTCAACCATCGCTTCTGGCGGGATTTCCGCTCGGCGGTAAAATCGGCTAATCCAAATGCCATTATACTGGCCGAGCATTACGGCGATCCGAAGAACTGGCTTTCCGGCGACCAGTGGGACACGATTATGAACTACGATGCCTTTATGGAGCCTGTGACATGGTTTTTAACCGGAATGGAAAAGCACAGCGACAGCTATGAGCCAAGCACGCTTGGGAATATTATGAACTTCGAAGGCTCGATGCATCACTATATGACCAGCTTTCTGACGCCGTCGCTGTACTGTTCGATGAACCAGCTGTCCAACCACGACCATTCCCGCTTTCTGACGCGGACAAACCGCAAGGCCGGGCGCATTGATACGCTTGGCGCGCAGGCAGCTTCGGAAGGCGTGAACAAAGGCGTATTTCGCGAAGCCGTCGTAATCCAGATGACCTGGCCGGGCGCGCCGACGCTGTATTATGGGGATGAAGCCGGCGTCTGCGGGTTTACAGACCCGGATAACCGGCGCACTTATCCGTGGGGCAGGGAAGACCGTGACCTGATTGCATTCCACCGGGATATTATCCGCATACACAAAGAGCATGAGGCGCTGCGCACAGGCTCCGTCATGTTCCTGCAAGGCGAGCAGAACCTGTTGTGCTATGCGCGGTTTAACCGTAATGAAAAGCTGATTGTGCTGGTGAATAACGACAGCAGCAGCCGGGATATCGATATTTCCGTGTGGCCGGCTGAAATACCGTTTTATGCGCATCTGGAACAGCTTATTTATACAAATGAAAACGGCCATTCGGTTGTACCGGTCGTGTATTCGGTGGAAAAGGGCCGGCTGAAAATTATGCTTACGAAGCATTCGGCAGTTGTGCTGCGGTGCAGGGATTCGAAGGATAATCCAATGCAGGGCAGGGAATTCTGACAGGGGAGCCTGCATTTGGAATCGGAATGTGAATGATACAGTGGGAATGGAGAGCCTGCATTTGGAACCTGGATGTGAATGATACAGGGGAATCGGGGCTGCTGCATGAAGTAAAATCATACAGGATAGTGTTCGTTTGGATTGTTTTTTATGCGATATCCTGTATTTGATTTATCTGGTGCGGCAGCCCCGCTTTTTCGCTGGATGCCTGGCTTTTCTAAGAGACCTGTAAGTCAGCGGGGTTAATAGGTAAGGCACGCATTGCCTGCATCGGTATTGAAAACGAGACAGAAGCGGAAAATGACATGCCGCTGCGGGTCATCGGCTATGACTGGGCGGCATACCGGGACCTGCAGCGGCTCAAAGGAAGAAGCCAGGCATATGTGGGAAGTCCTGCAGCTGCTGACTGTGCTGACCGGCGATTCCCGGTTTCTGGAAACCATGGATGCGGCAGGGGAAGGAGGGGAGGTACGGAATATGTGTGAGGTTCTTGAAAGGATTGAAGAAAAAGGAATTAAGAAAGGCATGATAAAAGGCCGGGAACAGGGCATAGAGTCCGTCAACATGCTGAATGCAAGGCTGATTCAGGATGGCCGGATAGCAGACCTGGAGCGGTCTGTCACGGACAGTGCATACCAGAAGCAGCTTCTGTACGAGCTGTTCCCGGAATTCAGGAAACAGAAATAACAGCAGACGGCGCTGCAGGTATATTTTTGAACAGATAGTCAGTCTCAAAGAAAATAAAGAAAACAAAGAAAGCCTGCAATATCCCTGAATATCGCTGAAACAGAAATTGATTCTAAAATTGGAAAAGAAATGAAAAAATGAAATATAAAAGAAAAACCGGACAGAACACGGCAGCCCCCGGCCGTTATCTGTCCGGTTTTTCTTTTTCTTCCATTTTCCTGCAACAAACTGCAGCCAGTCTGACACTATATATATGTACAGTAAAATTTATCCGCCAGCAGGCTGTGGAATACCGGAATGTGCTGGCTGGTGAAATCGTTGTACCCGGGGAGGCATGTTATGAAGCATGATAAGGAATTGGTACGGCGGGCGAAGCAGGGGGAGACGGATGCCTTTGCATGCCTGTATCAGGAGATATACGAAGATTTATACCGGTTTGCCTGCTATACGCTGAAAAATTCTGCGGACGCGCAGGACGCAGTCAGTGAAACGGTGATGGATGCGTTTGCGTCTATCCGTACCCTGCGCGCGGAAGATGCATTTAAAAGCTGGATGTTTCGCATTCTGTCCAATAAATGCAAAAAAAAGCTGAAAGAGTATGCAGGAAGAAACGTGGCATGGCCAGAGGAACTGGACAGGCAGGCTGCTGTGCCGGAAAGCTCTGCGGATGCAGCAGAGCTGCTGCAGGTGCGCATGCTCTTTTTAGAGCTGCCGCCGCAGGACCGCATGATTATCGCGATGCATTTGTTTGCCGGATATACAGGACGCGAAATCGCGAAACAGCTGCATATGAATGAAAATACCGTGCGTTCGAGGGAAAGCCGTGCGTTAAAAAAGATGAAAGAAAAGTTTTTGAAAAAATAAAGGCCTGCCGGTATATGGCAGGGAAAGAACAGGAGGGATTGGGAATGAATGAACAGAATATGCTGGAAAAAATCAGGCAGTCCGCACAGGATATCAAAGTGCCTGACAGTCTCAGGCCGGAGCAGATGCAAAAGCAGCTGCAAAAAAAATACCGGACAGCTTCAAAAATGGCATGGCAGAAAACGCTGGCAGCAGCATGCCTGTGCGTCTGCTTCGGAGCAGGGGGACTGGCGTATGCTTATCAGAACTATGCTGGCAGCCAGCAGGCGCAGTGGGAAAATGCCGGTTCCAGGGCAGGTACCGGCAGGCCGGAGCCAGGCAGCAGCATTGCCGGAATGGATGCGGATAAATCCGGCAGCCGGACGGATGATGCCGGGAAGGAAGCAGCTGAGAGCATATCCGGAATGCATACAGAGGAAGGCAGCGCCAGTGCAGATGGAGCTGACAAGGATGCTGCAAATCCGCTGCAGGAAGCACCGCTGAAAAAAATCGGAAAATTATATACACTGGCGTCCGATTACGGGGAAGTTTATGACGTCCTGGAAAAATCAGGAATTTATCAAAACCAGCTGGACGGAAGCAGTGATGGCGGGATAAAAGATTTGCAGAAGGAAGAAGCCAGAATGGAAGCGGCGTCAGATTCGTCCGGCGGACAAAAGCTGGCAGCCAGCCTGATGGAAGAGGATGATGCCGCCGGATATTCCACGACAAACCTGCAGGTGGAAGGCGTGGATGAGAGCGACATAATCAAAACGGATGGCAGTTATATATATGCCGCCCAGAATACGCGCATACAGCTGATTGATATCCGAAACGGGATTCCGAAAAAGGCTGGCGTAATTGAGCTGGAGCTGGATGAAGATACCGATAAAATATGCGGAATGTATGCAGCAGATGACAGGCTGACTGTTATCACGCAGACAGAACAGACTACGCTGAAGGAAGGGGAATATCCGGCCCGGGAAGAAGAAGCCATGCCGGAAGCCGGGAAAGGTTCGGCGGAGGATGACAGGACGTTTATACTGCCTGAGGATGAAGAAAATAAGAGCAGGCAGGGAATGATAGGGCTTGGAGAATATGCGCAGGATGAAGAAGCCGGCTATGCCATAGGCCAGTATCTGGATATCGAAGTAGTTACCAGGGCAGTGTCTTATGATATTTCAGACCCTAAAAAGCCCGTCTTTGTGGATGAAGCGGCACAGGATGGCCGGTATCAGGATTCCCGGAAAATCGGAAACCGCCTGTACCTGTTTACCAATATAAGCCTGCGGCTGGATGATGGTATTTCAAGGAAGAAAGCGGTAAAGGAAGAATATCTGCGTTCCTGGATTCCTTCGGTCGATGGCGAGCCGGTACCTGCAGACTGCATTTATCTGCCAAAGCGCGGTACACAGGGAATCCTGATGTCGTCGATTGATTTGGGCAGCCGGCATCAGGTACTGGACACCAAGCTTCTTGTCACCAGCTCTGCGCAGCTGTATGCCAGCAGCACGTCGGCATATTTCTATTATTCCGAATATGCAGGCACGCAGCCGCGTACCAGGATTGCACGTTTTTCGCTGGGCCGGGACGGCATCATCCGGGCAGAAGCAGCAAAGACAGTCAAGGGGACGATTCAGGACACGTTTGCCATCCATGAGCAGGACGGCTATCTGCAGGTACTCACTTCCATTACGGGCAGCGAGCCGTGGGAGAACCGGGTGTATGTGCTGGATGAGGAGCTGAAAACAGCCGGAAAGCTGACCGGGCTTGCAAAAGGAGAGCGGATTTATGCAGCGCGGTTTATCGGAAAGACCGGCTATTTTGTGACCTACCGCAATACCGACCCGCTGTTTACCGTGGATTTTTCCGACCCGCAGCATCCGGAAATTATTGGAGAACTGAAAGTGACGGGTTTTTCGGATTATCTGCATTTCTGGGGTGATGACAGGCTGCTTGGCATCGGACTGGAAACAGACCCAGAAAGCGGTGAGACCATTGGCGTCAAATTATCGATGTTTGATATCTCAGACCCATCGGATGTAAAGGAAGAAGCAAAGCTGATTCTCGAAGACATGCAGGACAGCAGGGCTTTGCAGGATTATAAATCTGTACTTGTAAATAAAGAAAAAAATATGATTGCGCTGACAGTGGAAAATTACCGGAATACATACCGGGAAGATTTCCGGGTGTTTTCTTATCAGAATGGGAAATTTGCCAGCAAAATCCAAAGGCAGCTGGCGGCGGGATATGATGCCGGCCGGGATATCTGCTGGCGCAGCCTGTTTGCTGGAGATATGCTTTATCTGGCAAGCGCAGGGAAGACGATTGCGTTTGACATGCGCAAAGGGTGGCGTGAAACAGCAAAGCTTGTATACGCGCAATAATCCGGGCTGAAAATCTAAAAATTTTCTTAAAATCATCGCGGAATCGGGCAGTTTGGGTTGCATTTTGGTGAAAACAGAGTAGAATCTGGTTAGGACATCTGTTTATTTGCAGCAGGAGGTTTTGGTTCACATGAATGCAGGTCGGAAAAACCAGTTACAGTATTTATTTTTTGTACTGCTTGCCGTGCTGGCGTTTTATGCAGTATTCCGCGATAATGATATAGGGCTGGTTACAGCTTCGTTAAAGCAGGTGAAGCTTTCCAGTGTCATGCTTTCAGCCGGCATTGCGCTTGTGTTTACCATGATAGAAGGCGTGGTTATCTGGTATCTGCTGCGCGCCCTGCAGGGAAGGGCAGAACTGGGGCCCTGCATCCGGTATTCCTTTGTCGGCTTTTTATATTCCGGCATTACGCCTTCTGCGACCGGCGGGCAGCCGATGCAGCTGTACCATATGCGCCGGGACGGAAACCGCTTATCCGCCAGTACGGTTGTGCTGATGACCGTAGCGCTTATTTACAAGCTGGTGCTCGTACTGATGGGACTGGCCATGGTTTTTTTCCGGTTTTCCGTGCTCAGGGAATATCTGGGCAGCTATCGGAACCTGTTTATTCTGGGCATGTTTTTAAATACGGCACTGGTTACCGTGCTTTTCGTTGTCATGGTATTCCCGCGTTTTGCGAGATATATGCTTCTGGCGGCGGAAAAGCTGCTTGTAAAATTCCGGCTGCTGAAAAAATCGGATTACCGGACAGACAGAATTGAACAGTTTATCCAGGGCTATCAGGATGCAGTGCTTTTTCTGATACATAACAAAAAACAGGTACTTATTGTCACCGCTGCTGTCTTTGTACAGCGCTGCCTGGTGTTTATCCTGCCATATTTTGTGTATAAAGGATTCGGACTGAGCGGTACGGATGCACTTACGATTCTGATGATACAGATGTCAGTCTATCTGGCTGTGGATATGCTGCCGCTTCCAGGGGCACAGGGTATAACGGAACTGATGTACCGCAGGGTATTTTGCGATATTTTTACACCGGAATATGTGGTGCCTTCCATGTGCGTGACAAGGGGAATCAGCTTTTATTTTCTGCTGCTTTTCAGCATCGCGGTGTGTGTGGTGCACCATGTGCGTTTCCGCATGCAGAAAATTTAGGACACGGCAGGGATTCCTTTTGAAGGCAGTGCGCGATTGAAAATTCCATACAGGTGATAAAATTGTGTATTTTTTTATATAAAGCACACTCGAGAGAATCATGGCAGGAAACAGAACATAAGATATACGACATAGAACATGGAAGGAGGCATTGCAGTCATGTCCGAAGCAGGAATTATGGACTTTGACGAGGTAGTTGAAAAAATTACCCGGAATTATATTTCAGACGAGGTATTTGTAACAAAAGAAAACCGCAGGCTGCCAGGCCGCAGCAATATTATTATACTGATAAAACGCCTTCGCGCGCTGATGTTTCCCGGCTATTTTGAGGAAAAAAACTTTGCATCCGTGGATGCGAAATATTTTGCCGGCAATACGCTTAACAGCATCCGCAAAGAGCTGCGCGAGCAGATAGAAATCGCGCTGCTTTATACGAATGAGAGCAAGTCTCAGGAGCAGATTGCGCAGCAGTCAGATGAAACAGCCCGGTATTTTATCAGCAGGCTGGCAGACATCCAGAGCATGCTGCTAAAGGATGTGCAGGCAGGTTTTGACGGTGACCCGGCTGCGAAAAGCAGGCAGGAAGTGATTTCGTCTTATCCGGGCGTGTTTGCAATTTTTGTATACCGCATGGCTCATGAGCTGTACAAAAAAAACGTCCCGTTTATTCCGCGCATTATGTCGGAATATGCACACAGCCGTACCGGAATTGACATTAATCCGGGAGCGGATATCGGGGAATATTTCTTTATCGACCATGGAACCGGCGTTGTCATCGGGGAGACGACAAAAATCGGCAACAATGTCAAGCTGTACCAGGGCGTGACGCTTGGCGCGCTGTCTACAAGGAAAGGGCAGCTTTTAGCCGATGTCAAGCGGCATCCGACGATAGAACATAACGTAACGATTTATTCGGGCGCTACGATTCTGGGCGGCGAAACCGTTATCGGGGCCAATTCGATTATCGGGGGCAATACGTTTATTACGGAATCGGTTCCGGCATATACCAAGGTTTCCTTAAAGGCGCCGGAAATGGTGTTTCAGGCTGACCCGCCAAAAGATGGCGGCGGGGAATGCATCTGGGACTGGGTTATCTGACTGCAGAAAAAAATCCGGTTCGGTGCCGGTGCATGCCGGCTGTACAGATAAATGAAAAAATGCTGAATTGTGAAACATGTTATTTGTGAAACATGTCATTTGTGAAACATGTTATTCTTGAAAAATGCCATGCATCCGTATGCAGAAACGTGACAGGATTTCAAAAGAAACAGGATGTGTGCCTGTGGCAGGTGGTGTTAGTATATAAGTGTGTACAGGTGCATGCGGCCTATTCCGATACGTCTGTAACCGTAACGGTACAGCGTTCTTTGATACCGTCTTCGCGGGCATAGACATATGCCCGTCCTTTTTTGCGTGCACGGATTCTTCCGTTTTGGTCTACGGACAGCACATTCTGGTTGCTTGTGCTCCATTCCGGGGCATTGCCGGATGATACAAAAGCCGAAAGCTGGTGCGTGCTGCCAGAAGCCAGCGTCAGTTCTGTTGAAGAAAGCCTGATTTTTGGCTGCTTTACGGTTACGGTGCAGGTTTTGGAAACACCGTCTGCGGTGGCTGTGATTTTTGCGGTTCCGTGCTTTATGGCTGTGACAAGCCCGTTTTGGCTGACGGTGGCCACACTGCTTTTGCTGGATTTCCAGACAGCCGGGTGCCCGTTGGAAACTGCTGCGGACAGCTTCGCCGTGCCCTTGCGGTAAAGGGAAAGGCTGCCGGTACTGAGGGAGAGAGTGGTTGCTTTTACCGTTATCAGGCAGGATGCTTCTGCGCCCTTGACTTTGGCGGTAATCTTGCAGGTGCCGGCTTTTTTTGCAGTAATCAGCCCATACGTATTGACGGAAGCGATGGAAGATTTGCTGCTTTTAAACGAAGGCTGCTTCCAGTTTGACGATACGGCAGTCAGCTGGTATTCGTCGCCAATTGCCATTGTTTTGGAATAGCAGGTCAGCACAATCAGCGGCGGCAGGCCCGCGGCATTTACGGTCATGCGGGTAAGCGGGGTAAACAGCAGCAGTATGGATAAAACGATAACCGATAAAACAGAATATATAGATTTGCGTGTCATAAAGATACCTCCTGAAGTAAATAGACAGTACTGCCAGGACAGGCACCGGCACGCCGAACCGGTGCAGAAATCATAGCATGGAAGCTTACAGATGTAAATAGGAGTTTTTCACAAAAATTCTGTGCAGGAATCTGGAAAAAGGCGCGCAAAGCCTTGAAAATGCAGAGGTTTTACTGTTAAATAAATTTTCAAAAAATTACCTGCCCAGCCCTTGTCATTTTCATGCAAATACCCTATAATGCCTGATATAAGAAACCGGCCTGTTTTCTGAAATACAGCGGACTGCGGCCGGTCAGGATAAGGAGTGATGCACGTGAAGGAACTTTTCAAAAAACTTCGGATAGCAGCATATGTCACAGCCGTTTTGACCATTGCACTGGGCGCTGTGCTGATTGCATGGCCGATGGAAGTGACGGGGTTAATCTGCCGGATTCTGGGAGCAATTCTTGTTATTATGGGCGCGGTCTATTTATTCGGCTATTTTGTAGAAGGCAGGGGCATACTGGCTGTTACGGGCGGCCTGATATTCCTGCTTTTGGGTGTGTGGATTTTTATTACGCCGGAATCGATTGCGTCGCTTGTGCCGATTGTGATTGGCGTGATTTTACTGGTGCACAGCCTGAGGGATTTCCAGATGGCTTCCGAAGCAAAACAAAGCGGCAGTGAGCGGTGGACGGTGCTGTTTTTGCTGGCGCTGTTAAACAGTGTGTTTGGCGTCGTATGTATCTGTGATTCGTTCGGGGTCGTTACGGTAGCTGTGCGCCTGCTTGGACTGGTGCTTGTTTATGATGGGATTTCCAATATGATTATTGTGCATCATACGATACAGGCTGTCAGGCATGCGGCAGAGAAAATCCTGCCGATTGACGTGGAAGCGCATGTTGTGGAACAGGACGATTGATACAGGGATGAAAGCGGGGGAAGTGCTTTGCGGGAAATGGAGTTTAAAATGGAACGCACCGGGCTTTTGAAAGAAGGAGACGTGCTTCCGGTTACGGAAGGAAGGCTTCCGGATTCCTATTATTATACACTGGGCAATGCGTTTGCAATGTCCGCAAATTATACATTCCGCGAGCGGCTCAAATCAGCCGAAGGAACCGTGACGGAAATCAAGGAAACACCAAAAGGATATTTTGTGACAGCTGTATTTGATGAATGAAAAACAGTGTCTGAAAAAAGCCGGCAGTATCTGGCAGCAGCATCTGGTGAATTCTGCAATTTATTTGAGAGAACGAGGGAGGGATTATATGGCGGCGTATTTGGATAATGGCATTCTGGACATTCTGAGTGTCCAGTACCGGCTGGAAAACGGGTTTGTGGTAAACGGACACAGGCTCCAGCCGCAGGCATTTATTTACCGGGTTGATGAACCGGAAAAAAACGAAACGAACACGATTGTGTTTGCAAAGGTATACGGCCTGACGATGAAGGGAAAGAAAGTCTGGCTGATGGGGGAAAAAGACCTGGAAACAAGCGGTATTTATGACAATACCTGGGTATGCCGGCTGGAATCGACGCATCAGCTTATCTGCTGGCGGGAAGGGACAAAGGAGATGATGCCGGTGCCGGAAGATATGTGGCGCAATAAGCTGGAGGAAAAGCGGTAAATGACTGGTCAGGGAAAGAGGGACACAGCCCGGCTGCTGGCGGACAGCTTTAAGGAGCTGGCGTGCCGCACTCCGATTGAAAAGATTACAGTAAAAGAAATTACAGACCGGGCAGGAGTAATCCGTCCGACGTTTTACAACCATTTTCAGGATAAATACGAGCTGCTGGAATGGATTATCAGCCAGGATCTGATAGAACCAATCCGGCCGTTTGTACGCAGCGGCCTGACGACACAGGCAATGACCTTTCTGTTTCTGAATGTGGAAAAGGAAAAAGAGTTTTATTTAAAGGTCAGCCGGCTGGAAGGACAGAATTCGTTTTTTGGCATTTCACAGCACTGCCTGCAAAGCCTTTTGGAAGAAGTGTGCGAAGAACACCGGGCACGCAGGGAACGCAGATATGAATGGCTTACGCCGGAGAGGCTGGCGCAGTATTACGGCCAGTCCATGGTCTTTGTCATGATAGAATGGATTCAGAGCGGCATGACGATTTCGGCCGAAGAACTGGCGGAGCTGTATCAGTATATGATGAGCCATTCGCTGGAGGATGCGCTGAAAGACTTATAGTCCGGGATGTCTGTTGATGCAATACAGTTTTGCGGTTTTGTATAGCAGAGATGACGCCGGTAAGGGAAATGTAAAAATCTGGTTACGGTTTTCAAAGACTGAATATTTTCATATTCAGTCTTTTTTTGTATACTGCTTTTTGTACCGGTACACAAACAGACAGGAAACAGATAAAAATAGATGAAGAAAAGATGAAAGAAAGAGATGTGAAAGCATGATTCAATTTGGAAAAGGGGTCGTCCGATTCAGAATACCGATTTTAATGCTCAGCCTGCTTCTGCTCGTTCCGTCCGTGGCTGGCTATCTGAATACCCGGATTAATTATGATATTTTATCCTATCTGCCGGAAGATATTGAGACCATGAAAGGGCAGGATATCCTGCTGGATGAATTTGGAACAGGGGCATTTTCGGTAGCTGTTGTAGAAGGAATGAAGCAGAAAGACGCAGCGGCGCTAAAGCGTGAGATAGAACAGGTCAGCCATGTGAAAGCCGTGCTCTGGCAGGATTCCCTTGCAGATATTTCGGTTCCGCTGGAGCTGCTGCCCGAAGATATGGAAGAATTATTTGAAAATAAAGAGAAAAATGCCACATTGATGATTGTCATGCTGGACACCTCGATGTCGGCAGATGAAACGCTCGATGCGGTGGAAGAAATCCGCAGCCTGACAAAGCAGCAGTGCCTGTTAAGCGGCATGTCGGCAGTCGTGGCAGATATTAAAAAAATATGTAACAGCGAAGCGGTCATGTATGTGGCCATTGCGGCCGGGCTTTCGGCGCTGGTGCTGGCCCTGGCCATGGATTCCTTCCTGATTCCGGTGCTTTTTCTGTTAAGCATCGGGATGGCAATTATTTACAACCTGGGCACAAATTTTGTGGCAGGAGAGATTTCCTTTATCACGCAGGCGCTGGCAGCTGTCCTGCAGCTTGCGGTAACGATGGATTATTCGATTTTCCTGTGGCACAGCTATCAGGAGAACCAGGAGCGTTTTCCGGGCGATAAGAAACGCGCCATGGCACATGCGGTTTCCAATACCGTTTCTTCGGTTGTCGGAAGCTCGATAACGACCGTAGCCGGGTTTCTGGCCATGTGTTTTATGACCTTTACGCTCGGGCTGGACCTTGGCATTGTAATGGCAAAGGGTGTGGTATTTGGCGTGATTGGATGCGTGACGATTCTGCCGTCGATGATTCTCGTATTTGACCGGGCAGTGGAAAAGACCAGGCACCGGGCGCTGATACCGGACCTGGGCGTGATTGGTGATTTTGTTACAAAGAAATATGTGGTATTTGCGGTGCTGTTTCTGGTTATTTTAGGGCCGGCTGTTTATGGGTACACCCATAATGAGGTATATTATGACCTGGCCGGCACGCTGCCGGAGCATCTGGAAAGCGTAATGGCAAATACAAAGCTGGAAGAACAGTTCCATATGGGTGCGACGCATGTCGTGATTGCAGACAGCAGCCTGGATTCCAGACAGGCAGGAAATATGCTGCGGGAATTAAAAGAGGTCGGCGGCATCCGGCAGGTAATCGGAATCGATTCGCTGCTCGGGCCTGCGGTGCCGCAGGAGCTGGTGCCGGATTCCTATAAAGAAAAGCTGGATAACGGAACATACCAGATGATGTTTCTGGTATCGGAATATAAGACGGCTTCGGATGAAGTCAATGCGCAGTGTGACGAGATAAAGCGGATTATCAAGCAGTATGACCCGTCAGCGATGCTTATCGGGGAAGCACCGTGTACACAGGATCTGATTACCATTACCGACCGGGATTTTAAAACGGTCAGCACGGTTTCGATTGTGCTTATTTTTGTGATTATTGCAGTGGTATTAAAATCGATTTCGCTGCCGGTGATTCTGGTTGCGGTCATAGAATTTGCCATTTTTATCAATATGGGCATTCCGGCATATACAGGCACGGTACTGCCGTTTATCGCATCGATTGTAATTGGCACGATACAGCTTGGCGCAACGGTGGATTATGCGATTCTGATGACCAATAAATACAAAAAAGCCAGATATCAGGGAATGGGAAAACAGCAGTCTGTTTCCACGGCGCTGAACAGCTCCCTGCAGTCGGTATTCGTAAGCGCCCTGAGTTTTTTTGCAGCAACTTTTGGCGTCGGGCTGTATTCAAGCATTGATATGATAAGCGCGCTGTGCGTGCTGCTTGCAAGGGGAGCGGTTATCAGCTTTCTGGTTGTGGCATTTATACTGCCAGCGATGTTTATGATGTTTGATAAAGCAATCTGTAAAACGAGCATGGGATTTTTAAACCGGGAGAAGCAAATAAAGGCGGAACTGGCCAGATAACCGTCCAACATAGTCTAGGAGGAAGTTTTATGAAATTCAGGGAATTAAAAGAAACATATAAACATAAATTTTCTATCCGCGTGATAGCCGGCGTATTATGCATAGCCCTTGCAGGGGGCAGCATCGGGGCATATCAGATACAGGCGGGCGTGGTAAAAAATGAGAAAGCGGATGTGGCACAAAAAGACTCTGAGGAGTCCGGGGAAACGGGCAGCCTGGCCGGAAAGCTTGTGTCCGTGGTTGGCAGCGCGCCGGAAGCAGTCCAGAGCCTGGACGGGAAAGAAGAAACCATTTACCTGATTTCGGATGCGGATGGCACGGTGAACCAGACCATTGTCAGCAGCTGGCTGAAAAATGGTTCCAAAAAGGCGCAGCTGCAGGATATATCAGAGCTTTCGGACATTGAAAATGTCAAGGGCGAGGAGTCCTTTACGCAGAATGGGAAGCGGATTACATGGCAGGCAGATGGAAACGACATTTACTACCGGGGCACGACTGACAAACAGATGCCGGTGACACAGAAGCTGACATATTATCTGGATGGCAGGGAGATAACGCCGCAGGAGCTGGCCGGAAAGAGCGGCAGGGTAACTATCCGGTTTGATTATGAAAACCACGCACAGGCAGAAGCTGATATCAATGGCAGGAAAGAAACGGTTTTTGTGCCGTTTACCGTGATTTCCGGCATGGTGCTGGATGAAAATTTCCGCAATGTGCGGGTAAACCGCGGCCGGGTATTATCGGATGGAAACCGGATAATTGCAGCCGGATTTGCCGTGCCGGGGCTGAAAGAAAGCCTGCATGTGACGGAGGATGATTTTGAGGAAGACATGGATTTCCCGGATTATGTCGAAGTGACAGCGGATGTGGAAGACTTTTCGCTGGAAATGACAGTGACGGTTGCATCCGCAGGGCTGATGTCCGGCAGCGGGCTTTCGCAGAGCCTGGATTTTGAGGAAATGGACAGCTCGATGGACGAAATGACGGATGCCATGGGCCAGCTGAAAAACGGCGGCGGGGAGCTTGCGGGCGGGCTGGACACATTAAAGGACAGCATGGGCAGCTTTTCGGCCGGGGCAGATTCCCTGGCAGCTGGCATTCATGCTTATACAGACGGTGCAGCAAAGCTTGCAGACGGCATACGCACGCTCCATGAAAGCTCCGGCGCACTGGCATCCGGGGCAGGGACGCTGCAGGCCAGTGCGGAGACAATCCGTAACGGCGTACAGAAGCTGGATGAGACGCTGCATGCACAGATGACAGGGAAAATGATGATGGCGTTGGAAGAGGTGTTGATGAAGGAAAAAGCCGCCATTGAAAAACAGGCATCCCGGGCCATCGAGGCACAGTTTGCAGCAGGCACAAAGGCTTACCAGAAAATTTATGATGCAGCCGTGCAGAATTTTGAACAGACCATGACAAACGAAGCATCCGTGCAGTCTGTCCAGGCCGGCATCCAGCAGGGCATGCAGGCGCAGGGGCTGACGTCCGACGGCGTTGTGGCGGCGCTGGCGCAGTATTATGCAGAGCATGGATTTACGGATGCATCCGGGCAGCGCTATACGCCGGAAAGCTGCCAGTCCCTGGTGCCGGGCACGGAGACCACGTATGCGGCGTATTTTGCAAATGCAGTTTTAAACGGCGGCCTGTCATCCTCTCTGGCAGCCGGGATTACAGGCGGCATGGCCGAAAAAGGAGCGGCATCTGCCGGGGAATCGGTGGTGCAGGCATGCAAAGAAGCGGCTCAGCAGGCCGGTGCAGCAGCGGCTGTATCGGGCGCGGAATCTGCGAAAAAACAGATTGCAGGGGCCATTGAGGCTGCGGACAGCGCAGGCGGCCACAGCCTTGTCTCGGGCACAAAAGCACTGAGCGAGGGTACAAAGCAGCTGGCAGAAAGCATCCCGGCGATGCGAAGCGGAATCGGGCAGCTGTTAAACGGTGCAGATGAGCTGGCTGGAAACAACGCGTCGTTAAAGGAAGGCGCGGCAAAGCTGAAAGACGGGGCTGTCCAGATCAGCAGCGGTGTCGGAAAGCTGAGTAACGGCGCACAGCAGCTGAGTGACGGGCTGGATGAATTTGACAGAAAGGCCATTCAGAAAATGGCAGATGCTTATCGCGGAGATATCAAAGAGCTGTCGCAGCGCCTCAGTGCCATTGCACAGGCCGGGGAAAGCTACGGGACGCTGTGCGGGGCCCTGGACGAAGCGGACGCTGTCACAAAGCTTGTGATGCGCACGGATGCCATAAAGCTTCCAAAAGAAGCACCAGAAAAGTAAAAACAGCAAAATAGATAAAAATAATCCAAAGGCCCCGGCTGGCAGCCCTGTAAAGATTTGCAGGAAGCTGCCAGCCGGGGCCATCGAACATTTTTTTGTCAATACATCCAAAAATTCGCAGTCATTTTCGTACTAATTAATCATGAACATCATTGACAAATCCACGAAAAATCTCTATCATCTAGTACAGCATGGCATTTATTTAGAACTGGCAGATGCATATCCATCCAGCAGGAGGCATACATATGACGAAACGCACCGCCCGGATTTTAGAACGTCTGGACAACATGTACGGAACAGATACAATGTGTTACTTAAACCATGACAATGCATGGCAGCTGCTGATAGCAGTTATTTTAAGCGCCCAGTGCACGGATGCAAGGGTAAATATCGTAACGGCGGATTTGTTCCGCAAATACGACACACTGGAAAAGTTTGCAGATGCAAGGCTGGAAGAATTAGAGCAGGACATTCATTCCATCGGCTTTTACCACAGCAAGGCAAAAAACATTATTTCCTGCTGCCGTGACCTTGTGGCAAAATTTCACGGGGAAGTGCCTTCCTCGCTGGAAGATTTGACGAGCCTTGCGGGCGTGGGCCGCAAGACGGCTAACGTTATCCGGGGCAATGTTTACAACGAGCCGAGCATTGTAGTTGATACGCATGTAAAGCGCATTTCGAACCGGCTTGGCTTTACCAAAGAGTCTGACCCTTATAAAATCGAGCAGGATCTGATGAAGGTACTGCCAAAAGACCACTGGATTTTATATAACATGCAGATTATTACCTTCGGGCGCAGCATCTGTATCGCCAGAAGCCCGAAATGCAGCGAATGCTTTCTGCAGGATTTGTGTAAGGCAGGGGATAAGAAAATTTGAAAATTCAAAATTATGTGGCAGTCGACCTGGAAATGACAGGCCTGAATGCGAAACGGGACAGCATTCTGGAAATCGGAGCTGTCCGGGTAAAAAATAAACAGGTGGAAGCAGAATACCAGGCGCTGATTCACCCGCATCTGGAATTATCCGAAGAAGTGATTGCACTGACCGGCATTACGAACGAAATGGCCGCAGGGGGCCGTGAAATGGATGAGGTATTCCCGGAAATCATGGAATTTTTTGGTGACAGCCCCCTGCTTGGGCACAATGTCATGTTTGACTATGGATTTTTAAAGCAGGCGGCCATCAACCGGAATACGCCGTTTGAGCGCCAGGGAATCGATACGCTGAAAATAGCCAGGAAAGTACTGCCGCCGGATGAAAAAAAGACGCTTCAGGCATTATGCGGCCGTTTCGGCATCGTGTGCGGGCACAGGCACCGTGCGCTGGATGACGCGCTGGCGGCAATGGAGCTGTATGAACTTCTGGAAGCGGCGCATGAAACGGCACAGCCGGAACTGTTTGTGCCGTTCCCGCTTGTATACAAAACGAAAAAACAGCAGCCAGCTACAAACAGGCAGAAAAACCATTTGAAACAGCTGGCTGATTATCACGGAATCGTACTGAATGTCTCCTGGGAAACGCTGACCAAAAACGAAGCGTCCAGGCAGATTGACCGGCTGATTTCCCAGTACGGGCGGATTCCAAAGCCGGATGGCGGATGCCCGCCTGGATGTGCAGATATGCGCAGCTAATCCAGCTGGGCCAGGATGGAATCTTTCAGCAGAAGGTCCATGCCGCGCACGGTTTCTGCCAGTGCCGCCAGCTTTGCGCCTTCGCCGTGCTCCCGGTACAGGGAGCCGAGCAGCGTGTAATTTTTGCTGATATCGGTTTTCCAGGAAACGCCGCATTCCAGCACGCGCATGGCTTCCTGCCAGTGGCCGAGC
>CAJTSV010000016.1:35537-51310 GCA_910579075.1 uncultured Eubacterium sp.
GGGAGCCGTTCGCCATAGGAGACAATTACGGTGGCAAGCGTTGTAAAGTTTGCATCACAGTCCGATAAAACCGGAAGGTTTGCGGCCCCGTACTTTAATTTGAGGTCGGTATTGGAAATGCCCGACAGATTCAGAATCTGCCGGCTGCCCAGGCGTTCCAGCGTCTGTTCCAGCGAGGAGAGCCGTTCGTCCGGAAACTGTCCGACTGGAAAGGAATCAAGCGGTATCTGAATGTAATCCAGGCCGCTGATATCCTGCTTTCTTGTCAGGTTGGCACGCTGTTCCTTTTCCCAGAAGGCTTCCTTTTGTTTCTGCATCGCACGCTGGGAGCGGTTGCGGAACAGGGAAAATGTGGACAGGAGAATCAAAATAAAAGGCAGAATCAGCAGTGGCATAAAAATCGCATCCTTTCTGAAAGTAGTAGTGAAAACCGGTTTTTTATAAATGGCATTTAAAATAAAAATATATACAGGCTCACAGGCCTGGGAAAAGAGGTTATGATGTCAAAATCAGGCAAAACAAAAACAACGATTTATACATCGAAAAAGAAACGGACAGCAGCAGCGGTTATCTGCATTATCCTGGCTATTGCAATGATTGTGCCGCTCGTAGCGGCAGCGCTTATTTAGCCGCAGCTGTTTCTGGCAAAACTGGCAATGTCTGCTGCGGCAGTGCTTTTGTCATGGAAAAAGCAGATATCGTATATAATATTACCGATGATAATATTATCGTATATAATATACAGAACAAAACCGTTTCTGTCAAATATATTGGTGACTATTGCGCTTGAAAAAAAGGCGTATTCAGCCGATAAAAGGATAAGTGGGTGCAGGGCTTTTGCACAGCGCAGGGAACGGTTGATATTTAGAAGAAAGGGTGGAGGTATTGTGAAATTTCAGGTGAACAGGCATGTGAAAAAAATTGCGGCTGGCGCGCTTGCAGCTGCTGCGGTTCTGACCGTGGGATTTGCAGCAAACGCAGCATATGCGGATTCGAAACAGGACGATAAGATACTTGATAATATTTATATCGGTGAGGTTGCTGTCGGGGGCATGAGTGGCGAAGAAGCAAGGCAGGCCGTGGACAGTTATGTGCAGGACGTGCAGAAGACAAAATTCACGCTGCGCGTAA
This sequence comes from uncultured Eubacterium sp., assembly GCA_910579075.1. Classification (GTDB taxonomy): domain Bacteria; phylum Bacillota; class Clostridia; order Lachnospirales; family Lachnospiraceae; genus Eubacterium_J. Next base: position 36,669 of record CAJTSV010000016.1, read on the forward strand.
ACGATAAAAAGATAACGGCAACTGCAAAGCAGCTTGGCGTAACATGGGAAAATACAGGTGTTGTGGACGAAGCGGTCATGATTGGCAAAAGCGGAAGCCTTATCACGCGGTATAAAGATAAAAAAGACCTGGAGCATGAGCCGAAGACGCTGGACATTTCGTTTGACACGGATGAAGCAAAGATTCAGTCTTTTCTTTCCAAAAATAAAAATAAAGTAAACCAGAAAGCAGAGGACGGCGGCCTGATTCGTGAAAACGGGGCATTTACCATTACAGGCGGCAAAGAAGGAATTGCGGTCAACGTAGAAAAATCCGCACAGGAAATTGCCAGCTATCTTGCAAATGACTGGAAGCTGGAAGCTGCCGAGCTGGAGCTGGCTGCGGATGTCGTACAGCCGCGCGGCTCAAAGGAAGAACTGTCCAAGGTAAAGGATGTGCTCGGTACGTTTTCGACCAATTACAGCAGCTCGAGTGCCGGACGCGCGATGAACGTATCGAATGGATGCGGCCTGATTAACGGCGCGCTGTTATATCCGGGCGATGAATTTTCGGTATACGAAGCGGTCAGCCCGTTTGACGCGGAGCATGGCTATGCGCTGGCAGGCTCTTACGAAAACGGAACCGTTGTGGAAACATATGGCGGCGGAATCTGCCAGGTGTCAACGACACTTTACAATGCGGTTATCAAAGCGGAGCTTGCGGTAACCGAGCGTTTTCCGCATTCGATGATTGTCAATTATGTCAATCCGTCCATGGATGCGGCGATTGCCGGAACCTATAAAGATCTGAAGTTTAAAAACAGCACCGATGCGCCGGTTTATATTGAAGGCATTACAGGCGGCGGCATCATTACATTTAATATATACGGACAGGAAACAAGGCCGGATGACCGTGAGGTTATTTTTGAAAGCGAGATTATCAGCGAAAATCACCCGGCGACACAGATTCAGGGCTCGGCGAGCCATAATGTCGGGTATGTATCGGTGCAGCAGTCCGCGCATGTCGGCAAGTCTGCAAAGCTTTGGAAAATTGTAAAAGAAGGCGGCGTGGAAAAGAGCCGGGAAGAATTTAATAACAGCAATTACCGCGCATCGCCGAAAATTATTGTTGTAGGTACCAATACGGCTAGCGCAGAAGCAAGGGCGTATATCCAGAATGCCATTGCGTCCCAGAATGAAGGGGCCATTTATGCGGCAGCTCAGACAGCGGCTTCGATTGCAGCGCGTCCGGTGCAGCCGGAAGTACCGGAAGAAAACCCGGAAGGCGAAAATCCGGAAGGTGAAAACCCGGATGCACAGCCGGAAGAAAATAAACCGGATAAAAATGACAAGGATAAGGGTGACAAAAAAGAAGAAACCGGCAAAAAAGAGGAGCCTGTGAAAAAAGAAGAACCGAAAGAAAATTCCAAGCAGGAATCCACAGCCGGAAAAGAGGAGCCGAAAGAAGAAGCCAGGCCAAAGGAAGAAAATAAGGTGCAGGAAAAAGACTCGCAAGCCGCTGTAAAAAAGAAACAGACGCAGGCGGAGACATCCGCAGATAGCGAACAGGCAGAAAATGAAGAAGAATCGCAGGACTGACAGGTTATGAAAATAGGAAAAATACCAGAGGCTGTTCTCAAACGGTCTGTGTTAAACCAGATTCATACCCGCAGGGAAGAAGTGCTCTTAGGGGCTTCCGTCGGGGAAGACTGTGCGGCAGTAACCGTAGCAGAGGATGAGATGCTCGTGATGTCCACCGACCCGATTACCGGAACGGTACAGGATATCGGGGAGCTGGCCGTGCAGATTACCGTCAACGACCTGGCAAGCGCCGGGGCAGAGCCGGTCGGCATTATGCTGACGGTTCTGCTGCCGGAACGGGTCAGTGAACAGAAAATGCGGCACATGATAGCGCAGGCAGAAGCAGCCTGCGCAAAAGTGCATGTACAGATTATGGGCGGGCATACCGAGGTGACAAAGGCGGTATGCCAGCCACTTATTTCCGTAGTTGGCGTCGGCAAGGCGAAGAAAGGAAAGCTTATTTCCACGGCCGGTGCGCGCCCGGGAATGGATATTATTATTACAAAATGGGCAGGCATTGAAGGAACCTCGATTATTGCAAAAGAAAAAGAAGAACAGCTGCGGACGCGGTTTACCCAGCCGTTTATCGACGGGGCAAAAGCCTTTGACCAGCTGCTGTCCGTGCTGCCGGAGGCTTCCATTGCGGTAAAACACGGGGTTGCAGCGATGCATGACGTGACCGAGGGCGGCATTTTCGGGGCGTTGTGGGAAATGGCCGAAGCATCCGGCGTAGGTCTGGAAATTGATTTAAAGAAAATCCCGGTGCGCCAGGAGACCATTGAAATCTGTGAATTTTTTGATATTAATCCGTATGAACTGATTTCCAGCGGGTGCATGCTGATGGCCGCAGCCGACGGAAATACGATTGTACGCGAGCTGGAAAAATCCGGCATTCCTGCAGCCGTAGCCGGAAAGGCCGTGCAGGGAAATGACCGCGTGCTGTATGCCGGCGGGGAACGCAGGTTTTTAGAGCCGCCAAAAGCAGACGAATTATATAAAGTAGTGTAAATGCAGGCAGAACTGCCTGTGCAGAAGAACAAAAACAGGAAGCATAACCAGGGGAGAATCAAAATGCGTGAAAAGATATTGACATATATAGAAAAAAACAGCCGCATCAGCTTAAAGGAGCTGGCTGTGATTATGGGTGTAGACGAGGTGGTCGTTGCACAGGAGCTGAAAAACATGGAAGAAGAACATATTATCTGCGGCTACCATACACTGATTGACTGGGACAAAACCGGCGTGGAAAAAGTGACAGCCATGATTGAAGTGCGCGTTACGCCGCAGAGGGATATGGGATTTGACAAAGTGGCAGAACGGATTTATAACTATCCGGAAGTAAACGCCGTGTTTCTTATCTCGGGCGGCTTTGACCTTCTTGTAACGCTGGAAGGAAAGACTCTGCGCCAGGTATCGCAGTTTGTGACCGATAAGCTGTCCACACTCGATTCCGTGCTGAGCACAAAGACAAACTTTATTCTGAAAAAATACAAAGACCACGGAACGATTATCGCAGATGCACCGAAGGATGAAAGGATGTCAATTACGCCATGAGAAACCCGTTATCAAAAGAAATTGTAAATATCCCGCCTTCCGGAATCCGGAAGTTTTTTGATATTGTCAGCGAAATGAAGGATGCCATTTCCCTGGGCGTGGGCGAGCCGGATTTTGATACGCCGTGGCATATCCGGGATGAGGGTATTTATTCGCTGGAAAAAGGCCGGACATTTTACACATCCAATGCAGGGCTTAAGGAACTCAAAATAGAAATTGCAAATTATCTGAAACGGCGGTTCGGGCTGGAATATGACTATCAGTCTGAAACACTGGTAACCGTAGGCGGCAGCGAGGCTATTGACATTGCCATGCGCGCCATGCTGGATGCAGGCGATGAAGTGCTGATTCCGCAGCCAAGCTACGTGTCGTATGAGCCGTGCTGCCGTCTGGCCGGCGGTCGTCCGGTTTTAATCGAGCTGCAGGCGGATAACGAATTCCGGCTGACGAAAGCGCAGATAGAAGCCGCTGTGACGCCGAAAACAAAGCTTCTCGTGCTGCCGTTTCCAAACAATCCGACCGGGGCAGTCATGGAGCGGAGCGACCTGGAAGCGGTTGCCGAAGCGGTGCTTGCGCATGATTTGTATGTCATCAGCGATGAAATATATGCGGAGCTGACGTATGTCGAAGGGGAAGGCCATGTATCGATTGCGTCCCTGCCGGGAATGAAGGAACGCACCATTGTCATTAACGGATTTTCCAAATCCCACGCAATGACCGGCTGGCGGCTTGGCTATGCCTGCGGGCCGGCACAGATTCTGGAGCAGATGCTGAAAATCCATCAGTATGCCATTATGTGTGCACCGACAAACAGCCAGTATGCAGCCGTGGATGCTTTGCTTAACGGGGATGCGGATGTTGCAGCCATGCGTGAGGAATACAATGGCAGGCGCCGTTACCTGATGCATGCATTTGCACAAATGGGGCTTTCCTGTTTCGAACCGTTTGGCGCGTTTTATGTATTTCCATGCATCAAAGAGTTTGGCATGACCTCTGAGGAATTTGCAGAAAAGCTGCTGTATGAGGAAAAAGTAGCCGTCGTGCCGGGCACTGCGTTCGGTGCCTGTGGCGAGGGCTTTATCCGGATATCGTATGCGTATTCACTGGAAAATTTGAAAATTGCACTGGAACGTGTCCGCAGGTTTATTGAAAAGCTGAAACAGGCAAACGCCGCAAGCCGGACCGGGGGAGCCTGACATGCCATTACATATTGTACTGCACCAGCCTGAAATTCCGCAGAATACCGGCAATATCGGCCGTACCTGCGTGGCAACGGGCACAAAGCTGCATTTAATAGAACCGCTGGGTTTTCTGCTGAATGAAAAAGCGTTAAAAAGGGCCGGGATGGATTACTGGAAGGATCTGGATGTGACGACATATCTGGATTACGGGGATTTTCAGAACAAAAATAAAGGCGCAGAAATATATTATGCGACGACCAAGGCACGCCAGCTTTACAGCGACGTTTCCTACGGCCCGGACTGTTACCTGATGTTTGGAAAGGAAAGCGCCGGCATTCCGGAGGAAATCCTAAAGGAATATCCGCAGCGCTGCATCCGCATACCGATGCTTGGCGATGTGCGTTCGCTGAACCTGTCCAATGCCGCTGCTATCGTATTATATGAAGCGCTGCGCCAGAACCAGTTCCGGGGCATGAAGCTGGAAGGCGCGCTGCACCGGCTGTCCTGGGAGGAATAAGCATGATAGATTTTGGCATGATTAAAGCGGTGAAGTTAGTACACGAATATATCCGGCGTGACGAAGAAGGCAATGTGGATTCGATTCAGACAGCGCTTGACCATATCGACCTGGATATCAAAGCAGGTGAGTTTATAGCCATCCTGGGCCATAACGGTTCCGGGAAATCGACGCTGGCAAAGCATATTAACGCGATTCTTACCCCGTCTGAGGGTTCTTTGTGGGTCGATGGAAAAGACACGGGCGACGATGACTGCATCTGGGATGTGCGCCAGAGCGCCGGAATGGTTTTCCAGAATCCGGACAACCAGATTATTGCAAGCGTGGTAGAAGAAGATGTTGGCTTTGGGCCGGAAAATATCGGCATTGAGACCGATGAAATCTGGAGCCGCGTGCTGGAAAGCTTAAAAGCCGTCGGAATGCTCAAATACCGGAAGCATTCCCCGAACAAGCTGTCCGGCGGGCAGAAGCAGCGGGTCGCAATCGCGGGCGTGCTGGCCATGCAGCCCAAATGCATTGTCTTAGACGAGCCGACGGCTATGCTTGACCCGCTTGGCCGCGCAGATGTCCTTCGTACCGTGCACGAGCTGAACCGGAAAAAGGGCGTGACCATCCTGCTGATTACCCATTATATGGAAGAAGCCGCAGATGCAGACCGGATTTATGTTATGGACAAGGGCAGCATTGTGATGCAGGGTACGCCGAGGCAGATATTTTCCAGGCCAGAGGAGCTGAAATCGCACCGGCTGGATGTCCCGCAGATTACACTGCTGGCACATAACCTGCGCCGGAAGGGGCTGGACATACCAGAGGGGATTCTGACCAGGCAGGAGCTTTTGCAGGAGCTGAAAAAATATGTCAATCATACTAAATAAAGTCAATTATACATACAGCACAGGCACAGCCTATGAGGTACAGGCACTGAAAAATATCAGCCTGAAAATAGAGGACGGCGAATTTATCGGCATTATCGGTCATACTGGCTGCGGGAAATCCACACTGATACAGCATTTCAACGGCCTGATAAAAGCCACAAGCGGCGGCATTTATTATAACGGCGAGGATATTTACGACGAAGGCTACAGCCTGAAAGAGCTGCGCAGCAGGGTCGGCCTTGTATTCCAGTACCCGGAACACCAGCTGTTTGAAACAACGATTTTTGATGATGTCTGTTTCGGGCCGGTCAACCAGGGGCTTTCGAAAAACGAAGCGGGGCTGCGGGCATTTGAAGCGTTAAAAAATGTCGGACTGCCTGAAAAGCTGTATTACCAGTCCCCGTTTGATTTATCCGGCGGGCAGAAGCGGCGCGTTGCGATTGCAGGAGTGCTTGCCATGAGGCCGGAAGTGCTGGTGCTGGACGAACCGACGGCCGGCTTGGACCCGAAGGGCCGTGACGAGATATTCGAACAAATTGCGCAGATGCACGAAGAAAATCATATGACGATTATTCTTGTTTCGCACAGCATGGAAGATGTGGCACAGTATGTCAGCCGCATGATTGTGATGAATCAGGGAGAGATTGTATCGGACGGCACTCCGTCCAGCGTATTCAGCCATTACAAAGAGCTGGAACAGATTGGACTTGCGGCACCCCAGGTAACCTATCTGCTGCACGAAATGAAGGAAGCCGGATTTGATGTCAGCACCAGCGCGGTTTCGGTGGAAGATGCAGAACGGGAAATATTAAGATGCCTTGGAAAAGGGGCCTGGAAATGAGTTGGGAAAAACGATGATGAGAGACATTACGATAGGGCAGTATTATCCGGCGGAATCACTGATACACAGGCTTGACCCGCGTGTCAAGCTGTCAGGGACGATGCTTTTTCTGATTGCTGTGTTTGCAGGCCGCGGCATTGCCGGGCTTTTGCTGATTACCGTATTTTTAGCCGCCGTAATCAGGATTTCGAAGGTTCCGTTCGGATATATGGTAAAGGGCCTGAAAGCCGTTGTGGTGCTGATGGTGATTACCGCATTTTTCAACCTGTTTTTTACACCCGGTACCAGTATTATCTGGGAATGGAAGTGGCTGCGCATAACCGGGGAAGGAGTCGAAGCTGCTGTCCGCATGCTGTTCCGCCTGACCTATCTGATACTCGGGACGTCCGTTATGACACTGACAACGACGCCGAATGAACTGACGGACGGGCTGGAAAAAGCATTAAAGCCGCTGCAGGCCGTCCGCGTGCCGGTACATGAAATAGCCATGATGATGGCAATCGCGCTGCGGTTTATCCCGATTTTAATCGAAGAAACCGATAAAATCATGCGTGCGCAGATGGCCCGCGGGGCAGATTTTGACCAAGGAAACCTGATACGCCGGGCCAAAGCGATGGTTCCGCTGCTTGTGCCGCTATTTATATCGGCATTCCGCCGGGCCAATGACCTGGCGATGGCCATGGAAGCGCGCTGCTACCGGGGCGGTGCTGGCAGGACGAAAATGAAGCCGTTAAAATATGCCGGGCGTGATTACGCTGCATACGCGGTGCTGCTGCTGTTTCTGGCAGCTGTCATTATGCTGCGGCGATTCTGAGAAGCGCCAGAGAATAAGAGACAGGTTCCATACCAGAGAGAGTCTGGAAACTGGTACCCTGGCATATCTGCATATCAGGATATAAGCTGTGCAATACGTACAGGCAGTCAGGTAAATATAATGGGATTTTGGAGATATCAGAATGAAAAGAATCAGGCTGACGGTCGCATACGACGGGACGAATTACAACGGCTGGCAGGTACAGCCAAACGGCATTACGATTGAAGGTGTCCTGAACCGGGCGCTGGCTGAGCTGACCGGAGAGCCGGTCACGGTTATCGGTGCAAGCCGCACAGACTCCGGCGTGCATTCGCTTGGAAATGTGGCTGTTTTTGATACGGAAACAAGAATTCCGCCGGATAAAATCAGCTATGCCCTAAACCAGCGCCTGCCGGATGACATCGTCGTGCAGCATTCCTGTGAGGTGCCGCCTGATTTTCATCCGAGGCGCTGTGCAAGCCGCAAGACGTATGAATATAAAATACTAAACCGCACATTTCCAATGCCCCTGCGACGGTTCGATACTTATTTTTATCACCGCCGCCTGAACGTGGCGGATATGCAGGAAGCAGCGCGGCTGCTTGTCGGGGAGCATGATTTTAAAAGCTTCTGCTCCATACATACGCAGGCAAAATCCACCGTGCGTACTATTTACAGCCTGACGGTCGAAAAACAGGGGGATTTGATTGTAATCCGCGTGACCGGAAGCGGGTTTTTATACAATATGGTGCGCATCCTTGCGGGCACGCTGCTGCAGGCAGGAAGCGGGGAACGAAAGCCCGGCGAAATGACACAGATCCTGAACGCGGCAGACCGCAGTGCGGCAGGCCCGACAGCTCCGGCATGCGGGCTTACAATGATTGGAATTGAATTTGAAGGCATATAAGGCCGGAAGCCCTGGACAGATATTCTGCCATGGGCTTCCGGCCCTGTTTGAAGCATTTTTGTATTTTTATACGCCGGAATAAGCAGCAAAGCCTGCATCAATCGGCAGCACAACGCCTGTAATTGCGCTGGCAGACCTGTCATCACACAGGAAGAACACGCCGCCGAGAAGCTCCTCGCTGTCTACAAAACGCCCGGTCGGTGTTCCGGTTAAAATCTTATTGGAACGTGCGGTTGGTGTGCCGTCTTCGTTAAACAGCAGCGCCCGGTTCTGGTTTGATACCAGAAATCCCGGTGCGATGGCATTGCAGCGGATTCCGGTTCCGGCAAAATGCGTTGCCAGCCACTGTGTAAAATTGGAAATGGCTGCTTTTGCGCCAGAGTAAGCCGGAATCTTGGTCAGCGGAATATACGCATTCATCGAAGAAATATTTAAAATACATCCCGATTTTCTTTCCACCATGTCTTTTGCAAACTGCTGGGTTGGCAGCAGGGTTCCCTGGAAATTGAGCTTGAATACGAAATCCACGCCGGATGCATCCAGGTCAAAAAAGGTCTTCTGGCCTTCTTTTGCTTCATGCTGGTATTCGTTATCGGTGGTAGCTCTCGGATTGTTGCCGCCTGCACCGTTTACGAGGATATCGCATGGGCCAAGGTCTTTTAACACGGCCTCATGCACCTGTGCGAGTGCTTCCGGTTCCAGTACATTCGCTTTGTAGCCTTCACAGATAAATCCTTCTGCCTTGCATTCATCTGCCAGCTTTTTGACAGCTTCTTCGTTTAAGTCCAGTGCAGCTACCTTTGCGCCAGCCTGTGCAAAAGCCTTTGCCATCGTGCCGCACAAAACGCCGCCTGCGCCTGTGACTACAACGGTTTTTCCGGTAAAATCAATATTTAAAGGTAAATTCATAATGCTGTTCTCCTCTCAGATTGACGGGGCTGCCGCAGGAAGTAGGTTTTCATATGATTTTTCTTAATGCGGCAGCTCCTTTATCAGTTTCTGCTATCCTGCCGTTTTTTATGAATCGTTTCTGCCGGATTTTTTTATTTTGATACCGGGCCTTCTGTTTTTTCCAGCATATCCCAGCAGCCCCACAGATACATAATGCCGAGGGCACGGTCATAAAGGCCGTAGCCAGGCCTGCATTTCTCGCCCCAGATATGGCGTCCGTGGTCTGGACGGACATAGCCGGTATAGCCGCAGTCATGGTAAGCTTTTACAATATTCAAAATGCCGGTATCGCCATCGCAGTCGCGGTGGGAAGCTTCGGTAAAGTCGCCGTTTGGATAATGGCGCACGTTGCGGATATGCGCAAAAGCAATCCGGTCACAGTAGGTGCGGACAATATCTGCGACATTGTTTTCTTTATTTGCGCCAAGAGAGCCGGAGCACAGGCAAAGGCAGTTGTATTCATCATCCACCATCTTTAAGAAACGGCCGATTGCTTCCTTGTCACAAAGAAGGCGCGGGATTCCGAAAATATCCCATGGCGGGTCATCCTGGTGGATTGCCATTTTAATATCGGTTTCGTGGCAGACCGGCATAATTGCTTCCAGGAAATATTTCAGGTTTTCCCATAATTTTTCTTTGGTTACCGGGCGGTATGCTGCAAAAAGCTCATCCAGCTTTGCCATGCGTTCCGGCTCCCAGCCTGGGAAGGTCATGCCGTTTAAGTTGTTTAAGATATAATCAGCCATTTCCTTGTAGTCATCGTGAATGCGGTCTTTTTCATAAAACAGAGCGGTGGAGCCGTCTTCCAGCGGGTGGAACAGGTCTGTTCGCGTCCAGTCAAAAATCGGCATGAAATTGTAGGTAACAACCTTGACACCGAATTTTGCCAGATTGCGCAGCGTTGTCTTGTAATTTTCGATATACTGGTCTCTGGTTGGAAGGCCGATTTTAATATCATCGTGTACATTGACGCTTTCTACAACGTCCATGTTAAAGCCTGCGCCTTCAATCTGCTGCCGTGCTTTTTCAATTTCCTCGACTTCCCAGACTTCTCCGGCCTGTTTGTCGTGCAGTGCCCATACGAGTCCTGTTACGCCCGGAATCTGTTTAATCATTTCCGGCGTGATGCTGTCATTTCCTTCGCCATACCAGCGGAATGTCATTTGCATAGTAATATTCTCCTCTCAATAAATAATCATTAAATTAATCCTGCTGCCATTGGTAACCCGGTGCTTAAGAACGGAACATAGGTAATTAAAAGCAGTCCTAATAAGATTGCCGCATAATACCAGAGCATATACGGGATTGTTTTTGCCAGTGATGTATCGCCTACCTTAATCGCCACAAACAGCGTATTCCCTACCGGCGGGGTTATGTTTCCGATACACAGGTTGTATACAAGAATTAACCCAAAGTGTACCGGGTGCATGCCAAATGTTTTTACGATTGGCAGAAAGAGCGGTGTAAAAATCAGAATGGCCGGGGTAACATCCATAAAGGTGCCTGCAATTAACAGAATGACATTCATGATAAGCAGGATTAAAATATAGTTATCCGTCAGTCCTAACAGTGCTGCGGAAACAGCCTGCGGAATCTGCATAAATGCCATAACCCACCCGAGAATATTTGAAACACCAATTAAAAATACAACCATGCCGCTCATTTTGGCACTGCTTACAACAATATCCCAGAAGGATTTCAGCGTAATGTTGCGGTAGAGCACGCCGAGAATCAGTGCATATACGACTGCAATCGCGGAACCCTCGGTTGCCGTAAATACACCGGCTACAATTCCGCCGATAACGATAATAATCAGGGAAAGAGCTGGCAGGGCGCTTATTGTTGCAGTGCCGAGTTTCTTCCAGTCATATCTGCCTTCTGCGCCCTTGTAGCCTTTGCGTTTTGCCAGAACCACGCCGACAAGAATACAGCATAATGCCCACAGGAATCCCGGAACATACCCGCCAAGGAACAGGGCAGCTACGGAAGTTCCGCCGGATGCAAGGGAATATGTGATAAGTGCATTGGAAGGCGGTATTAATAAACCAGATGGTGCAGATGCGCCATTGGTTGCAGCACATAATGCAGGGTCGTAGCCGAGTTCTTCTTCACCTTCTTTTACCATGCTGCCGACTGCGGCTGCAGCTGCGGAAGCAGAACCGGAAATTGCTCCAAACAGGGCATTTGCTCCGGCGTTTGTTACAAGAAGCGCTCCCGGCAGCTTGCCAAGGATTGCCATAACAAAATCAACGAGCCGTTTTGCAATGCCGCCCTGGTTCATCAGGTTGCCGGCCAGGATAAAAAACGGAATCGCGGTCAGGCTGAATTTGCTCATGCCGACGAATGTTCTCTGTGCGGCAGTAACAACCGAAATATCCAGCGGCACGGTCTGCAGGATAGCTGCCAGCGCGGAAATTCCAATCGAGTATGCAATCGGCACGCCGAGTGCAAGCAGGACTAATAATACAATAAGAATAATAACCAGTGACTGAATTGCCATTTACGCCGCCTCCTTTTCATCTGTCTGGCCCTTGATAATATCTATCATATTAAAAACTGTATAAATCATATTTAAAATACCGCACAGCGGCAGCACTACATAAAAAATGCCAATCGGCACGCCAAGGGATGAAGTCATCTGCCCCATGGCCAGTGATGTAATCTGAACGCCGCCGAATACAAGGATGGTTGCGGAGAATAAAAAAGCAATGATTTCCCCAAGGCAGTTCAGACCTTTTTGTACCGGCAGGCTGAACTGTTCCACGACAATCGGAATATTCATATGCCCGCGTTCACAGGTCACTAAAGACGCGCCTAAAAGGCTCATCCATGCAAACAGATATCCGACCAGCTCCTCCGACCAGGTGGACGGATTTTGCAGGATATATCTGGTAAATACCTGCCAGCAGGTCAGGATGACCATTGCAAGGAAGCTGATTCCTGCCAGGCCGTTCAGTATGCGGGTAATCCCGTTTCGAAATGCTTTCATAATCTGTCCCTCCTACTCTGCTTCTGACGGATATTGGGTATTGTATTCCTGGATTTTGCTGTAAATCGGTGACAGGTCCTGATACTGTTCCAGCATGGCGGCATGCATCGATTCACAGATTTCCTGAAATGGCTTTGTGTCCGGATAGAGGAAGGTAACGCCCTGCTCATTGGCTGCCTTGTCCTTGGCAGCTTCCACAGCCTTGACCCATTCTTCCCGTTCCACGGTGTTGACCAGACGGAAGCCTTCTTCAAAAATACTGCGTTCATCTTCCGGCAGCTCATCGAGGAATGCGCAGTTGCCGATTAAAATATCCGGTATCATCTGGTGCATGTCATAGGAGTAATATTTGCACACATCGCCGTGCCCGTTCGAGGTCAGTGCCATTTCGTTATTTTCAGCGCCGTCAATAACCTTGGACTGCAGCGCTGTGTATACTTCGCCAAACCCCATTGGCGTTGCGGAGCCGCCCAGAAGGCTCATCATTTCGACATTGGTAGGAGACTGCTGTACCCTGATTTTCAGGCCCTTTAAATCTGCCGGAGATTCAATTGGCGTCGAAACCGTATAAAAGTTACGCGTTCCGGCATCAATCCAGGTTACGGCTTCAAAGCCAGCCTGCTTGGTGGATTCAAAAATCGGGTCTACGATGGCAGGGTCATCCATGGACATATGGTATGCATCTGCGGAAGCAAACAGGTATGGCAGGTTAAACAGGGTATAGTTTTCCGAAAACGTTTCCAGAATGGAATTGCTTGCAACACAAAAATCAATGGCGCCAGTCTGTGTCAGCTGCACCATATCCGTCTGTGAACCAAGCAGCTCGCTTGGATATACCTCTACATTGTATTTGTCTCCCAGCTTGCTTTCGATGTATTCTTCAAAAGCCATAAGTGCAATATTGGTAGGGTGGTCTGTTGCCTGGTTGTGGCCGATGCGGATAATCTGTCTGTGGTCATTCCCGCCAGCCCCGCACCCGGAAAGGGATGCTGCCAGTGTCCCCATGCAGAGAATGCCGGCAAGCAATCTGAGACATCGTTTCATAGTAAAAATCCTCCTTCATTGCTGTTTTCACAAAACCGTTTTGTTAGAATAGAGTATATCAGGAAAAAACAGAGATTGCGTGGTAGTTACTGCTTGAAATATGGTGAATATTGCTATATAATAATTAGAAAATGTTGTATTTTTATGCAATTTATTTAACTTTGGAAAGAGAGTTTTGTGAATTATGTACAAGGAAAAATTTATCCCAAGGCAATTTATGACAGAACGTTACTACGAATTCCATCATTTCTATAACGAAACGCCGCCTGCGGTAGAATCTCACCAGCATCCGTTTTATGAGATATTTTTCTTTCTGTCCGGCAATGTCAATTACGTCATTGAAGGAAGAAACTATAAACTGCGTCCCGGCGACATTCTCCTGACCAGCAGCACAGACCTTCATTTTTCAGATGTCCGTCCTGGAAAGCCGTATGAGCGCATTGTAATCTGGCTTGCCAATGATTTTTTTGAATACCTGAAATATTTTTACGATGAAGATTTCACAGCCTGTTTTACCGATGCAGCGACCAAAGACCACCGGCTGATTCGTCCGGACAGCCAGTGCATCGCGCAGCTGCGCCAGCTGTGTACAAACATGTCCAAAGCCAGGAGCAGCAGGGAGACTGGCAGTGCGGCCCTGACGACAGCGTACCTGACGGAATTTCTGGTATATGTCAGCCGGGCCTATTATGACGGCCCGGATTCCGTGAAACATGATATCACAGAATCCGGAAAAGTCAATCAGATGATTACATACATCAATGACCATATTACAGAAGAACTGTCCTTAGACCATTTATCGTCCCGGTTTTATACGAGCAAATATTACCTTGGCAGGCAGTTCAAGCAGTTTACGGGCCTTACGCTGTACCAGTACATTATGAAAAAACGTCTGATGATGGCGCGCGATATGCTCCGCGCAGGCAGCCCGGTCATGGACGCCTGCCTGTGGAGCGGATTCCGGGATTATTCCAATTTCCTGAAAGCTTTTAAAAGAGAGTTTGGACAGAATCCGAGTAAATATACAAAAATTTGAAATTTTCCTCAGTTTCCTGCAGACATTGAGGAAATCGGTTTCGGCAGAAAAACAGTTTTTGGGAATAAAAGAAATTCATATCATACGGATTTGATGAAAGGCATTATTGGAAAGGAGAATCGTTAATTTATTGGCGTGCAATATAAATAGTTAAAAATTAAAATAAAAGCTTCAAATCGAAAGTCCGGCATGATGTGGATATCAGCCGGACTTATGTAATTTGTGACAGGATAGATAATCTTGTATAATACCGATATCGGAATTACAAAAGCCCCTTGATACGGTCTGTGCGTCTTCCGCAGAAAAGATAAAGGGTGTCCTTTATATACGGCCGGTTCCCGGTCTGTGCTTCCACGAGTGCCGCCAGCTGGTCCATCCCAGCGCGCAGGCCGGTG
>CAJTSV010000016.1:51320-51590 GCA_910579075.1 uncultured Eubacterium sp.
CAGCCGCAGACAATGCAGACGGCTTTAAAGCAGGTGGCGTCATTGAGCATCCCGCACCACCTTAAGGACTGCCGCAAGCAGCGGCATGGGTGTGGATTCCGTTACGTGGATGGAAAAAACATTTACAGAAACGGAAAGCCCCTGCTGCATACCGCTGCCGCTTTGTGTTTCCTGCTGCAGAAAGCCTGGGTTTACCGGGACAATCTGCTGCACCAAAGCCTCTGGCGCAAGGGATTTCAGACACGCTTCCCTTACGCGGCGCAGTCTGTA
>CAJTSV010000017.1 GCA_910579075.1 uncultured Eubacterium sp.
TCTTTCTGTCTGATTTTATATTTCTACACATGCCGCGTCCGGCTTTCTGCAAAAGGACGGCACTGCCTGCCAGGCTATTTTTCTTTTTATATGTTATATTATAAACAATGCGCACAAAAATGCAATTTCCCATCACGGATTTACAACAATATTCCGGTAAAATGCAACAAAAAGACAGTTTTGCAATTTCCATTATTTTCACCCGGCTCTAAAACTGCACAATTTTCCACTTGTTTTCACGAATGAATTTTTATTTTTTCCATAAACTTTATTAAAACTCTCTTAATTTCGTGACTGCCTGCTTGTATGCAGGAAATGCATGTGCTATAATCCGCATTGTGTAGGTGTTTTTTAGAAGCTGCCATAAAAAGACACAACTATTTCAGGCAGCTTCGCGTGTGTATGGATGTACCTGAATTTTTTAGGTAAAGAAGGGTGAAAAATGCAAATCTGCAAAAAGAAAAATGTGGCTGTTTCCTTAAAAAACCTGGCATATCAGTACCGTCATGGGTGGATTCTATCGTATCTGCTTCTATATGCCGCGTGGTTTGCGTATCTGGAACAGACCGTAACAAAAAAATTCCATATTATTACAATGCCCATAGACCTGCGCATACCATTCTGTGAATATTTTATTATTCCCTATCTGCTCTGGTTTGCATATGTCGCCTTCGGGATAGGGTATTTCTTCTTCCATAATAAAAAGGATTACTATAAAATATGTGCCTTCCTGTTTACAGGCATGACCGTATTTTTAATCGTATCGGCGATTTATCCAAACGGGCATTACCTGCGCCCGCTGGAATTTGAAAGACACAACTGGTGCACGGCACTGGTCAGCTGGCTGTACCGGACGGACACTCCGACCAACCTGTTTCCGAGCATTCATGTATATAACTCCCTCGGCGTGCACATCGCGCTCAGGCAGAGCGAATGCTTCCGGAATAAGCCTGTGAGCCGGGCTGCCTCGTTCGTGCTCTGTGTTTCCATTATTTTCTCCACCATGCTGTTAAAGCAGCATTCGGTGTTCGACGTGCTGACGGCATTCGGACTGGCAGCTGTGATGTACTATGCCGTTTATGGAGAAGCTTATAAAAAACTGCTGGCGCTTGTGCGTACCGGAGAGCTGAAAAAGCGGCTGGTGCTGCGCGGGCTGCGGCTGTAAATATACTGCCGCCTGCATGGATTATGCCTAAAGCAGTCAAAAACTGCCCATAAATAACATTATGGGCAGTTTTCTAATATTTTTTCTAATTCCTTCCGCAGGCGCGGCACATCTTCAATCAATGTATTCCAGACGATATTTAAATCCACCTTGTCATAATCATGCGCATGCAGATTTCTCATCCCCTTCATTGCGTGCCATGGTATATGATTATGCTTTTCAAGAAATTCATCTGTAAAACGCCCTGCCAGTTCACCAATCTGAATCATGCATTCAATTCTTTCTCCATCCTGCTGATTTCATCCAGCCACAGCCGTGCGGAAGCATCCGACGGCATCCGCAGGTCTCCGCGCGGTGATACAGCCACGCTGCCGACTTTCGGCCCGTCCGGCAGGCAGGAGCGCTTAAACTGCTGGGAGAAAAACCTGCGGTAAAACGTCCCGAGCCATTTCAGAATCGTGCCATCCTCATATTTCCCGGCAAATGCCAGCTTCGCCAGGCGCATGACCTTCTGCGGCTCATGCCCGAACCGCAGAACCTGGTACAGGAAAAAATCATGCAGTTCGTAAGGGCCTACGAGGTCTTCCGTCTTCTGGGAAATCCTGCCATCCTCCGGCGGCAGCAGTTCCGGGCTGACCGGGGTATCGAGCACATCTAAAAGCACCTCCCGCAGTGCCACGTCCTCACAGGTATCTGCATAGTATTTTACAAGATGCCGCACCAGCGTCTTTGGCACCGATGCATTAACTCCGTACATGGACATATGGTCGCCATTATAAGTCGCCCAGCCAAGCGCCAGCTCCGACATATCTCCCGTGCCGATAACCATGCCGTTATATTTATTCGCAGCATCCATCAGAATCTGCGTGCGCTCCCTTGCCTGGCTGTTTTCATACGTGATATCATGAATGCCGGTACTGTGCCCGATATCTTTCAAATGCACGCTGACTGCATCACGGATGCTGATTTCCTGAAATTCCGCGCCCAGGCACTGAATCAGGCTGACTGCATTCTCATACGTCCGGTCTGTCGTGCCAAATCCCGGCATCGTCACAGCCAGAACCTGCTTTCTTGGAAGGCCCAGCAAATCAAAAGCCCGCACGGTAACGAGCAGTGCCAGCGTGGAATCCAGCCCGCCGGAAATGCCCAGCACGGCCTGCCTGCATCCGGTATGCTCCAGCCTTTTTTTCAGCCCCATTGCCTGAATCGCCAGAATTTCCTCACACCGCTTCTCCCGTTCTGCCTGGTCACCCGGTACAAACGGCGACGGGTCAATATAGCGCTCCAGCTTCGTTTCCCTGATTTCCAGCGGAAAATGCGTCACCGTATAATCCTGCGTGCCAGCCTGTTCAAAGGTAGTCATCCTGCGCCGCTCCGCCGTCAGCTTTCTGACATCGATTTCCGCATAAACAGGCTCGCTGCCAAACCGCCGTGATTCTTTGAGAATGGTTCCGTTTTCTGCAATCAGGCTGTGTCCGGCATATACCACATCCTGTGTCGATTCCCCGTCCGAAGCATTCGCATAAACATAACCGCACACAAGCCTTGCAGACTGTCCTGCCACAAGCTGCCTGCGGTATGCATCCTTGCCGGTCACTTCATCTGAGGCTGACAGATTGACAATCACACTGGCACCGGCCAGCGCATGCGCAACGCCCGGCGGATCCGGGGCCCAGACATCCTCACAGATTTCCGCTGCAATCCTAAGCTCCTTAAAATTCTCACAGACAAACAGCTGCTTTGTCCCCATCGGCACCGTAACGCCTTCCCACAGCGTCACCGGCACTGTCTGCCGCATTCCTTTTTCAAAATGCCTAGCCTCGTAAAACTCCGCATAATTGGGCAGGCTCGTCTTTGGTACAATGCCAAGTATATTTCCCCGGTTCAAAACGGCCGCTGCATTGTAAAGCTTGTCCAGATACTGCAGCGGAAGCCCCGCAAAAATCACTGCATCCAGCCCGGCCGTTTCTTCTGCTATTACCGCCAGCTGTTTTTTTGCTTCTTCCAAAAGCAGGCCCTGCAAAAATAAATCCCCGCAGGTATACCCGGTTATGCACAGCTCCGGGAATACAAGAATAGAAGCGCCCCGTGCCGCTGCTTCCTTCGCCTGTTCAATGATGGAACGGGCATTAAACGCCGGGTCTGCTACCTTCACCTTCGGGGACAGTGCAGCTGCCCTGATAAATCCATGTTTCATGCTATCTCAGCTCCTTTTTCATCATTCAGCGTTTCTGGCTGGTTACCCCCGCGTCTCCATTTCCGAGAGCATTTCGCGCAGCTCATCCGCATCAAACTGGTATGCCGTATTACAGAAACGGCATTTGACCTCCACAGGCTCGTTGTCATCGGCCATGCCCTGCATATCCTGCCTGGATATACTCGACAGCGCTTTGCGCACGCGTTCCTTCGAACAGCTGCACTGAAACGAGGCCGGAAATTTGTCTGTAATTTCCATTTCCAGTCCCTTTAACAGCTCTCCTAACATATCTTCCGGCGTACAGCCGCGCTCCAGCATATCGGTCACCGGGCTTAAGCCGGAAATATTGCGCTCCAGCGTTTCGATTACCTCGTCCCCCGCAAACGGCATCAGCTGCAGGATAAACCCGCCGGCCTGCCGGATGGAGCAGTCCCTGTCCACCAGCACGCCAAGCCCCACTGAAGACGGCACCTGCTCCGAAGAAGCAAAATAGTATGTCAGGTCTTCTGCAATTTCCCCGGTCTGCAGCTCGGTCGTCCCGGTATACGGCTCTTTTAAGCCCATGTCCCTGATGACGCGCAGCACTCCTTTTCCAATAGCGCCGCCGACATCCAGCTTGCCCATCGCATTTGGCGGCAGCTTTACATCTGCTTTATTCGGATATCCTTTGACATGCCCTTTGGAATCCGCGGTTACGACAAGCCCCTGCACCGGCCCGTCCCCCATGACCTGCAGCGTCAGCAGGTCGTCTTCCCCTTTCATCATAACGCCCATCATCGCCCCTGCTGCCAGCAGCCTGCCGAGTGCAGCCGATACGACCGGGCTTGCCTGATGCGCACGCCTTGCATGCTCTGTCAGTTCCTTTGATGTAATGGCAAACGCCCGTACTGCATGCTCCGCAGCCGCTGCCCGAACCATATAATCACCCATAACTTTATTTTTCTCCTTTACCATTGTGCTTCATCCAGACAGCCCGTCCTGTTGTGCACATTTCCTGCACTCCCTGGCAGCCACATAGATGCGTGCACTGTCTGCACGCACCGGCCCGTGGTCTTCCCCGTCACAGGCCCAGGCAAATTCCAGGCCGGCCTCGCCGAGCAGCCGGACTGCCTCATCCAGGCTGTAGCCGCGCTCATAGTGTGTTTCCTCATATCTGCGGTAAAGCCCGTTTTCTTCCCGGATAAAAAGCGTCAGCGCATATTCATTGATATGTTCTTCTTCATCATAGTAATTATCCCAGACAAGGCTGCCTTCGTCCCGGTGCTCGCTGAATGTCTGCTGCCCGAGCTGCGTGCGGAATTTATAATCCGTGTTCAGGTCAAAAATAAAAATACCGCCCGGGTCCAGATAATTGTTCACCAGCCGGAAAACCGCAAGCAGCTCCGATTCTTCCAGCAGATAGTTCATGGAATCACAGACGCTGACAACCGCCCGCACCGTTCCATACAGCTCAAACTCCCGCATATCCTGTTCCAGATACAAAATATTCCTGCTCTCCTGCTCCCCGGCGCTGCCATTTTCCTGTGCGATACTGAGCATTTCCTGCGATGCATCGATTCCTATCATGTCATAGCCGCATTCGGACAAAAGCCTTGTCATTCTGCCTGTCCCGCAGCCCAGCTCGCATACAATTCCATCCGCAATGCCTTCCCGGCGAAGCGCCCCGGCCAGAAAATCCCGCCATGCTTCATACGGCACATCTTCCATAAATATATCATAAACACCGGCAAAACCTGTATATGCTTCCATTCTTCCCTGTCTCCCGTCTTTCCATTCCTTAACATACTAACAAGAATTGGAAAAAATTTCAAGCGCCTCTCCAAGCCCTGTACAGATTTTCGTGCACAGCGGCCGGATTTGCGGGGATGCTTCAAACAAATCCGGCACCAGAACCGTCATGCACCCGGCTGCATGCCCGGCCCTTATCCCGTTTTCGCTGTCCTCAAATACGATGCACTCCTGCGGCAGATATCCAAGGCGCTCTGTGGCACAGAGGAAAATATCCGGGGCCGGCTTTCCGTGCTTTACTTCCGTGCCGCTTACAATTACAGAAAAATACCCGGCTATGCCCGAGATATCCAGGTTCGACTCTATCTGTGCTTTCGTACTGCTGCTTGCCACTGCTGTCCGCACCCCGTGCTCTTTCAAATAATCCAGCATTTCCCTGACGCCTGCTTTTTGCGGCACATGCACAGACAGCTTTTCCCGCATCCGTTCCATGCACGCTTCCATAATGCCTGTCCCATCCGCAGTATGATAATACTCCTCAATTACCTGGCGCATATACGCTCCGTTCGTGCCGGATATTGCTTTCGCAAAACCGCCCGCAAGCTCTATCCCCCTTTCCCCGGCAAGCTCCTGCCAGGTCTGCTGGTACATGCGCTCCGTATCAAACAAAACGCCGTCCATGTCAAAAATCGCGCCTTTACATTCCATGTCCTATCCTTTATCCTTTCCCCTAGCAGGCCGTCCAGCCTGTCTGGCCTTTACAGGTTATATTTTAAATAATATATCACCACCCTGCTTCTTGCAACACAAAACAACGAATAAAACAGGTTTAAAAATAAATACTGGTTCATTTTCATATTTACGGAAACAGATTTTCGATGTATAATGCATATAGCAGCCTGCCCTGTCAGGCACGCAGTTTTAAAATCAATACGCAGGACAAATACATCTCTGGCAGCGGCATGCCAGAAATGCATCATGGAGGTTCCCTTGGAAACAGCGGCATTCACACATTCTATTTCAAACAGCATCAAAACCGTATACAAAAGGCGCCTGTTTTACCCGCTCCTTTACCTGGCGCTTTTAGCAGTCTTTTGGATAATATCCCCGGTATCAGAGCTGGCATTTGTGCGCCACGTCTCATCCCCGGTTCCCTTCCAGGAGCTGCAGAAAAGCCATGCTGCTTATGTTTCCGTTACGCTTTCTGATTTGCATTTTACCGGATATACGCAGAAATTCCTGGGATTTACAAGCGGCTACTATTATTATACGTTCTATGAGGGCCAGTGCGTCCTCGTACTGCTGTCCCCGTCCTCATGCGAGGCCGGACTGCCGGATATTGAAAAAACCACGGTATATGTCCGCATCCTGAAAAATTTTGAAGATTATGAGGGGCTGACGGCCAGCCTTGCCGGAGATTTGGAATGGACAGCTTCCGGCATCCAGGAACAGATACCGGATTTTTTGTTAAGCGAACCTGGATTTAACAAACCGGCTGCGATTGCGCTGTTAAGCTTTTTCTTTCTGAGCGGTCTTTTCGCGCTTATGCAGCTTGCAGCCTGCACGGCCTATATTTTAAATCCCCTGCTCTCTCCTGCCTGCCGGCATCTTGGCCGTTACGGCGATGCAAAGGTACTGTTAGCCCAGGCGGAAGCAGAACTGGATGCCATGCCGCAGCTGGCCGCAGAGGATATTTATATTACAGAGAACTTTTTTATTGTATTTGCGGATGACCAGACTGCCGTTGTGCCAATCCGGGAAATTATCTGGGTATACAAGCATTCCACGCTGCACAAATTTCTGTGGTATCATTTCAGCATATCCTATACGCTGCACATTACCGCAAACAGGTACCTGTACCTGCAGTGCCCGAAAAACATGAAATCGGATATTGACGGCATTATCAGCTATCTGTGTGAAGCCAACCCGGAAATTGCCGCCGGATTCAGCGAGGAAAACCGCCGCAGGGTACAGAGCCTTTTAGGCACAGCAGGATTTGCAAGAGTAAGACATTTATGGAGATAACGGCAAAGACTGCGCAGGGACTGAGCAAAGACTGAACAAAAACAGCTGCGAAAGAACAAAGAATAGCAGGCGCTGCTTTCAGAACAAACATGGGGCTGCCGCCTTAGAGCGTGTTTGAAAAATGCTTTGTGTGAGATTTACGCCAAATTCAGGTTACACAGCCCGCTATGCGCCCTTCATTCGGCGCAAATCTCCCAAAAATTGGGGAACACATCTGACAGAAAGCATTCTTTAAGACAGGCTCTAAGTAAATACAGCAAGATATCGTATCAAAAATGATTCAGACGAACCATATCCTGTTTCATTTATCTAATGCGGCAGCCCTGTATTTTAATTCAGCTTTTCATAATCTATGAAAAATTCGATTTCAGCTTCCAAACAACCCCTGGAAAAATTCGATTATTGCTGCCAGCAGATTCTTGAAGAATGCCGCAATGCTTCCAAAAAATCCGGTGTTTTCTTCCATTTCTTTTAAAGAATCGTATATCGAGCCCGCCTGCTGTAACAGGCTGTCTACATCAATATCCAGCGAGCCGATTTTTTCCATCAGGGCAGTAATCTGTTCTTTTTCACTGTCATCCAGAACAATTTCAAATTTACTGCACGCCTTTGAAATGACTTCCTGTATTTTTGCTTTGTCCTGCAGTCCGCCCTCGACAACCTTCTGTTTGACATACGCAATAAATTCTTCCGTCTGTACATCTTCGCCCAGGCTTTCGTTCAGCTCTCCGGTTACGACAATTTCATTCATCGCTGCATCCAGGCTTTCGGTGTCCACATCTGCATTTTCCATATCTGCATATGCCTTCATTGCGCCAATCAGTGCCGCTGTCCCGGATAATGGAAATGGCCCTGCCACAATGACATCTGCATCTTCCAGGCCTGCCGTCGCCAGGGCATTTTTATACATGCCTACTGTACAGTAAGTAATATTTTTGGTTGCGATATGAATGCCGTCTCCCTTTTCCCGCTTTACAATCACAACCGAAGACAGCGCCCTTGTTCCAATCGTGGACGCGTCCAGATAGTCATCCAGATACTGGTGTTCTTCTTCGTTTGTGACCGTCACGACATTGTACTGGCCAAGGTTTGCCGGGTCAATTCCCATCAGGCTCAAAACCGTGAGTTTCTGGTCTTCTTTCAGATTCGCGCCCAGTGCCAGATATGGCTTGTCATTTTCCTGAATGACGACATCATCGCTTCCAGAACCCGCTGGCGTAATCTCTGCACTGATATCCGGATTTTCTTTCTTTATATCTGCATGTATGTTTCCATCCGCATCTGTATCTTCCGGCTGGCCTGCGTCTGCTCCTGTTTCCGGCTGGCCCGCATCAGATGCTGCATCCGGCTGGGCCATACTATCCGCATCCGCCCTGGCTCCGTTTTCACCCACTCCGGCCTGGCCCGATGGCCCGGCTTCGTTTTCACCCATTCTGGCCTGACCCGATGCTGCACCAGTTCCGCCTGTTCCTTCCTGGCCTGCTGCCATGGCTCCATTCTGGCCTGCACCGGAATCCGCAGCTGGCTGGCCTGCTGCACCGGCTTCGTTTCCGCCGGCTCCGCTCTGGCCTGCTGCCAGCACCAGCTGCTTCCCGCCTGCGGATTTAGAAATACCCGGTGCTCCTGATACAGCCGCAATGACTGCCAGCATTAATATACTGCATTTTTTCCAATTTCTGTTCACGCTGATTCCTCCCTGCTGCTCCTGCGCAGAATTTCGATTCTCCCAGGAACACAAAAACCTTATTCCTATTGCTTTTCCACGTTTTTCTGCCTTCATGCAGAATTTCGATTCTCCTATATACAAAAGCCTTATTCCTGCTGCGTTTCCACATTTTTCTGCTTCTATTCAGAATCTCGATTCTCCCTGAAACACAAAAACCTTATTCCTGCTGCGTTTCCACGTTTTTCCGCTTCTGTGTCCCTTACTATTTCATATGCCTGCGGCACCACTGGTAAATATCTGCAAACACTTTTTCCCGGTCTGTTTCCTGCAAAATCTCGTGGCGGTCATCCTGGTAAAGCTTTAATTTCACATCCTGGATTCCGGCCTGACGGTACTGCGCATATGCCTTTTTCACGCCCTCCCCGAAGTTCCCGACCGGGTCGTCGGCACCCGATAGAAACAGAACCGGCAGGTCTTTGCGTATTTTGCGGACATGCTTCATGCAGCTGACATAATGAATGGTCGAAAACAGCCCGAAATATCCATTCAATGTAAATACAAACGTACAGCGCGGGTCCTGGTAATATGCCCTGACGCTTTCTTCGTTTTTTGACAGCCAGTTTCTGGAAACATCTTCCCCGGTCTTGTCAAACTGCGCATATGGCTTTCCAAACGACACTTCCGTAATAAACCTGCTGCGGTAATGCCATCCGCGGAACAATCCTATCAGGCAGCAGACAAGCATGCCAAACCGCGTAACAGCCTTTGGCTGCGTTCCAGTCCCGCAGATAACGGCACCCGTGACATCCCCGCTGTGCAGCGTCAGATACCTGCGCAGCAGAAACGAACCCATGCTGTGCCCGAGAATAAAATACGGGCAGTCCGGGTACTGGTTTTGTATAATGCGCGTCACCTGATGCATATCCGCAACTGCCGTTTCTGACGGCCTTTTCTCTGAAAAATATCCCCATTCCGCTTCATCCGTAACCGAATCCCCGTGTCCCAGATGGTCATGACCGACAGCCAGAAACCCCCTGCCGGCCAGATAGCAGGCAAATTCATCATACCGTTCAATATATTCTATCATTCCATGTGTCATCTGCATGACTGCACGCACACTCCCGGATTTCGGAATCCACTTTACTGCATTTATTTTTGTTTTGCCGTCCCTGGACAGAAAATGAAACCGCTCTTTCATTACCTCACCCATAGGCCACCACCTTTCCCGTATCAGCTGCGCATGCTTTCGATTATCTGGTCAACAATGTGTTCCAGTTCCTTGCGCGCTTCCTGTTCATTCATAAAGCTTTCCCCGATACGCTCAATATCCGACAGGGTCTGATGCTGCAGGGAATCAATTGTATCATGCTTTTGTGAAAGTTTCTTTAAAAAGTCCGAAATTGCCGCGGCTTTTTCCAGATAGTGCCGTCCAGCCGCCCTTTCGCAGATTTCTTCCTGCTCCGATATATTTTTGGACAGCCGCGTGATGTTCAGGCTGTTATCCTTGCAGGCTTTTATCAGCGCCGCGGTCTGCGTCTCCAGCTGGCTGATCCGCTTTTCCAGGTCGTCCAGCTTGCGTCCGGCAACGGCGGCTGCGCGCTCATATGCACTGGAAAGCAGCCGGACATCTTCCGAAGCCTCGATAAAGCTCTTTCCAATCTCACCCATGCGCCCGGCCTCTATCGCACAGTTTAAAGATGTGACCGTCATCTGCTTGGCATATTCCGCCATCAGGCTGACCTGCTCACGCATGGTTCCGGTGTCCTGCAAAAACCCGTTTCTGGTCTCCTGCAAAGCCGTCAGCGGTTCAATCAGGCTCCTGCTTTCTTCTGCCGCCGCATCTGCCTGTTTCCGCTGCTTTTCTGCCGCATCCTGCATCTTTTTCTTGTCCTGTTCTTCGTCTTCGAGCTGCCCGCGCATGGCAGTCAGCTCCATTGCAAGCTGCTCCATGATTTTTACGCTGCTGCCCGTTTCTTCCAGCGTATCATATGCATGGCTTACGACCTTCGTCAGTTCTTTATCCATTTCGCTCTGTGCAACAATCTGCGACTCAAAATGGGGCAGTATCTGCTGTGTGCAGTTCTGCACGCTGTGAATCTGTGTCTGCAGTTTTTCCAGCTGAAACTGCGTAATATTTAATTTTTCCTCTAATTCTCTTGTAAACTCCTGTTTTTTACCGAACATGGCATCATGCTCCCCCTGTTTGTACAAAATCAGCCGCAGCGCCATAAGCCCGGCCGTCGTTTTTCTTCCGTTCCTATTATACCCTTTTTTTCTATTTAAATCAACTGCTGCCACTGGAACGGAGCAAACCGTGACACCCAAACAAAAGTATAGCATTATTTATATACATATGGTAGAATAATGAATCAAAAAGTGAATTGGAGGAATGATTATGCAGCACAAATGCAAAGTAACTGTCATTGATAAAAAATGTTTCCCGGATTACCAGCAGCAGTACCTGGAAAATCCGGTTTCCGGCCCGTGCCCGTTTTATAATATCGGAGATACGTTTATTTTTGAACGGTATGGCGGCGAAGACACATTCTGGCTGGCCGGAGACGGCACGCAGTGTGCAGAAGCCTGGGACTGTATCAGCCGCTATATTTATACGGCACTGCAGGGCGGCAGCATTATGCGGGGCTGGACGAAGGATGAACGCATGATGATAGCATGCTGCAACGACGGCACGCGCCCGGTCATTTTCAAAATAGAACGGCTGGATTATAAGGCTGTGAAAATCGACGGCATGACATGCCCAGGCTGTGCCGAATCCATAAAAAAAGCCCTGGAAGCCATTCCAGGTGTCGAACAGGCAGAAGTAAGAATTGAGAAAGGCTGGGCAGAAGTATTTATGAACCAGAATGCCCCGGTGTCAGACGAAGCCCTGCTGCTTGCCGTCGAACAGTTCGAAAACTACAGTGTAACCGGCATTGACTGATAAAGCTGCCACGGCTTTCCATACACAGGCTGCTGCCGGGCCGGCACAGGCACCAGCCCGGCAGGCTGAAAACGAGAAGGCCGCGGCAGCACAGATTTTATTCCTGATGAAATATTCTGGAAAAATCCAGGTTATATCCAGGTTTGACGGGAACCCGCAAAGGATTTTCCTGATAGCGGAATCCCCCCGCCTGTTCAAAATTACAAATATCATCTTCCGTCATTACTGCATCCCCTGCCCGGGAAGCTTCCTGCATCCCCATATGTCCGATTTCAGCAAAAACCCGGCCTGCTGCAATTGCAGCAGATACTTCATAAGCATCTTTCCCCAAATAATTATATCCGTTTTTGACAGTAATGGAAACCGGCTTTTCCATGCATAAACCCTGGCTGCCTTTTTCTTCATTCAGGCACCTGCCTGCCGCTTCGCTCTTGCTTTTTTCTTCTTTTCCAAACGGGCCTGCCGGGTACATGCATTTTAAATTCAGCTCGGTTTTTGCCGGAAACGGCCGCTGATGAAACTGTTCAAAATTTCTTATAATTTCCTGTGCAATCTGTTCCGGTGCCGCACAGCTGCTTTCTATAATCAAGTCATAATTTCCTGAATCATAATAATCAATGCCATAAAGCTCCAGGAAACGCGCCTGCTCCAGCCTGGCCCTCTCCGCGAGGCCTTCCAGCGCCTGCTCCATATCCCCGTACTGCTCCGCATTGCGGCTGTCCCCATCATACACGCGCCTGGCTGCTTCCCTGACATCTGCAAGCAGGAATACTTTAAAGCTCTTTTCCACAAAATGCCATGCCAGCCTGGAATCAAATACCGTATGGTCCATTTTTTTCCCAAGCTCCGTGCTGCGGCTGTCCAGCAGGTCGTCAATGCTGCGGTCTTTTTTGGCAGCCTCGTTCAGCTGGATAACCGTCATCCTTTTTTCCGCTGCAATCTGCCGGAAAATATCCCCGGCAGAGATAATGGAAAATCCTGCTTTTTCCAGCTCCCTGCATACACTGGTCTTTCCGCTGCCCAGATTGCCTGTAATTGTAATGTTCATAATGCCCTCTCCTCCTTTTCACCATGCCTGAGCCAAGCCTGCCAGACACTTCTTTCCCCTTATTTTATGGCCTTAAGAAGCATCCGTCAATACATTATTTCACAGGCACGCAGCGGTTTTGGAAAAAGACAGGGAATCCTCTCATCCAGCTGTATCATTTCTTCTTATTTAGTCCAGATTTAAATGCCCGAGTACAATCGTCCTGCAAATCAAATAATAAACCGCTGACCACAGAAACATCACGAGCGTTATGCCGCCCATAAACCACCATGGCATCACCATATCATTCAGCTTTGCGCCAAACGCAAAAAATATCCAGACAAACAGGAGAACGGTAACAATTTCACTGATATAAGCCAGCACAATGCCGGCTGCAATTCCCCATGCTCCTTTGGAGCGGTGAAACAGCTGTCCGATAGAGCTGCCTGCAAAAAAGACAAGCAGGGAGCTTACACATCCTGCCACAGCAAGCAGCATCACGCCCAGCACCAGCTCCGGCGCGGATATTCCCCATTCATCGATAACCTGAAAAGCTTCTGTAAACAATGCCGCTGCCCGGTTCATATATAACATGTCGCTCACAATCCCGATACCCAAAAAAGACGCCAGGCTGAATCCCGCGATGACCAAAAGGGACACAGACGATACAAAAATCTTTACATGCAGAATCTGCGTGGTTTTCAGCGGAAGCGTATGTGTCAGATACCCCTGCTGCGAGTACATCGACTGATGGAAGCGGTAACACAGGTACACGAAGACAATCACCGCCGATAATGTAATCGTCAGGACGTAAATACCGCATCCCGCCGCATATATGCTTCCAATAATCTTTCCTGTCACATGCCTTTCGAACAGCATTAATATCATCATAAAAATCTCCGCGGCAGCCATTGCACCCAGAATAAGCAGCATGACTTTTCCCTGTGCCCTGATTTCCTGTCTGATAAATTTCCCTAACATTTAAATACCTCCCTGAAATATGCATCTATGGACTTTCCTTCTTTGATACGAATATCATCCGCCGATTTATGAAGTATAATCTGCCCATCCCTGATAAATACCGCTTCATCTAAGATATTTTCAATATCTGCAATTAAATGCGTTGCTATCAGCACAGATGCCTGTGTATCATAATTTGTTATAATTGTATTTATAATATAATCCCGTACTGCCGGGTCTACGCCCGCAATCGGCTCATCCAGTACATACAGCTTCGCCCTGCGGCTCATTACCAGTACAAGCTGTACTTTTTCCTTTGTGCCCTTGGAAAGCGTTTTCAGCGGGTCTTTTGCCTGGATATGCAGCCTCCCAAGCATATCGTAAGCCCTTGCTTCCTCAAAGTCTTCATAAAAATCTTTAAAAAAACCGATGGTATCTTCCACCTTCTGGTCCATATTCAGATAAGTCTGGTCTGGCAGATAGGAAATATGCTTTTTGCTTTCCACGCCGATTTTTCCGCCGCAGAATAAAATCTCCCCTTCCGATGGAACCAGCAGACCGTTGATTAATTTAATCAGGGTTGTTTTTCCACTCCCATTCGGCCCCAGAAGACCGATAACGCGTCCGCTTTCCAATTTCAAGTCAATCTGCTTTAAGGCCTCCTTTCTTTTATACCGTTTGCCGAGCCTGCGGCATTCCAATAATGTGCTCATTCCTTTTCCCCTTCCTGAAGCTGCTGCATCAGCTCTATGATCTGTTCTTTTCCATAACCAAGCTGGCGCATGTTCTCCATAAACTGACTGATTTTTTCCCTGGCAATATCTGCCTTACATGCTTCTATCATTTCCCTGTCCTCCGTAATAAACCGCCCGCTCGTGCGTTTTGCATATACCAGTCCTGTGCGTTCCAGCTCCGCAAATGCACGCTGCATGGTGTTTGGGTTTACAGATGCATCCGCTGCCATTTCCCTTACGGATGGCAGTTTCGCGCCCGGCTCATATTTCCCGCTGATAATGTCCATGCGGATGCGTTCCAGAATCTGCATAAAAATCGGCCGTGCTGATTCTAACTCCCATGACATGTACTCACCTCGTTTCTCTTTTTGTACCTCTGTACTAGTTGAATAATACACTAATACAAAAAATCTGTCAAGCGTATTTTTAAATTTATCAATACTTTTGTTTTGTATGCGAAGCCGGGCATCTCTCTCGGAGAATTCTTTCTTCCATTCAGCCCGCCTTCGTTTATATGAAATTAAAGATAAAAACGAAGGGGCTGTCGCGCTAAGAAAAATGATACAAGATATAGTTTATTCGAATCATTCTTATATACTACATCTTATATATGTATTGCTTAATGCGACAGCCCCTTATTTATGACATCAATCTGATTATGAATACCACATGATTATCTCATTAAAAAATTGAAAACACGTTCATGAAAATCTTTTGCTTCTTCATACACAGCATGGCCAGGGCCATTGTAAATGTACAGCTCACTCTGGCTGATTTTTTCAGCCATTTCACGGGCCGCTGCTGTTCCGGCAATTTCCCTAAAAATATCCATACTGCCCGAAAGCTTTTCGCACATTCCTGTATTTCATGCACGCAGACATTACGCACACGCCCTGTGCTCCTGCCAGAATGCATTGTGCTGCGTTCTGTGCCTGGATGCCGCCCAGCGCGTATACCGGAATCTGCACAGCCTGGCATGTTTCCCGCAGAAAAGAAAGCCCTCTCGGCGCCACCCCGCGCTTGCAGTCCGTTGCAAAGACATGCCCGGCCATGACATACGATGCACCTGCTTTTTGTGCAAGCAGGGCTTCCCGGGGCGAATGAACCGATGCCCCGAGGACTTTAAAAGCCTGCTTTTCATCTTCCGGCATGGATAACAGCTGTGAAAGCGGCAGATGCAGTGCTCCTGCACCAAGACTGGCTGCTGCCTTTGGATAGCCGTGGAGAATGCAGGGCACATGATATTCCCCGCAAATATCCATAACCCGTGCTGCAAGAAGCCTGTATTCATGTTCCGCCAGGTCTTTTTCCCTGACAATCACCGCCTGCGGCCTGGCCAGGGCAATCTGCCTGATTTGTTCAAAATAATCCTGCACTGCCAGATGGCGGTTTGTGATACATAGAATTTTTATGTTTCCGGGCATTTTTATCTCCTTTTCCTTTTCGGCATTCCATTCTCTTTTCAAAAGCACGCTCCGGCTCTTATTTCCAGAGACACTCCGTCAGGAAACATACAGATAATCGTTCAGCACCGGCTGCAGCCCCTCAGCTGCCATATCCCCATACATTTCCCCAAAGCTTCTGCCATCGGATATTTCAAACTGCTCGTCTCCCGTGTCTTCTTCCTGTATGCCGGAATACCTGCCCTCGTGGCCGCCAATGCCGGTCGATACTCCGGCTGACACCTTCGTTGCTGCAATCTTCACAATGCCGTCCCGGAAATGCTTCTGCTCCCGCGAAGATACGGTAATCCCCACATACGGCAGAAAAATGCGGTACGCGCACAGAATCTGGCACAGCTGCTTTTCATGCACATCTTTTGGATTTATTTTATCGTTATTTAAAATCGGGCGCAGCCTTGGACAGGACAGGGAATATTCCACATGCGGGTATTTGCGCTGGAGATAATATACATGCAGCGCCGAAGCAAGGGCGTCCCTGCGAAAATCCGAAAGCCCCAGCAGCGCGGAACAGGCAACGCCGCGCATTCCGCCTAAAATAGCCCGCTCCTGTGCTTCAAAGCGGTACGGGAATACCCGCTTATGCCCCAGCAGATGCAGCGTCTCATATTTTCCGGCATCGTAGGTTTCCTGAAACACGGTAATATAATCTGCCCCGCATGCATGCAGATAGCGGTAATCCGCACTGTTCACCGGATAAATTTCCAGCCCCACATTCCGGAAATATCCTGCCGCCAGCCTGCAGGCCTCTCCGATGTACGCAAGACTGCTCATTTTATGGCTTTCGCCTGTCAGAAGAAGGATTTCTTCCATGCCGGACTTTGCAATGACCTGCATTTCATGTTCCATTTCTTCCATTGTGAGCTTTTTGCGCGAGATATCATTATAACAGTTAAATCCGCAGTACACGCAGTAATTCTCGCAGTAATTTGCCAGATACAGCGGCGTGAACAGGTAGACCGTATTGCCAAAATGCCTGCTCGTTTCCTGCTTTGCCTTTGCCGCCATTTCTTCCAGATGCGGCAGTGCAGCCGGGGACAGCAGCGCCTTGAAATCTTCCACGCTGCACGTTTCCCGCCCCAGTGCCCGGCGCACATCTGCATCGGTATAACGGCCGTAATCATAGCCCTGCATCTGTCCCAGCACTTTTTCCATAATATCCGAAGAAATGCGCTCCATGCCTTCCAGATATGCCATATGGTCTGTCCTTGCGGACGGGTCCTGCTCTATCCGGTGCTTGTGTGCAAGGGCTTCGCCTGATAATTTATCCGAGTCTATGTAATACTGATTTTCCGGCATCTCAATCTCCTTCTTTCCTGTTTTCAGTCACGCAGAAACCCTGTAAGCGGGTCAGATGCGGATGCTCCCCGTTCCAGCACGCGCCCGAGCCCGGACAGATATGCACTGCGCCCGGCTTCAATGGCATGCCCAAAGGCCGAAGCCATCAGCGGGATATTCCCGGCTGTTGCGATTGCCGTATTTGCCATAATCGCTGCCGCGCCCATTTCCATGGCTTCACACGCCTGGGAAGGACGGCCGATTCCTGCATCTACGATAACCGGCACATCGATTTCATCAATTAAAATCTGAATAAATTCTTTCGTTGCAAGCCCTTTATTCGAGCCTATCGGAGACGCTAACGGCATTACGGCTGCCGCGCCCGCATTGGCCAGGTCCCTTGCTGTATACAAATCCGGGTACATATACGCCATCACGGCAAAGCCTTCTGCTGCAAGCTGCTGCGTAGCTTTTACTGTTTCTGCATTATCCGGCAGAAGGTACTTGCTGTCTTTCATAATTTCTACCTTTACAAAATCCCCGCAGCCGAGCTCACGCGACATGCGCGCAATGCGGACTGCTTCCTTTGCATCCCTTGCACCCGATGTATTTGGCAGGAGGGTGACGCCTTTTGGGATATAATCCAGGATATTTTCCTTCTGTTTTGTATTTGTCCTGCGCACCGCAAGCGTAACCATCTGCGCCCCGGCATGCTCCACCGCTGCCTTTATCAGTTCCATAGAATATTTCCCGGATCCTAAGATAAACCGGGATGTAAATTCCTTTCCGCCTAACTTCAGTACATCTTTTTGTGCTGCCATAGCCATATCTCCTTTTCTTCACCTGATTTTTCTTCACCTGATAATTCACTTTTCTTTTCGTTTCAGCCCCCGCCGACAAAGCTGACGATTTCCACCACATCGCCGTCTTTCAGGACATATTCCGCATACCGGCTCTTTGCAACCATTTCTTCATTGCATTCGACTGCTATGCCCGCTGGCGGATAGCCATTGCGTACAAGATATTCCTGCAGCACCATGCCGTCTGCGTCTTCCTTTTTTCCATTGATCCGCACCATCTTTTCATTCTCCTTCCCTAAAAAAACCGGGGCTGCCGCTGAAAAATAATTCCTGTATCTGTTGTGCTCCGTGCGTCAGCCCAAACAAAAAAGCCACACAAAGAAATACACCCGCGGTGGTGTACCCCTTCATGCGGCTTCTGCCTGCACTCTAATCTGCTCACTCCTGAATCACGTTCTTACGGACTTTGCGGTGAATGCCCCTGTGGCAGACCCTGCAAAGTCCTGTGTGAACAATATCACCATACTTCATTCCAGGCGGTTTGTCAAGAGGGTTTTTCTTTACAAAGACAGGCATGCAGTTTATAATAGTAACAGTTCATATATAGAATCAGTACTATACTATTTAAAAAAGCGAGGTGTCTTTATGAATCCAATTCCATTAAACAAAATCCACCTGGTTCCCTTTGACACGATTAGCGGCTATGAAGTGCGTCCCGGATTTTACGATATCAATGGCGCAACAGCTATCCCTGGCGGCGTAAATTTTACTGTGCATTCGAACCATGCCGACTCCTGCGAGCTTCTGCTTTTTCACCGGGAAGAAGACGTTCCTTATGCCGTTTTGAAATTCCCGGATAATTACCGGATTGGGAATGTATTTTCGATGATTGTATTTAAGCTCAATATTGAAGACTTCGAATACGCTTACCGGGTAAACGGGCCATTTGAGCCGGAAAACGGGCTGATTTTCAATCCCACAAAAAACCTTCTGGATATTTATGCCAAGGCCGTAACCGGACAGAGTGTCTGGGGTACCAAGAAGCAGAATGGCTTTTATAAGGCACGCGTCGTAAAAGATGACTTTGACTGGGGCAATTTTGTCTATCCGCGCATTCCAATGGAAGACCTGATTATTTATGAACTGCATGTACGCGGATTTTCCATGGCAGATTCTTCGCTCCATGCCAAGCCTGGAACCTTTGCCGCATTGATGGAAAAAATCCCTTACCTGAAAAAGCTAGGTGTCAATGCCGTGGAGCTGATGCCGATTTTTGAGTTTGACGAAACAGGCTCGCTGCGCTCTTATAACGGACATGACCTGGTTGACTACTGGGGCTACAATACTGTCAGCTTTTTTGCACCGAACACAAGCTACTGTGGCGGCATTGAATATAACCGCGAGGGAACGGAATTAAAAGAGCTCGTCAAAACCCTGCATGAAAACGGCATTGAAGTCATTCTGGACGTCGTATTCAACCATACGGCAGAAGGCAACGAACAGGGCAATTTCTTTTCCTTCAAAGGATTTGACAACAATATTTATTATATGCTCAAGCCGAACGGCGAATATTACAACTACAGCGGCTGTGGCAATACATTAAACTGCAACCACCCGATTGTGCAGCGCATGATTCTGGACTGCCTGCGCTACTGGGTCACAACCTACCGGATAGACGGGTTCCGGTTCGACCTTGCCACGATTCTCGGGCGGAACGAAGACGGCTCCCCGATGAGCAAGCCGCCGCTTTTGCAGAGCCTGGCATTTGACCCGATTCTGGGCGATACAAAGCTGATTGCCGAAGCATGGGATGCCGGCGGCCTTTACCAGGTCGGCAGCTTTCCTTCCTGGAACCGCTTTGCGGAATGGAACGGGCGTTACCGCGACGATGTGCGCAGCTTTTTAAAGGGTGACCCGTATACTGCATCCAATGCAGCCCTGCGCCTTATCGGTTCGGTCGATATTTACGACCCGGAAACACGCGGCTCGAATGCTTCGATTAACTTCCTGACCTGTCACGACGGTTTTACGCTCAATGACCTGTACGCTTATAACGAAAAGCACAACGAAGCAAACGGCTGGAACAATACAGACGGCAGCAATGACAACCACAGCTGGAACTGCGGCGTGGAAGGCAAGACAATGGACCCGGAAATACTGACGCTCCGCAGGCGGATGGTGAAAAACGCCTGTGCCGTCCTGTTATGCAGCCGCGGAACACCGATGTTCCTCGCCGGGGATGAATTTGGCAACAGCCAGCACGGCAATAACAATGCATACTGTCAGGATAACATGATTTCCTGGCTGGACTGGTCTCTGCCGGAGAAAAATAAAGACTTATTTAACTTTTTCAGTTATATGATAAATTTCCGCAAAAAGCATGCGGTTATCCGCAAAAATACATTTTCCTGCTCCCTCGGGTTCCCGTTCGTCAGCCTGCATGAAGCACAGGCATGGAACAGCAGCTACAGCTGGGATTCCCACGTTATCGGGGCTATGTTCGCCGGAAAGGACGAAGAAACCGGGGAAGACGATATTGTATTTATCTCCATCAATGCATACTGGGGAAATGTTACGCAGCATCTGCCGCAGCTTCCGCCATCCATGCAGTGGGAAGTCGTGGTCGATACCTGGCATCCGCACAGCATCCTGGCAGAACCGGAAAAAGTAACCAACCATACGATACAGTTAAAGCCACGCAGCGTACAGATACTGGTTGCTGCACAGATATAACACAGGCAGGCTGTGGATGCAGTCCTGCTGTGATGACACCGGCGCAGGTCTGCCGCATTAAGCAAAACATATACAAGATATAGTTTATAAGAATGATTCAAATAAACTATATCTTGTATCATTTTTCTTAGTGCGACAGCCCCGTGCTGCATTCATATTCCTCTATTCTGCACTGATGCTCCTTCTTTTTTGTATGATAGCTGATTCCCACAAGCAGAATCTTCCCCGGATGCTCCCGTTTCAGTTTTTCGCAGTATTCCTTTTCCTTTATCTGCCGGATAGCTGCCTGTGGTGTTCCATCTGCCTGTATCAAGTAAGGAATAAATAATTTCTACATATTCATTTTTCTTTTATTTATCCAACTCTACCGTTTCCTGACTGCCAGAGCTCTAACCTGACGATTGTCTCATTGTCTACCTCCTGTCTGATTTCTCTTGGCACTCCTCCGTCAGGAAGACCTTCTTACAATGTGCCTCTATATCTTCATAACAGAATCCACGCCCATGCAATTGCTTGCGACAGTTCTTGAAGTGATGCGGAATGCTTAATGATGCCATCTGTTTCAAGGCAGTTTATATTGTCTGCGGATACACAGACCTGCGCTCCGGCATAGACCGGCTGGCGACGCTCATTGAAACGCAATCCAGGAGCAGACCGTATGTATTAGCTGACACTCCCACACAACAATTACATTCCACCATAGTTAGCTCATTTTGCATTTCCGCACCTCTTTTACCACTTCTTTCAATTTTAGGAATCCAATAGTCCTGATTAGACTCGGGCGGTACAAGTACACTGCATCCTCCGTAGCCATGCCAAAAACAGCCATTAACCAAACTAATCGTTTTATATTTTTGAGAGCAATATCCGGTTTACCAGGCAGCTTTTTTACATTTTTTCTATAGCGGAATCCTTGAGAAAAAATATTTCCGAACCAATTTTTCTGGTTTTCTTCCTTTAAAAGGAATCCTTGACATATTACAGCTCCAATCTTCCACTGAATGATTATCCATTTTACCCCTACTCTTTAAATATTATAGTATACTAAGCCAGAAGGCAACTTTATATTTGGTATCCAAAGTTCTCTTCCGTTCCAACCTTTCCTTCCCATCACTTTATACATTGTCAGCACAACATCATCTGAATATTTCGCCCCCAAAGCTCTGTCATTTGGTGATAGCAGCGTCCCAGTACCTTGAGCAATATCTCTGTTTCTCCTAACAATTAGCTGCCCTTGGCGCAAAGGTTTTTCAGCAGTAAAAGTTTTTACAAAAGAAATAAAAACATCTACATCAAAATCATCTGTTCCAGATACTACTTCCTCAAGTATACGAATGATAAAATTAAGGTTTACTAAATATAAACCATCTTCAAACGGGGCTAAAAGCTTATCTAGCACAGCAATATTCTTATTATCTGGATAGAACGGAAAATAATTAACTCCCCCACTAAGCAAAGACAACGCTTTTTTATCTATTACGGTAATTCTTGCAGGGCGAAGCCCTTTAGTATAATACAATTTAAGTCTAGCCCCAAATTTATTTTTAAGCATTTGATAAATTATAGAATTATTCGTTGTATTAATATCAGCAAAAAGTTTATATAAAATAGGTGGCATATAAACTCTCATTAAATCTTTGTCACGGTCATATCCAAACATTCTGGAATGCTGCCACATAGTATCCGCTTGGGGACTCTTCGCTAACCTGCAATAATAGATTGTTTGTAACATAGGAAAAGTGACACCTCTTCCTAAACTGTTACCACCTACAACTATATTAATACCCTTCTCATACTCGGAGCTATCTTCAAAAGCAGAATTTGAATTTATTACAAGTATATTTACTTTATCTTCTTGTAAGATTTTACGGATAAAACTGACAGCATCATTAAACGGCACCAATTCAGGTTTATGTACAGCTAATCGATTATACGATTCTCTCAATGCATCTACCATCTCCAGCTCGTTATTTGTAATATTTATTTCATTGAGATATTCCCCAATCTTTACTGCAAATTTCTCATGCTGATTAGTTTTCACACTTGGATGAACCATAAAATTACAGACTTTTCCCCCATTTAAAAAAATATGCGCAGAAGTAATCAAATGGGTTAGCAAGGCACTTTTTAAACCGTTTTCCGGAAATTCATCATCTAATAAAATATCTTTTGCTTCATCATTATCTGTAAAAACAATATTAGGAGTATTTTCATCCCCAAAGAAAAAATCACCTCCCAAATATCCTTCCCCAGGTTCAAAATAGTGAACAAAGTATGGCTTCCATCCGCTTTCATATGTTTGCAGCAATAATGCCTGCGGTGTTCCTGTTACCTGCATATATATACTGCTTCCTGTAGTCTTTTTTATTTCCTCTAAAGTTCTATTAATCGTACTCTTCTTATTTTTATTTACCATTGTATTCAAACTCGCCGCATCTGCTTCATCATCAACAATAAACAATGGATTACCCAAGCAGAAATTAGTGGAAGATAAATTATTTTTCCACTGTTTCAGTACACTTCCATTCTTTTTCAATACAATCACAGAAGGCTTCTTCATATTATTTGTCAAAAATTTCAGATAATCATTTTCACCGCATACGCAAAATTCCTTCAAATCTTTTACTGCTCTTTCCAAAGTTTGTTGCTGTAACAAAATATTATCCGTAGTCAATAAAACAAATATTCCAAATCCCTCATCAGCTGCTGCACTCATCACGCCAAACATATGACTTGTTTTTCCGCTTTGGACATTTCCCAACAGCAAACTCACAACATGTTCTCTAAACGAAAAATTTCTGATATATTTTGGAATTATTGAATCAACTGTTTTCTGTACCGCATCAGCTAACTGCCCATTTCCCCGGCTTCTAATTTCGTCTAAATATTTTTTCAAACAACTCATTTCTGCACCTCAAAATCAAGATACCATAAATCTGGAATGGTAGTCTTTGTTAAAGTAAAGGTATATCTTCCATATTTTCTCAGCGTTTCTTCTGTAACCGGTTCTCCGACTTTCAATGCACCTGCATTTTCCAAACGCCCTTTCAGCCATTTTCCTAAAATTTTCAAATCATTTTCAGAACGGAAATTTTTACTGTAATCTCCACTCACTTTACATTTAAATTTCCACCCATCGTCTGTAATTACATCAAAAACACTTTCAGGAGTCTGACTTTGGGGATATCCAGGCTTACTGGTTACTTCTTTCGGGACAATCAGTTCAGCTTCATACCAATGTCTGGGCTTAACCAGCCCCCGCTTATCCATTCTGCCCTTTCCAAAGAATACATTAAGATTACTTTTTCCATGCTTCTCTGTCGCTTTTATAGGTATCTCAAAAGAAATATTTGTCAACTTAGATATACAATCAACTAACTGGGATTTATCAACAGCATCAACAAATTCATGATTTTCTAAGACTGGATTTGTCTTTTTGAACCGTGTTATTTCTAAATCAGAAATATTCGCTGCTGACGTTTGATTTAATCTTGTAATGAAATTATACATTGCCTCCGCTTCATCAGTATTTTTTGTTAATACAGATGCTTCATAAACTCTTATATTAGATTCTACAATACTGCTAAGATTGTTGGAACCAATAATTCCCGCTATCGGCCTCCCGTTTTTTGAATATGAATACATTTTTCCATGAAACCTGAATGCATTAACCAATCTTACCTGCCCCATTGCATTGCTATGAAGAAATTCATTCAGTACCATTGCTGCCTGATATTCTACTTGTGTAAACATATCAAAATAATGCATTCCTATTGTTAAATTCAACTTGTAAATTTCATTATATTCAACCAGTTTTTGCAGTTCTGACAACGAATCCGCTGTAATATAGCCTACAGCTATATCTAATTCGTCAGCATCCGGAATTAAATCATAAAAAGCTTCATTAAATGACTTCATACCTGTTTTCATCGGTAAAAAATTTGAAAATAAAAATTCCATTTTATCCTCCCTTTATTCCATTTCTGATGTTACAAAATCCAGCCTTTCCTTTTCAGTCATTTCCCTCAATTTTTCATATAATTCTTCCAAATTTACTCTCTCATAATTTCCGTCAAATAACTTTTTCAATCTTCTTGCTACTAACCTAACACCTTCTGGCGGAACTGCATTTCCAATCTGTCTCCTAGCTTCTGCCACACTCCCTGCAAACCAAAAGTCATCTGGAAAAGATTGCAGCCTTGCCCTTTCGCGATTTGTCAAAGGTCGGGGTTCTGGATAATGATACCCCCATGTTCCTCCTCCTCCTGCAGCTATAATTGTTTTAG
Organism: uncultured Eubacterium sp.; assembly: GCA_910579075.1. GTDB lineage: Bacteria > Bacillota > Clostridia > Lachnospirales > Lachnospiraceae > Eubacterium_J. The sequence goes on from CAJTSV010000017.1 coordinate 25,001, forward strand.
ATGGTTCGCTTCTATTAATCCTCCTATATACATGGCTAATCATACCTTTTACATACAGCGGATTATCCTTGGGAATATCCGTGAAATTCCCTCCCTCTGGAATTAATTCCAGCATCTTTTTCGTTTTTTCCATGCAATTAATATGTTCATTATTAAACGGAACTTTTTCTACACCTTTAAAAGCCTCTCCTGCTGTTACATAAGGCTTATCCCCATTTGGCCCATGTGTCGGCTTTGGATGCTTAAAATCAAATCCAGTGTCCTTTCTAATGCCAACAATCAAAACCCTCTCCCTAAATTGAGGAACACCATATTCTGCAAAATTATATAAATGAGGCTTAACAATATACCCTGGTTCAATACTCTCAAAATCTTTAATTATTGTTTCAATTGCTTTTCTTTTATTTGCAGTAAGAAGACCTTTAACGTTTTCTGCAACAAACGCCTTAGGTTTCTTCGCATCAACAAATTCTAAAAAATGGCGGTATAATCCCCCTCTTTTTCCGTTTAGCCCTGGCTGTTTCCAAATTACTGAGAAATCTTGACAAGGAAAGCCTCCTAACACTATATCACATTCAGGAATTGATTTATCTGTGTATGGATTAATTTTAGTAATATCACCTAATCGTATAACATCCCCGAAATATTTTTTATATGATTGTACTGCCCATTCTGAAAAATCATTTGCCCAAATAGTTTCGTAACCTTCCATATGGAATCCTAAATCTAATCCCCCGCATCCAGAAAATAATGATACAACCTTTGGCTTTTGATTCGTGTTATTAAAATCACTCATAATTAACAGCTATCTCCTTCTAGTTTTTAAGAATTTAGACTTCTTGTTTTTTTACAAATTTGCCACTTCTAATCTTTTCGTCTTTGGATTTTCTGCATTTATTGGAATAGCATAAACATTACCTAACCGCATCACACCGGCAATTTTATTTTGTTCGCAAACTGTTTGAACTTTTCTTACTGAAATCACCCATTTTCAGACGTTTCCCTAGTGTATTGACCGCTTGTAATTAACGGTAATTTATCTGGGAATTTTACTTCCCGGATTCTCCAAACTTTGAATAAAGAGAAATGAGTTTTGTACGAGCCTGTGGTGTTGTATAAAGTGCCATGCCACTTTCCCACAAGCTTCATTTCTCATTTGCTCCCATGCCACTAATTCCTGCTCAATTGCAGAAATGCAATCCAGCCTTCTGGCAAGACATTGCCTTGTCATTACATTCAGCTCCATTTCGGCAATGTTCAGCCAGCTTCCATGTTTGGGCGTAAAGTGTATTTCCAGCCACTTTGCATAACTGCGTGCTTCCTGTGCAGGATATCTTTTATATAGCGACCCGATTACATTGGTATTCAGGTTATCCATAACCAAAATAACCTTTTCATTGTCAGGATAGCATTCTGTCAGAAGATATTTTATTTCTTCTGCCCAATCCACTGCTGTCCGCGTTTTCCGGACATGGCTGTAACGCCAGCCACGCAATGGTTCTGTAAAGATAAATATGCTGCAAGTTCCTTTACGGATGTATTCCGAATCTGTCTTCTGAGTATCTCTGGGCCACATAGGGAGTGGTTCACGGGTTTCATTCAGGGATTGATAAGGCTTTTCGTCCATACAGACTACTGTGAGAGAAGGGTTGTACGGTTTCTCATAAATGTCAAGAATGTCTTCCATGGCTGCAGCAAATTCAGCGTTCTTCCTGGGAGGAATACACCAGTAATCATTCATGTGAGGCCGAAGTTCATTTTTTTTAGTGTAAGCCTAATTGCCTCGCGCCCGACTGGTTCATCCAGTTCCATACGCACCTGTTTTTCTAAAAGGCGCAGGGTCCAACGAGCACAGCCTTCAGGAGCGGGACCGCATGCAATGCGAATCAATTCATCTTCTAGCCTGCCGTCTGCTTTTCGTTTGGCATTTTGGCGTGGGTTCCGATTGATTTTAATGATTGAGTTGATACCGCCCTTTATAAAAGCGGAAACAACATTTGATACGGTTGAATTGCTGACGCCAAAAGTTTTTGCAATCTGAATTTGAGTGAGATGCCCTGGTGCATTTTCATCCAACTCCAAAAGAATCTGGCAGCGTCTAATCGTCGTTTTGCAAGTTTTTTTGTTGTTGATAGTAGTGTGAAGAACTTTTTTGTCTTCATCTGATAAAAGGATTTTGTAGGTTCTTTTTCTTCCCATTTGGACACCTCGTTTTTCCTTTTATTATATCATATAATTACCATTATTTTCAAGCGGTCAATACACTAGTCTGTATGAAATCTTCTAAGAAAAACTGTATCCATATCTGCATGAGCATTTCCAATGTTGGAATCGCCAGTGTATTGTCTGACTCTTTCGGTAAGACAGCAGATGAAATCATGTCCTATCTGCAAGCTCATGCTGCTGATTACATTGACGAAAAGGCTGTCCACAAACTTATTAAAAAGAGGCCAAAGCCAAATCGAATGAAATGATTGAAGCAGTTAAAGACTATAACATTGAAATAGACCAGACTAAAAAGCTGAAACTAGCCCACTAGCATATAGACTATCTTGATAATATGATTGCCGAGACCGAGTCTGAACTTTATATCCAAATAAAACCTTATTATGAGTTTGTTAAGTTGACAGCAGTCATGCCCAGCATGACAAAGTTAAACTCTGCCATTGTTCTTGCTGAAACAGGCATTAACATGGACATCTATGATGATGTTAAACATCTTTGTTCATGGTATGAGCATTCTCCTTCCAGCAATGAATCTTCCGAAAAAAAATCTGTCCGGATTGCAAAAACAAGTGCCTATCTGAAACCTATATTGGTGCAATGTGTCCTTGCCACAGTTAAGAGCAAGAAGCAGCCTTTTTTTGCAATCAAGTATGGGCGAATGATTATGAGGATTTGATGGAGCCACATTATTGTATAGAACGTGTTGTCTTAAATGAAACGAACACTATGGAATTTCTTGCCACCCAAGGTTATGGCACATTTAGTTTAGTTAAATGCAACGATATTTAAGCTTCAAACAATCAAACATGTGTTCTAAAAGGGCTATTTTAAGAAGCTTTGTTTAAGTGCGTCTCAAAATCTACTTTATTTTTCACTTTTATTCCTCTCAGACAACTTACTTAAACTACTATAAGTATAATCGTTCATTCAAACAAAGTCAACGACAAAGAACAATTGTTTGAATTATTAAAATATAAATACTTGAAATCTTTAAGAAGCATAGGACTTTATCCTTAAATTTTCCCATTCAGAATACCATAAAACAAAATCATATCATCCATATTTACGACATACAACTTAATCTGATTGTACAAATAAATCACATTCATTTCATAACCATCAAAATTTATCTTCATAAACTATTATTTTATTCCTTGCTGCCAGAATTCATTATCTTCCAGCGCTTTTTGAAATTCCAGCATCAGTTCCTGGTTTGGGATGCGCAGTTCCCTTTCATGGTATGAAAGCATTCCGTAAATAATCATGGCAGCATATATTTCCTTCCGGCTCGAAGGCGGTTCCTGGCCAGCCGTGTATTCTCTCCATATATCTGTTTTCACAGACTGGCCATTCACCATTTTTATGACATCATCCCTGACTTCCACGATATTGTATTTCAGAAAATATAAAACCTCGTCCATCCGCCCGGTTCTTGTCCAATAGCTCTGGCACTTTCCCCTGCCAAGTGCCATAACCACCGAGCGGGGATTATACAGCCTTTTCCCTTCATCGGTCACATATCCGTCATACCATTCTGAAATCTCACTCATGGAAAGCTTCGACTGCTTTTGGCAAAGCTGCTCTGTCTCCTGCTGCGTAAATCCAAAATATTCATCAAAATATGCATCGTTCAGCATCGTATATTCATCAAACATATTCAGGGCAGACCCGGTGCTGTACTGCTTGACTGGCAGCACGCCCGTCATATATGCAAATACGACATACGGCCTGTCCTTGAGCAGGTCCCTTAATAATTCCAGAAAATCGTCATGATATTCCCGGCAGTTCTCCTGGCTGAATATATAATCCCATTCATCAATCAGAAACAAAAATCTGCCGCCGCTGGCCGTAATCAGGTCTGGCAGGCTGTCAAATTCCCTGCCACAGAGTGCCGGATATGCTTCCCGGATATCCTGTTCGAGCATTTTTTGAAAACGTCCGATATAATCGCTGTATTCTTTTCCCTTCCAGGATAATTCATTAAAAGAGATTTTTATGACATCATACTGGTTTCTGTGCCGCTCACAGGCTTCGCATCTGCTGGCCTGCAAGCCGTCAAACAATGCCTTTGAACAGCAAGACTTCCCATAATAAGCCCCCAGCATATTCAGAATTGATGTTTTTCCAAATCTGCGCGGCTTTGTGATGCAGATAAACCTGTTTTTTGTGTTGATTTTTCTGCTGATTTTCTCAATCATTCCTGTTTTGTCTGTGAAAAATTCATCATTGCGAAGCATCTGGAAATCCTGATATGCTGCATCCGTGTTTAAAAAAACTGCCATGCATTCTGCCCCCTTCCTTTTTGTCCGGCATGTATACAGGCGGAAATGCCTCCATTGTTATCAGCCACTGCATGATACCTGACTGTTTCAAATGTCAGCACTTTTGCAGAATATCCACCGTATGCGCACTTGCTCCCAGAAGCTCCGGCCGTTCACAGACGGACATCTGATACCGGATAAACAGTTCAAATGTTTCTTCATCCATTCCATTCAGCACCTGGCGCATATAATTTGCCGGGCCGTCGGGTGCGATTATCTGCAAGCGCTTTAAGCCGGCTGCCTCATTAATCCGGTCAATGTCTTCTATCCTGACATAGTCATACAAGTCTTCCGGCTGGGACACGCAATGAAAATCTGCATTTAATTTTCCGTTTTCCATACAGGCTTTTACATTTCCATCCCGAAACCCATGCAGCAGTACGCCATACTCATTCATGCAGTAGGCAGAGAGGATATAGCCGCCCCGCCTGGTCACGCGGGCTGCTTCTTTTAATGCCGCAACCTTATCTTCCATCGTATACAAATGATACATCGGGCCAAAAAGCAGCGCCATGTCAAACGATTCATCCTGGAAGCGGGAAAGCTTCAGCGCATTTCCATGATATGCCTTAACACTGCTGCCCTTGGATTTTAAAATACCCAGATTATATTTTACCAGCTCGACTGCTGTAACGTCATATCCTTCCTCGGCCAGCTGCACGCTGTAGCGCCCGGTTCCGGCCCCGATATCGATAATTGCAGGAGAATCCATCTTTTCCAGGTATTTATGGATATATTTCATTGTGATAATATATTCAGCCTGCCCGTGCCTTCTGCCCAGGCGTTTTTCTTCACAAAATTTGTTATAGTATTTTTCCAGTTCTGTCATGGATGCGAAATCCTCCGATTTTTTATGAAAGACTCTCTGTAACGACTTTATACTCATACCATAAATGCAATGGAAAAACTGCTGTCCAGATTCACAGAACCGGATGCGGGATGTCCTGTATGAAAAAATACCGGATGCACTTGGACCGGCAATAAACAGTTATATCAAAAACATGCTTCCAGGCGACACGGATTCTCTCCACTTATGAAAACCGGAAAAGCGAGTTACACTATAATAAAAGCATCCGGTTCCATTGTCAAATGCTTTTACTGCCAATCTGTTATATGATTCATTCTATTGTACTTTTATAGAAAATCCCTCATAAATCCCTGCTGGTACATCTTCGCCAAAAGAATACTCTTCCATTGTTTCTTTTTCAAACCTGTATACCACTACCATCTCTTTTGTATAATCAACAATCCAATACTCCCTGACACCTGCTGTCCGATATTTAAACAGCTTTGTGAAATAGTCCATCGGCTTGTTTCCTGGTGAAACTATTTCAATCACCCAGTCAGGAGCACCGTGACATCCTTTGTCATCTATCTTGGACAAATCACAAATCACGGAAATATCAGGTTCCATATAATTTATGTTATCTTTCGTCAAAAAAACTGCAAATGGAGCAGCATATATCTCACATTTCCCCCCTTTGCTATCAATATAATTCGCTATTATTTGATAAAGCTTCCCACTGATTCTTTGATGCGTCCTGCTCGGAGGTGCCATATCATAAATTTTCCCATCAATCAATTCTGCCCGTTCCCCTTCTGGTAATGCATAGATATCTTCTATCGTATAAATATCTTCTTTACTTAATGCATCCACTCTTACACCTCCATTCTTTATTCTGCTACAGGCAATAGTTACAGGAAACACACTCTCTTTCCCTCGCTTGAAAAATCTAACTTCACCGGTTACTATTCCATGCAGCATCCCCGCCATGTACTAATTTCAACAGCATCCGGATTATAATAGCAAAGCGGGAAACCGAAGCTTCCCGCCCGCCAGAAAACAGCTGATTCTTTGTTAAAACAGCTAATCCTTTGTTTATTCTTCTTCCATTTCTACATGTACCTTGCGCAGATGCCAGATATCACGCACATATTCCTCGATTGTGCGGTCAGAGGAAAACTTGCCGACATTTGCCACGTTTAAAATCGCGCTCTTTGCCCACTGCCTTTCATCCCTGTATGCCTGCATCACGCGCTCCTGTGCCTGCGCATAGGCACGGAAATCTTTCAGCACAAAGTAAGTATCTGCATACTGCGTGCAGTTGGTATTCAACAGGGAATCATACAGGTTGCGGAACAGCTCTGTATCGTTTCTGGAATAAAATCCATTGATAAGCTGCATCAGTACCTGGCGGATTTCCGGGTCGCTGTTAAAGATTTCCATCGGATTGTAATCACGTTTTTTCTCGTGCTCAATCACCTCATCCGAGCTCATGCCGAAAATAAAGGCATTTTCCTCGCCCATTTCTTCTACCATTTCCACATTTGCGCCATCCATTGTTCCAATTGTTAAGGCGCCATTTAACATAAACTTCATATTGCCGGTACCAGAAGCTTCTTTTGATGCCGTGGAAATCTGTTCGGAAACGTCTGCCGCTGCGAATATCCACTCTGCATTCGACACGCGGTAATCCTCGATAAATACAATCTTGATTTTATTATCAATGCCCTTATCGTTATTGATTACATCTGCCACGCTCGTAATCAGCTTGATGGTAAGCTTGGCATTTTTATATCCTGCCGCTGCCTTTGCCCCGAAAATAAACGTGCGCGGAACAAATTCCATCGACGGATTTTCTTTGATTTTGTTATACAGGTACATCACATGCAGGATATTCATCAGCTGGCGCTTATACTCATGCAGCCTCTTTACCTGTACATCGAAAATCGAACGCGGATTGACCTCAATGCCGTTATGGTCAAAGATATATTTTGCCAGGCGCCGCTTGTTCTGGTATTTGATATTCATAAATTCCTGCTGTGCCTTTTCATCATCCGCATAAATCGCCAGACGTTTCATATGCGACAAATCGGTAATCCATTCGCTGCCGATATGGTCTGTCACCCAGTCTGCAAGCAGCGGGTTTCCATGAAGCAGGAACCTTCTCTGGGTAATGCCGTTTGTCTTATTGTTGAATTTTTCCGGGAACATCTGGTAAAATTCCTTTAATTCCTGATTCTTCAGAATTTCCGTATGCAGCCTTGCCACGCCGTTTACCGAAAATCCTGCTGCAATTGCAAGGTTTGCCATCTTGACCTGTCCGTCATATACAATCGACATTTTCTGGATTTTCTGGTAATCATTCGGGAATATCTGCTGAATGGACAGCACAAACCGGCGGTTGATTTCTTCTACAATCTGGTAAATTCTCGGCAGCAGCCTGGAGAAAATTTCAATCGGCCATTTTTCCAGCGCTTCGGACATAATCGTATGGTTGGTATACGCACAGGTCTTTGTTGTAATCTCCCAGGCCGTGTCCCAGCCAAGCCCTTCTTCATCCATAAGCTGGCGCATCAGCTCGGCTACTGCCAGTGTCGGATGCGTATCGTTCATCTGGATAACGACTTTATCCGGCAGCATGCGGATATCCGGGTGGCTTTTCTTAAATTTCGCAAGCGCCCTCTGCAGGGAAGCTGATACGAAGAAGTACTGCTGTTTTAACCGCAGCTCCTTGCCGGCGATATGGTCGTCGCACGGATAAAGCACGTCTGTCAGGTTGCGTGCCAGGTTTTCTTCTTCTACCGCCTTGCGGTAATCACCCTTGCCGAATGCTTCCAGCTCGAAATACTTCATCGGCTCTGCATCCCAGATCATCAGCGTGTTAACCATATTGTTATTATAGCCTACGATTGGCATGTCATATGGGATGGCACGGACAGACTGGTAATTTTCGTGCACAAACCGTGTCTGGCCGTCCGGCATGTTCTCTGCACGCACATAACCGCCGAATTTTACCTCGTAGCTGTATTCCGGCCTGCGCAGCTCGAACGGATAACCGTCTTTTAACCAGTTATCCGGCGTTTCCACCTGATAGCCGTCCTGAATAGCCTGTTTAAACATACCGTAGCGATAACGGATGCCGCAGCCATAAGCCGGATATCCCAATGTTGCAAGCGATTCCATAAAGCAGGCTGCCAGCCTTCCAAGGCCGCCGTTTCCAAGAGCCGGATCCGGTTCCTGGTCTTCAATCACGTTGATGTCCAGGCCGAGTTCTTCCAGCGCTTCCTGTACTTCGCTGTATGCGGTCAGGTTAATCAGGTTGTTGCCAAGCGCACGGCCCATCAAAAATTCCATTGACATGTAATAAACAATCTTTGGGTCTTCGCGGTCAAACGTCTTTTGTGTTGCAAGCCATTCATCAATGACTACATCCTTCACTGTATTTGCGACTGCCTGGTAAATTTCCTGCTGGCTCGCCTCATCGAGCGTTTTGCGGTAAAGGTTTTTGACATTTTCCTTCACGCTTTTGATAAACGTCTCTTTTTCAAACATTTTGCTTTTCATTGGTGTCCTCCTTCTGACTGCCTGTTAGCACTTTTCGACACTTAATGTCACTTTTTCACCATTAATATTCCATTCTTTGCTGTAACCGCTCAGCTGTCCCCCGGCCAGTTTCTCTGCAAGTACCTCTGCACAGATATTTTCGCCGTATTTATCAAAAATACCTGTAACCTTCGCCTCTGCCGTATAGGAAACTGCGATTTTATCCATGACTTCAAACCCGGCTTCCTTGCGCATTGTCTGCAGCTTGCTGATGAGCTCCCGTACAAATCCTTCCTCAATCAGCGCCGGGGTCAGGTTTACATCCAGCACAACCGTAACCGTATTATCCCCTTCTGTGACATACCCTTCCATCTGGGTCATGGTAATCAGCAAATCCTCCTCTGATAATACGACGTTTTCACCGATACTGTCAAGCCTGATTACACCGTTTTCACGAAGCTGTGCCATGGCTGCATTGCCGTCTAACTCAGACAGCTCCTTTTGAATCTGCTTTAAATACTTCCCGTATTTCGGCCCAACCGTGCGCAGCTGCGGCTTAAACGTATAATCGGTATAAGCACTGACATCATCCGCAAAAGAAACCTGTTTTACATTCAGCTCGTCTTCGATAATCGTTACAAAATAATCTGCAGGTACCGACGGCGCTTTCACATACATGCTGCCAACCGGCTGGCGGTTTTTGATATTGGCTGCATTGCGGCAGGCACGTCCCATAACGACAATCTTTAAAACGGCATCCATATCAGACTCAAGCGCTTTGTCTATATACGCTTCCTGAACTGCCGGAAAATCGCATAAATGCACGCTTTCCGGTGCTGCTTTATCCACGCTGCACACAAGGTTGCGGTAAATATCCTCGGCAATAAACGGCACCATCGGCGCTGCTGTTTTTGCAATCGTCACAAGTGCTGTATACAGTGTCATGTATGCATTGATTTTATCCTGCTCCATGCCTTTTGCCCAGAAACGTTCCCGGCTTCTTCTGACATACCAGTTGGACATTTCGTCCACAAATGCATCCAGCGCCCTGGCAGCTTCCGGAATCCGGTAGCTGCCCAGATTTTCATCCACCGCTTTGACCACCGTATTCAGCCTGGATAACAGCCATTTGTCCATCACGCCCAGCCTGTCGTATTCCAGGCTGTAATCTGCGGCATTGAATTCGTCAATATTTGCATACAGCACAAAAAATGCATACGTGTTCCAGAGCGTGCCGAGGAACTTGCGCTGGCCTTCCTGCACGGCGCGTCCGTGGAAACGGTTTGGCAGCCATGGCGCGCTGTTAATATAAAAATACCAGCGGATGGCGTCTGCCCCATACGTCTGCAGCGCTTCGAACGGGTCAATGGCGTTTCCTTTGGATTTGCTCATTTTCTGTCCGTTTTCGTCCTGCACATGCCCGAGCACAATAACATTTTCATACGGCGCTTTGTTAAATAACAGCGTGGATTCTGCCATCAGCGAATAGAACCATCCGCGTGTCTGGTCTACGGCTTCGGAAATAAACTGCGCCGGGAACTGCTGCTCAAACAGCTCTTTATTTTCAAACGGATAATGATGCTGTGCAAACGGCATCGCCCCGGAGTCAAACCAGCAGTCAATCACTTCCGGCACGCGGTGCATCAGCCCGCCGCATTCCGGGCATTTGTATGTCACTTCATCGATATACGGCCTGTGCAGCTCGGTCCCAGCGGTATCTGCCTGTCCGGTCTTTTCTGCCAGCTCGCTGCGGCTGCCGATGCATTCCTGATGCCCGCATTCACATTCCCATACCGGAAGCGGCGTGCCCCAGTAACGGTTGCGGGAAAGCCCCCAGTCCTGGATATTTTCCAGCCAGTCGCCAAACCGTCCTTTTCCAATCGATTCCGGAATCCAGCTGACGGTATTGTTGTTGCGGATTAAATCGTCGCGGACTTCGGTCATTTTGATAAACCACGATTCCCTTGCATAATAAATCAGCGGCGTATCGCAGCGCCAGCAGTGCGGATATTCGTGCTCAAATTTCGGAGCGTCAAATAAAAGCCCTGCCGCATCGAGGTCTTTTAATACCATCGTGTCTGCTTTTTTGACAAATACCCCTGCATAAGCGGTTTCTTCGGACATCTCGCCCTTTCCATTGACAAGCTGTACAAACGGAAGCCCGTACCTGCGGCCGACCTGTGAATCGTCTTCACCGAATGCAGGCGCAATGTGTACGATTCCGGTACCATCGGTCATGGTTACATAGGTATCGCATGTGACATAGTATGCCTTTTTATGCTGTTTTTCGATTAGAGCATCTGCAAAACGGAATAACGGCTCATACTCGCGGTATTCCAAATCCCTGCCCTGATAAGTTTCCAGCACTTCATAAGCAGGCACGCCTTCCTCTGCATTGCCAGTGCCGGCAAGCACCTTGTCCAGCAGCGCCTGTGCCAGGTAATATACCCGCCCGTCGGCCGCTTTTACTTTGCAGTAGGTTTCATCCGGGTGCACGCACAGTGCCAGGTTCGACGGCAGTGTCCACGGCGTTGTCGTCCATGCAAGAAAATAAGCGTCCTCGCCCACAGCCTTAAACCGTACAATTGCAGAGCGTTCCTTTACCGTTTTATACCCCTGTGCCACTTCCTGTGATGAAAGCGGCGTCCCGCAGCGCGGGCAGTACGGCACGGTCTTAAACCCTTTGTATAAAAGCCCCCGGTCCCAGATCTGCTTTAACGCCCACCATTCGGATTCAATATAATTATCCTCATAGGTAACATACGGGTCATCCATATCTGCCCAGAAACCGACGGTTTCAGAGAAATCTTCCCACATGCCTTTATATTTCCACACAGATTCCTTGCACTTGCAGATAAACGGCTCCATGCCGTATGCTTCAATCTGGTCTTTTCCATTTAACCCAAGCAGCTTTTCTACTTCCAGCTCTACCGGAAGGCCATGCGTGTCCCATCCGGCCTTGCGCGGTACAAACCGGCCTTTCATCGTCTGGTATCTTGGAATCATGTCTTTGATAACGCGCGTCAGCACATGGCCGATATGCGGCTTGCCGTTTGCAGTCGGCGGGCCGTCATAAAAGGTATAGGTCTCTCCTTCCCTGCGGGAATCCATGGATTTTTGGAAAATCCGGTTTTCTTTCCAGAAATCCACGGTTTTTTTCTCCCGGTCGACAAAATTCATGTTGGATTCTACTTTTTTGTACATGCTGTTCTCCTTTACAGTCTTTCAGGCTTTCTGCATGCAGCCGGACTGGCTGCTGCAAAAACGAGCCTGTCAAAAATCCGCCCGTCACGGACAGCCGGATTCAAAAACGGTCCCTGCCATCGAAATAGTCAAAAATATCATCGTAGTCAAAATCATAGTCGTAATCATCTTCATATCCGGGCAGCGGCTTATCACCGCCATAGCCGTCTTCATAATAAGACAGAAACGGCACCCACAGCAGAACAACGGAAACAATCAGCGCCACGACAGACAGCACTGCCGTAATAATGCCTGCCACCGCCATGCCCCTGCCTTCCCGGCTGCGGACAAGCTGGAGTATGCCGAAAATAATGGCCCCTGCCGCCATTGGAATGTTGATGCACGAGCAGAATAATACGAGTGACAAGATGCCCAGAATCATGGATGCTATGCCAAATCCATTTCCAGATGACTGGCCGTTTCCCTTCTGATACTGCTCATACTGTGCCTGATACCGGCCCGGCCCGCCTGTGCCCTGGCTGTACTGCTGATAAGAAGCCTGCCCGGCCTGCTGGTACTGGCCCGGCTGCGCCCACGGGTACTGGCCCGGCCCGCCTGCTCCCTGCTGAAAAACGCCCTGGCTTGCCTGCTGGCCACGGTTCTGCCAGTCCTGCTGCGGCTGATAAGAAGCCTGCCCGGGATGCCCGGATGCGCCGGCCTGCGCTGCGTTCTGTCCTGCCTGATATCCGCCAGCAGCATCTGACTGGTACGGAATCTGCCGGCCCTGGCTATATGCGCCGGTCTGCGCTGTGCCCTGTCCAGCCTGATATGCATCCTGAATATTCTGCTGGCATGCACCGGCCTGGCTTGCGGCCTGGCCATATGCATTCTGGCTGGTCTGCCCATATGCGCTCTGGGCATTCTGCTGGTTTGGGATATATGCACTTTCCTGCCCTGTGCCTGGCTGGTTTTTTTCCAGATGCACATACCCGGCCTGTTTCTGTTCCGAAGCACTTCCTGCCAGTTCCTGATTTTCATAATGATATGCCTGGCCTTCGTATGTCTGTGTACCGGTTCCTGTTTCCGATGCCGACTGCCCATACGCATATGGCTCGCTGGCTGCCGGCTGCCCATATATATACGCACCCGTGCCAGTTTCTGTGCCTGGCTGGCCATACGCATATGCCCCGGTTTCTGGCTCTGCGCCCGGCTGTTCACATACATATGCCCTGGTTTCCGGCTCTGTTCCCGGCTGGCTATATGCATATGCCCCGGTTTCCGGCTCTGCGCCTGGCTGGCCATATGCATATGGCTCACTCACCGCTGCCGGTTCCGGCTGGCTGTATGCGTAAGACTCTCCGCCTGGTTCCATTCCGCTTCCAGATGCAGATTCCAGCACGCCTGTGCCGGATGCTGACAGGGATTCTGCTGTACGGATTCCCGATGCTGACAGGGATTCTGTCACATTGTCACCGGATATGGTTAACGATTCCGTCGCACGGATTTCGGATGCCTGCAGCGGTTCTGTCGCGCCGGACAGCCCGCTGGAAACATCCTGCTGCGGTTCGCTGTCCGTTTTGTTTACTTCCTGTTCTTCCCCCTGATTTTTGTCTTCCACGCCTGCAATCACCTCATTTCTAATTTTTATTTTTTGTTTTCTGATTCTATTTTATCATCCATTTCTTTATTCATTTTATCTGCTCATTTTGTTTTGTCAATCCCTGATGCCAGGAAACGGTTTATTTTTGTAACAGTTCAGCTTGCCTGACCTGTTACTTATTCCCACAGCTTCGGGCCATATACGCCTTCCTGAATCAGCTCCCGGAATGCCTGCTCTACGCTTTCTTTATCTTCCGCATATGTAACGCCAAACCACCGGTCCGGTGTCGGCAGCACCCTCACCGAAGCCTGGCCGCTTCCCAAAAGCTGGTCGATAATGACCGGCAGCAGATATTCGCACGTTACGTCGCCAGGGTCTGCCTGCTGTAAAAATTCCACAAACTTTTCCTGTAAAATGCCAAGAAATTCCGGCGTCAGCCCCCACATATTCATGGAAACAGGTGTCTGTTCCGTCAAAACCATGCCCCCGTCGCCGCATATCCCGCCAGACTGGCTGCGTGCAAGCCCTTTTGTCTCTGCAACTTTTTTCAGATAACCATGCTCATCCACTTCACAGATGCCGCGTGTCACCGTGCCATTTTCACTCAGCGTATTGCCAATCTGAAATCCGGCCATGCAGTATTCATGCTGTGACTGCTGATGCTCGCGAAGAAACCGGCATACATGCTGGAATGCGGTCTTTCCATAATAATCATCTGCATTGATAACCGCAAACGGCACATCCAGAATATCCCGGCACGCCAGCACAGCCTGGCCGGTTCCCCATGGCTTGACGCGCTGCTGCGGGCAGGAAAAACCCTGCGGCAGGTCGTTCTTATCCTGAAATACATATTCCACAGGACAGATTTTTTCGATTCTGGAACCAATAACTTCCCGGAACTCTGCTTCTATATCTTTACGGATAATAAATATTACTTTGTGAAATCCTGCTTCCAGGGCATCATGAATGGAATAATCTATCATAATCTCTCCCTGAGGCCCGACCTTCTGAAGCTGCTTGATGCCTGCACCATAGCGCGACCCGATTCCAGCCGCCATGATAACCAGTGCAATCTCTTTCATATGAAAATATCCTCCTTTGTTCGGTGAAATGACTTCCTTATCATACCATTGATATGGAATTTGTTCAAGTATTGTTACGTTTTCTTGCAAATGCCGGAAAAACATCTGGCTATTTGCATCCGCCTGTGATATGATAGCTTCACGTCTTATTCAAAGCATGAAACAAAGGAGGATTGATTTTCCATGGCAGCACTGCGCAGCATGACATCCGGCAGCCCGGGCCGGCTTATGATTTCTTTTGCATTCCCTCTGATGCTTGGCAACCTGTTCCAGCAGTTTTACACAATTGCCGATGCAGCAATTGTCGGACAGGTGCTCGGCGTACAGGCCATTGCTGCGGTCGGCGCTGCGGAATGGATTATCTGGATGATGCAGGGCACGATACAGGGCTTTACACAGGGCTTCGGCATTCAGATGTCCCAGGATTTCGGAGCCGGAAAGCTGAAAAAGCTGCGGAATGTTATCGTAAATTCCGTTTTTTTATCTGCTGTCTGCGCCGTTATCCTTCTGGCTGGCGGACAGCTGCTCGCCGGATGGATGCTGGACAGGCTGCATACGCCAGACCCAATCCGGCCCGATACGATGCTGTACATGCGCACGATGTTCTGCGGCATTCCGGCCATTATGGCTTTTAACCTGTCTGCTTCCATCCTGCGTTCGCTGGGCGACGGCAAAACCCCGCTGTACGCAATGGCCTGTGCTTCCTTTGTAAATATCGGCCTGGACCTTTTGTTTGTGCCAGTCCTTCATATGGGCGTATTCGGCGCTGCCATTGCCACCGTGCTGGCCCAGTGCTGTTCCAGCATCATCTGCTTTTGGAAAATCGCCCAGATTGATATTTTGAAAATCACGCGGGCCGACTGTGAAATCGCTGCCAGCCTGCACCTGCGTCTGATGAAGCTTGGCATGCCGATGGCTTTCCAGAATTTTATTATTTCCATCGGCGGCATGCTGGTGCAGTCCGTCGTAAACGGATTCGGCGTTGCGTTTATCGCAGGATTTACGGCAACCAACAAGCTGTACGGCATGCTGGAAGTAGCTGCGACCTCTTACGGGTTTGCCATGACCACTTATACCGGACAGAATCTCGGTGCCGGAAAGATATCCCGCATCCGCGAAGGGTACCGGGACGCCCTTTTGATTGCACTGGTTACTTCTATTATAATAGCTGCTGCCATGATTTTTGGCGGAAAATGGATTCTGCTGTGCTTTATCAGCGGGGATAAGAAAACAGCCGCAGATGCTCTGGAAATTGCTTACCGTTACCTGTTTATTATGAGCGTGTGCCTGCCTGTGCTGTATTACCTGCATGTCACCCGCTCCTGCATCCAGGGGCTTGGAAATACGGTGCTGCCCATGGTTTCCGGTATCGCAGAATTCGGCATGCGCACTGCCGCCGCTTTCCTGCTTCCTGTACTGATGGGAAGGGACGGTATTTTTTATGCCGAAACTGCCGCCTGGGCAGGGGCTGATATTGTGCTGTTTTTCAGTTTTCTTTCCTGCATGCACAGACTGAAACGGAACCTGTAACAGAACCTGCATCGATTGGAAAGCAGCAAAAAGGGGCTGCCGCACGAAGCAAAATATATACAGGAAATCGATATCGCATCAAAAACGATTCCAGCGAACGATATCCTGTATCATTTTTCTTCCTGCGGCAGCCCTCTTTTGGGAATCAGCCAATCAGCACTTTTTTTCCGTGAACTACTCATTGTCTAAAGCCAACGGGCTTCCTGCTTCATCGACCTCGCATTCTGCGTTCCACTCCGGCCGGAGCAGAACAAACGTCCACTGGACGTTTTGCTCCCTGCTATCTCCACAGGCGTAAATTCGGGCTGCACCATCCCTATTTATATTTTATCAGCTTATGCTATTTGCCGTAATCCTTCTGCCAGAATATTCCTTGCAGCATTGATATCCCTGTCATGGTTTGCCCCACAAACTGGACATCCCCATTCCCTTACTGATAAATTTTTTGTACCGGCATTCTGATATCCACAACCAGAGCATATCTGGCTGCTGGCATAGAATGTATCTATTTTAACGTACTGCCTTCCATTCCACGCCGCCTTATACTCCAGCTGTCTTGTTAATTCGTACCACGACACATCCATGATTGATTTTGCCAGATGATGATTTTTTACCATATTTTTTATCTGTAAGTTCTCTGAGACTATCACTTGGTTTTCGCTGATAATCTCATGGGATACCCTATGCAGATAATCTTTTCTGGCATTTCTTATTTTCTCATGGCATAATGCTATTTTCTTTTTCTGTTTGTAATAGTTATTGCTCCACTTTTCTTTGTGTGCTAACTTTCTTTGCAGCTTTGCCAGTTTTTTCTCATATCTTTTTATTGTCTTTGGATTTTCGTACTTTTCTCCATCTGATGTGACGCATAAATCTTTGATTCCCAAATCCAGGCCTGTATTTTTATTCCTGTGCGGCATCTCCACATGTTCTGTCTCCACCAGCACTGACACAAAATACTTTCCACGTACAAAATCTACTGCAATGTTCCCATTTGTGAAATTTGTGGTATAAGTCTTATGGTTATCATGCCTGCTTTTGAATTTCGGATATCCTGCATGTTCCCTGAAAAAATTCCGGTATGCGGCATCCATGTTGTAAATGGCATTCGTAAGGGCAAACTTATCCACTTCTTTCAGCCACTCATATCCTTTCTTTAGTTCCCTGTTACAGTAATTATTACAGCCTGTCCTGCTGATGGACTTCTTTTCTTTTTCGTAAGCATCTTTTCGATACGCAAGTGTCTGGTTATAAACAAAACGGCAGCAGCCAAAAGTTTTTTCAATCTGTATTTTCTGCTCTTTGTTTGGATATATCCTGTATTTATATGCCTTCAGCACTGACTGCCACCACCTTTCTATCCCTGGTTCTCTATATATTTCCGCATCATTTCATCAGGTTTACAATTTCACTGACAGACATTGCTGGTTCTCCACAAGGGATACTTCGTAATGTTTCTGGCATGTAATGAATATGGTCTTTATCCGTTTCCATATATCTGATAATTACATGATGTTTCTGGCATATTTCATGCGAAAATTGTTTTATATCTTCTGATATCTATTTTGATACCAGCAGTTTCTTTCTGTATTTACATACAAAAATTATGTGGTACTGTAATAAATACCTGTACCCATAGGGCATGATATGTCTGTTTTTAGATTTCCATGCTCCCATGATGCAAGTATAACACAAACCACCACTTTTGGCTGCCTTAACCCACCGTCTAAAGCCAGCGGGATTGCGGCAGCCTTATTTCAAAGCCGCATGAAACAGATTTTTCATAAAGGAAGCCATTTCATCCCAATGCCCGCAGACAAATGCTTCCTGCATCGGCGTGTCGTATTCATCAATCAGGATAAGGACTTTTCTGCCATAATATCTCATCAGCAGTTTGGAAAGCATGTTCAGTGACATGACCGCAATATCTTCATCCATATCCCTGGAAACAGCTTGAAAAAGCTCCCTCTCCTTTTCATCCATCAGCCCTTCTTTGTCCAGCAGAAAACGGTAATGGCTGTACTGTTCATAAAGCATGCGGCACATCAGCCTGTACATATCCTTATAATCCCGGGTTCCCTTTACGGATGCAAAGGAAAGCCTGATAACCGGATAAGTCCCCTGCAGGGCCCGGTACGCTTCCTCTTTCCATATATCCAGCCCTTTAAAGACTTCTCCCTGTCCGGCATATTCCACCGAAAAAAAACGCTCCACCATGCTTATATTCAGCGTTTTGCCAAACCGCCCCGGGCGTGTTATCAGGGTGGCTTCGTCGTGATTTTCCCACCACTCTTTTATAAACAATGTCTTATCCACATAAAAATTATGATTGGTAACAATTTTTTCAAAATCCTGTATGCCAATCCCGATAATTCTGCGCATAAATTTTTCTCCTGATTCCAGACAGATAAAAATTTCTTTACCGGCCAGCCTGGATTCCGGTATGTATCTGGTTTCTTTCATCTTAGCATAAACACACGCACAATTCCATGAAATTGCGCAGAAACTTTCCTGTCCCTGCCATTATCTGTTACTGTTCGCTCCGTGACCAGCAGCCTTCGCAAATCCATCTGAAATCCGCTTCGCGAATGGTATTTGATTCGGCCTGTCCTTTGTGATAAACTGATACTGATTTGTCATATCAGGCTGCCCGTACAGCCCGTTAGAAAATAACCGTAAAACATGTACCTGCATTCACAAATACCGCCAGCATGGCTGGCAGAACGGAGGTTCTCACTATGAAAAGAAATTTATTATGCATACTGCTTGTCCTTGGAATTTGCACACTGCAGCTCAATGGCTGTGCCAGCAAAGGCTCCGGCACGCAAAACCAGGCCAGGGCAGGTACAGCCGCCCAAACAGATGCCGGCACAGACAGCTCCCTGACAGATGCCGACGGTGATATGGATTGCGAAACAGATAATTCCAGCGCGGATGCCGGTGCGGATATGAATTCCGAAACAGACAATTCCGGTGCGGATATGGATTCCGAAACAGGCAATTCCGGTGCGGATATGGATTCCGAAACAGGCAATTCCGATTCTGATGCAGATACGGATTCTGCCGCAGCATTTATGGCATACATTACAGATTTTAGCACAGATACCATCTGCGCCGACAAAATTGAATGGGTCACATTTCCCGGCAGCCGCGCTGAGGAACTGGACCTGACAGAGGATGATGCCCCAAGCGGATTTTACATTTATAATCCAGATACTGCATCCGAGCCATTTTCCCTGCCAGCAGACTGCAGGATTACCATTCTGGACTGGGAAAATTCTTATACGCCGCTGCAGGTTTCCGCAGAGGAATTTTATTCTGTCTTAAAAGAGCGCGGCGGGTTAAACAGCGGAATTCCATATAATTTACAGACCGCAGGCAATAAAATTACTGAAATCAGCGAGCACTATGTACCATAAAAGGAAGCTTTCCTCTGCCCAAAACTTTTACAATTAAGGATGGCCAGGTTCCTGCGAAAGAGCATCTGGAGGAAGTCAGGGCATCGGCAAAGCAGGAAATTCAATTTGATGAAGATTCTCCTGAACTGTCCCCGGCAATGTTTAAAGCATTCCAATGTTCTGTGGCACATCGCAGCAAAAGAATGAAGAACGCATAAAAATTCTGCTGCAAATCAAGGACGCACCATCACAGACATTCCGGCTTATGCACGGAAAACAAAATCATCGTTACACAAAATGCCGCTGCATGGATAAAAGCAAAAACCACGCAGCGGTATCATCATAAGCTTTTCGTTTGCTGTTTCTTTCGCGTGCACGGCTCTCAGGCTGTTACATCCAGTGCTTCCTTTGTCCGCACAATCTTTTTCCAGTTCTCTTTTGGTGCATACTGCTTTGATATCCCGTCATCGTCGTAGAGCACATACGAAGCTTCCGTGTCTGTAAAGCCAATCCATTCCAGGCGCTCCATATCCACGCCTGAAATATTGCGCACGTCCTCATCCAGCACCGCCATTGGCAGCATGCGGTTTTTCTTTACAAAGAAAACCGTCTCCTCAAGCGCGATATCCACATAATGATGGCCCGGCTCCAGCACTGTGCATGTCTTTTCTTCGAGTGATTTCATGCGCACCATCATCATCGGTTCCGGCAGATAGACATAACGCCCCGTGGCATTCTGCCTGTATACCGGAGCAATCATTATGCTGCTGCCAGTCATCAGCTGGTCTTCCACCTGGGCTGCATGGGCATCCTGCGGATAGTCAAAAGCCAGCGGGCGGAAATACATCTCATTATCCAGCGCCGCTTTCATATATTCGCTGTAAATATAAGGCAGCAGCCCGTAACGGATGCGGATAATATTGCGAAAATCCCCGGTGTTTTCAAACTGGTATACTTCCTGCTCCCTGGTTCCCAGTGCGGAATGATTGCGCATCAGCGGTGTAAAAATGCCAAATTCCAGCCAGCGCATCAGCAGGTCCTGTGTTGTATCACAGCCAAAGCCGCCGATATCTGAACCTGTATACAAAATACCGCACAGATTTAACGACGGCATCTGCTGGATGCTTAAAAGAAGGTGGCTCCACCAGGATGCATTATCCCCCGTCCAGATGCCGCCATAGCGGTGCATCCCGATATACGAAGAACGGGAAAACAGCAGCGTCCGTTTCCCCGGCGCAATATGCTCAAATGCATCTGCCGCAGCTTTGGTCATATAATATCCATACAGGTTATGTACCTTGTCATGGCGTATTTTTACACCGTCCATGTTGTGGTAAAACTGCCTGTAATCTTCCGGGTTATTTTCCAGCCCGTTCACAAGTCCTTTCAGATGCCAGAACGCATACAGGTCCAGGTTATCATCCTCGATGGAACGCAGCTCCTTCATGACTTTCTTCAAATTGCGCTCGGAATAAAACACAGCCGGCTCGTTCATGTCATTCCAGAAGCCGTCAATGCCCTGCTCCATCAAAAACCGGTACTGCCCGCCAAACCATTCCCTGGCTTTGGAATTGAGCACATCTGGAAAAAGCGATTTTCCCGGCCATACAGCAGCCACAAATTCCTTTCCGTCCGCATCCGTACAGAAATAATGCTCCCGCATGCCCTCCTCATAAACCGGATATCCTTCTTCCATTTTGACCCCGGCATCTATAATCGGAACAAGGTGTATGCCCTGTGCCTTCATTTCGCTTACAAACTCCGCAAAATCCGGGAATTTTTCCCCGTCAACAGTAAAATCCTTATACCGCTCCATATAATCAATATCCATATAAACCGCATCCAGCGGAATCTGGCGGCTGTGGTGCCCTACCACGGCTTCCCGCACATCAGCGGCACAGGCATAGCCCCAGCGGGACTGCTGATAGCCAAATGCCCACTTTGGCGCAATATAGCTTCGTCCTATCAGCTCCCGGAACTGTTTTGCTATGTCTTTTAAGCTTTCCCCTTCGACCGTATAAATCACGCAGTCCGGCCCGGCCTGAATGCACAGCTCATCCAGCTTTGTTTCGCCGATATCAAAAACCGTCCTGGACGGGTCATCCACAAAAATGCCAAAGGACGGCTCTTTCTTCCTGTCCAGTATCAGGAAATTGTGGCCGCCATACAGGTTATGCCGCCCTTCCGTATGCTGCGGGTCATCCAGTGCATCGCTGATATAAGTAAAGCCGCGCTTATTTATCCCGCGCACCTGCTCGCCCAGCCCGTAAACGGCATCTTCCCGTGCCATGCGTAAAAACAGCCGGATGCCGTCCTGTGTTTCGTCCAGCTGCATCAGGGAAAACGGCTGCGTTTCATCCGGCAGCTTTTGGATGACAGCGCCTGTTTCCACTGGGTTTCCATAAGTATATTTCCGAATCATTGTGATGTTCTCCTTCTTTTTTATTCTGGCTGCATTTTATTCTGAGTGCTTCTTATTCTGAATGCTTCCTATTCTGGCTGCGGCAGGCAGGTTTTCCAGCAGCTCGTATACTCGCAGGATTTCGCCCACGCTCCACGCCTGTGCAAAGCATCCCCTGGAAAAGGACGGATTTTCCCCGTCGTATATTTCCGGAAGCTGCCCAATACAGCCTTCGCGCATCGCGCTCTCCAGCACCTCAAGCTGGCTTTTCACCCTGCAGGCAGCTTCTTTCGAATAGCCGCGTGTCTTTAAGTACGCAAGGTAATAAGCGCCCAGCGGGAAAACCCACACCGTACCCTGATGATACGCCAGGTCGCGCTGCTGCTGCGCTCCGCCATAAGTGCCATGAAACTGGCTGTCCGCCTTTTCTAATGTCCGCAGCCCGTATGGTGTATACAGTTTTTCAAATACCACATCCACAACCCGCTTTTCCTGCTCCTGTTCCAGCATGCCAAACGGCATCGACACTGCCCATATCTGATTGCAGCGTATCTGCCCATCCGGGCCGGACGGACCGTTCCCGGATGCTGCCTGCTTCCCGCTGCCTGCTGCTTCGTTTCCGCCGGCACTGCTGCCGTGCTCCGCGCCTTTCTGTACAGCGGACAGCACATCATACAGGCAGCCTTTTTCCTGATTCCAGAATTTTTCCCGGAAGCTGGCTTTTACTCTCTGTGCCGTCTCCCCGTAGCTTCTGCCGTCTTTGTGCAGCAGCGCGGCAAATGCTTCCATAACGCAGAGGGCATTGTACCAGTATGCATTGATTTCGACCGGTTTTCCATGGCGCGGGGTCGGGAGCACGTCCCCGATGCGCACATCCATCCAGGTCACCTGGTCAAGCCCCTCGCCTGCAAGCAGCAGCCCGTCTTGGTCCATGCGGATTCCATGGGCAGTGCCCTTCTGGCAACAGCGGATAATCTGTTCCATAACCGGCCAGATTTCTTCCAGAAATGCAGTGTCTTTTGTACGGCGGATATACAGATACGCCGCATGGATATACAAAAGCGCTGCATCCGCTGTATTATACTGCGGCTTATTGTGCCCTTCCGGGAACAGATTCGGCATCAGGCCGTCTTTGCAGTATGCCGCAAACGAACGCAGGATGCTTTTGGCAGTTTCCGGCTGCCCCGCCGAAATGCAGCAGCCCGCAAGCGCTATCATCGTATCGCGTCCCCAGTCCTCAAAAAACGGAAAACCCGCCAGAATCGTCATGCCGCCTGTGGAGGCCCGCTTTGCAGGAAACTGGCCGGCGCTTTTGGCAAGCATCTGCGCAGCATCCTGCTTCAGGCCGCAGGCACGCGCCAGCTGCGCCCGGTAAGAAACCGCATTTGCGATTATCTCATCTGCGGATTCCCGGATTCTGGTCATTCCGTACACAATTTCAAGCACAGCCCGGCAGTTCCCCGGCACTTTTTTTGCAATGCTGTGGTTTTTATAAGCGGTACCCGTGCACATTCTTCCATCACAGGCATCGTATGCATAATACATGCCCTGCACAAATTCCAGCGGAAACGGCCGGAGCGTTCCGTTTGTATGAAAAAACACCGTCATTCCATTCGATGCAATCCGGCCTTCATCCAGTACAAATTCCTGTTCCGGCCCTGGCATGGTTCCTTTTGGCGTAAACTGCAGGTAAGGGGTTATGGTTATTATGATATCCTTATCCGTCTGATTGTCAACGGTATATTTGACTGCCACAAGGTTTTCTCCCTGTTTCATTGCAATTTCCTTCGTGACCTCGGCCCCTCCTGCATGATAAGTCCATTTCGGATAATCCTCAAACCGGAAAGCGGACAGACAGCGGTACCCTTCTTCGCTGCGTTTTTCATCTTCATATTCCTGGCTGGATAAATGCAGAAAAGCTCCTTCCCATTCCAGGCATTCTTCCAGACGGTTTATCATCAGATAACGGTGGTTCGGCGGTTCTGTACAGGCCATTAGCAATGCATGGTCTGCCCTTGTATTTGACGAAATCATGGAGCAGGAAGAAAATCCGCCCAGGCCGTTTGTGAGAAGATAACAGTTTTCCTGGCCGCGGGTTCTTGTGTGCCAGTCTTGTTTTCCATATATAAATTTCATGCTGTTTTTCCTTATCTGTTGGATATTTATTGGTTTTGGATTGGTGTTGTAACTGGATTCCCGGACGCTGGATTTGGGCGCAGGGGGGGGAGATTCGCGGGGGCTGCGGGAATTGGATTCCCGGACACTGGATTCAGGAAACCGGGACGGAATGCTGTTCCGGCTGCGGAATGCTGGAAGCTCTAAACATTCTGCATCCGCGTTTTCGATACCGGACGGACCGGAGACTGCATCGCCATCCATGGCGGCAGTCTCCTTTTTCGGGCATCCATGCCCGAAAATCCTGGGTAATGGGCAGAATGTTAAGAGCTTCCAGCATTCCTCCGCAGTCACTGCATTCCGTCCCGGTTTCCTGAATCCAGCTGCGCTTTGGCTCAATTTACAGCAGATTCCGGCTGGTTTGCAAATTCCGGATAAGTGCCATGTATTCCGCTCTGTCCCGCTGCCTTATACAGCCTGCAGGTAAACCATGCAAATTCCAGATAAGTGCCGTGTATTCCGCTCTGTCCCGCTGCCTTATACAGCCTGCAGGAAAATCATGTAAATTCCCCCGATACCAGCCGGATGCAGAAGCTTTTACCCGGCGGATGTTCCGATTCCGAAAAGCAGGAAGCTCTAAGCTTTCTGTGCCATGTGTGCTGGCTGCGGCCGGAACGGCGCCTGATACGCCATCCATGGCTGGCAGGCGCCTTTTGGGGACATCCCTGTCCCCAAATCCTGAACAGTGACAGAAAGCTAAGAGCTTCCAGCTTTTCTCCATAGTCACATCCGCCGGGT
>CAJTSV010000018.1:0-5295 GCA_910579075.1 uncultured Eubacterium sp.
TTCCAGGCTGAATCCGGCCGAGATTGCAGCCTCTGTTGCAGGTGCCATCCTCTGGACCCTGGCAAGCAAAAAAATAATTGAATTTGGGGTTCCGGAAGTTTACATTGCACTGATAGTCACAATCGGGTTTGCTGCCGGATTCTGGTTTATGCTGGCAATGGAAATATTCCAATGTATCAAAGACCTGAGAAAAAGAAAAAAAAGACGCAGAAAAAGATAAAAAAGGGTTCGGCAAAAAATATTCATACACACGGCCAGAAACGGCTTTTGACTGTTTCAAAGCCGCAGGCCGGATTATAAAAATAATGCCGGAACCCTTTCTTTCTCAAGGATTCCGGCATTATTTGAAACGATACATTCTGTATAACAGTCCGTACGGGAATCGAACCCGTGTTTCCGCCGTGAGAGGGCGGCGTCTTGACCGCTTGACCAACGGACCAGAACTGAAATTATAATAACACAGCCCCAGATGAAATGCAAGCATTTTTTACAATTTTTTTCATTTTTTTATGGACTGTCGTTACTGTTCACTCCATGACCAGTAACGAACCTCCCTCTTAACCCAGATTTTTTGGCCCGAACCCATACGGCAGCAGCTCATCCAGGGTAAACTGCCGGCACCCGCCTTTTCCATCCGCCAGTACTATCTGAAAGGCTTGCGGATTGCAGAATTCCATCATCACCTGCCGGCATACCCCGCACGGTGCGCACAGCTCATCCGCTCCAGACCCTTCCGGCCCGCCGGCAATGGCTATTTTTTCAAATTCCCGCACGCCTTCACAGACTGCCTGGAAAAAAGCTGTGCGCTCTGCGCAGCAGGACGGGCCGTAAGCTGCATTTTCAATATTGCAGCCGTGATACACCTTTCCGTTTCCTGCCACAAGGGCTGCTCCCACCTGAAAGTGTGAATACGGCGCATAAGCATGCTCCCTTGCTTTTTTTGCTTCTGTCATTAATTCTTCGTTCGTCATTGCAGCGCCTCCCGTGCCATAGCTTTCTCCTGCATGTCTGATTATTTTTTATTATCCCTGTCAGACTGAATCAGCCTGCGCAGCGCTTCAACCGCTGTGCGGATTGCACTTTCCGTATCGTGGACAATTGGATTATCCATGCCAAGCGCATTGCGCTCCTGATTTCCGACTGTCAGAAAAACCGAACCGCAGCGCACCCTTAAATGGCTGGCCGCAATAAACAGCGCCGCCGATTCCATTTCCGATGCCTTGCACCCCATGCGCTTCCAGGCTTCCCATTTGTTCAGCAGCTCATAGCCGGCCGGCATGCGCTCCGGTTCATGCTGCCCGTAAAATGCATCCTTGCACTGCACAACGCCTGCATGGTATGAAAACCCCAAATCCCTGCAGGACGATACCAGCGCGTTTGCCACCTCAAAATCAGCCACTGCCGGATATTCAATCGGCGCATATTCACGGCTCGTCCCTTCCATGCGCACAGCCCCGGTCGCAATCACGATATCCCCGCCTTTGACATCCAGCTCTATGCCGCCGCAGGTTCCGGTGCGGATAAACGTATCTGCCCCGCAGCGCACCAGTTCTTCCATTGCAATCGATGCCGAAGGCCCGCCGATTCCGGTTGACGTCACGCTGGCCTTTTCCCCGTCCAGGTAACCGGTGTATGTGACAAACTCCCTGCTGTCAGCCACCAGCTCAGCCTGGTCAAAATGCGCTGCAATCTTTTCGCACCGCTTCGGGTCGCCGGGCAGAATCACATAACGCCCCACATCCCCCGGACGAATCTGCAAATGATACTGTAACCCTTCTTCTCCTGAATAATTCTGCATAACCTGCTCCTCCTGGCCTTCCTGTATCCTTTTTTCTGATTATACAAAAAAACATCCCCCTTTACAATCCTATTCCGTATATTTTCCACTAAAACGGACTTTGCAGCAAGTGCAAAGGCAAAGTTTCTGACTGAACTGTTACGAAAATACTTGACTGTAAACCCTGTTTATGCCTTATTATCATCTATAGAAATTCAAAAAAAGGGGGGAATCTTTATGACCATCAAAGAAGCATATCTGGAAAAGCTTCCCTGCATGAAATCCTGGAAAAGCAGCATGCTTATGGAAAACATCTGTCCATCCAGTGCTTGCACACCTTTCCAAACTTTGCTATACTGATATCATTCATCATCAAAGAACAAACCGGAGGCCTGCATGGAATTTTTAAAAAAGCATCTGACAACCACACAAACCATTACACTCAGCTTCCTGCTGGTCATCCTGATTGGAACGCTGCTTTTAATGACGCCGCCTGCATCGGCAGACGGCAGCGTAACGCCGTTTGAAGACGCCCTGTTTACCGCATCCAGCTGTGTATGCGTAACCGGGCTTGTAACGGTTACGACCGCCACGCACTGGAGTCTTTTCGGCCATATCATTATACTGATTCTGATTCAGACGGGCGGGCTGGGCGTCGTAGCGCTTGCAACGGTCTTTATGATGCTGCTTGGGAAAAAAATTTCCTTAAGCAGCCGCAAGCTTCTGGGCGATGCCTTCAACCTGGAAACCCTGCAGGGGCTTGTAAAATTTCTGCGCAGGGTATGCTTTGGCACATTTCTAATAGAAGGAATCGGTGCACTGCTGTATCTTCCGGTATTTGTGCCCCAGTTCGGCCTGAAAGGAATCTGGTTTTCCGTGTTCCATGCCGTTTCTGCCTTCTGCAATGCAGGCATTGACCTGATTGGGCCGGACAGCTTTATCCCTTATGTGCACCATGTCTGGATAAATGCTGTGACAATGGCACTGATTATCCTGAGCGGCCTTGGCTTTATTGTCTGGTTTGACATTCTGGAATCCATAAAAAAGAACCTGCATTCCGGCAGAACCAGATTTTTTTCCACGCTCCGTCTCCATACGAAAATCGTGCTTGTCATGACCGCATTCCTGCTGCTTGCAGGAGCCGTGCTTTACTTTGCCTTTGAATACTACAACCCGGGAACCATCGGAAATTTCACGCTTGGGGAAAAGCTGCTGGCATCCTGTTTTCAGTCTGTCACAACCCGGACTGCGGGATTTGTCACGATTCCGCAAAAGGAGCTTACCACGCCTTCCATTATCGTAACACTGTTTTTGATGTTTACGGGCGGTTCCCCGGCCGGTACTGCCGGCGGCGTGAAAACGACGACGCTGGCCATTATCTTTTTAACGGTAACGGCAACGGTACGGGGCCGGGAAGATATTTTGTGCTTCCGCCGCAGGATTTCGGATAAAACAGCCAGAAAAGCACTTGCTGTCGTGCTTATCAGTTTTTTTGCCAGCATTGCAGCAGTCATTGCAATGATGATTTTCGAGCCGGGAGACGCGGCAGACCAGATTTTTGAAATATACAGCGCCCTTGGCACGGTCGGGATTTCCAGGGATTACACTTCCCTGATTGGCCTGGCGGGAAAAATCATACTCTGCATCTGCATGTTCCTCGGGCGCATCGGGCCGATTACCATGGTCCTTGTCTTTACGATGCGTGACCGCCAGACAGCAGCAAAGCTGCCGGAAGAACATGTTGCAGTCAGTTAAAGGAATGATTTCAGAAAATAATTGTCATATCAGGAGAGAATTATGAGAAAACAGAAAAGCAGTAAATCATATGCCGTTTTTGGATTGGGAGAATTTGGCAGGAGCGTGGCGGAAGAATTAATGGCCGCCGGGGCAGACGTCCTTGCGATTGATAAGGATGAAGACCTGGTCAGCGATATCGCACCATCTGTCACTATGGCCGTACAGGTCGATGCCACGGAGCTGCACGCGTTCGACTCGCTCGGCCTTTCCAATATGGACGGCGTCATTGTAACCATTACAAGCTGTCTCGAAGCAAGCATTATGGCCATTATGGCTGCAAAGGAAGCCGGCGTGCCGTTTATCCTTGCAAAATCGAGAA
This sequence comes from uncultured Eubacterium sp., assembly GCA_910579075.1. Lineage (GTDB taxonomy): Bacteria > Bacillota > Clostridia > Lachnospirales > Lachnospiraceae > Eubacterium_J. Next base: position 3,894 of record CAJTSV010000018.1, read on the forward strand.
ATGCCACGATGTCTGAGATTTTTGAACGGATTGGCGCGGACAAAATCGTAACACCGGAACGCGACGGCGGCATCCGTGTTGCGCGCAATATTGTAAACGGAAACTTTATTGATTTTATCGAGCTGTCAAGCACGGTGCGCATGGTGGAAATTACAGTCAAGGATGAATGGATTGGAAAAAACCTGATACAGCTGTCGCTGCGCCAGAAGCATAAGCTGAATGTCGTAGCCCTGCGCCGCGGCGGAGAGCTGACAACGGATATAAACCCGGATATGCCGTTTTGCAGCGGAGACAGCGTCCTTGTCATGATAGATAAAAAATATATCGGGGAGCTGTTGGATTAAACCCGCAAAAACAGCCGCGCAATCCCGTACCGATAACGGTGCCGGAATTGCGCGGCTGCTGCATTCATTTTCCGAATTCTCATCCCAAAGGCATATAATCCTTCAGACAGCCGCCGTCAATCAGAACCTTCTTTCCCCGGAATGCAAAGCCGTATATCCGGATTTTTTCCTTTGGGTATCTGCCGCTGTCTGATACGTTTTTCCCTGCAGCAAATCTTCAACAGCTGTTTTCATTTCAAAGCTGCCTTCCCGTATCAGCTTTCCTATCAAAGCATTGGACCTGGTATTTGCCCAGTATGTGGTAAACTTCTTTTCTTTTAAGAACTTCGTAATTGACCATGGATTATAGATATTATTACAGTTTCCAAACTGAAAACCGTCATACCACTGTTTCACTTCTGGCATCTTATCCTGCATCCCATACTCAGTTAACGCAGATTTTACCTCATCCTCTGTAAATCCAAATACTGTATGATACATGGAAGATGTCACTGGCACAACCTGCAGATTATTCAAATCCGAAAAAACAGATTTCCTGCTGACCCGGGTAATTCCCGTCATAATCGCACGCTCCAGATACGGATTCGTTTTGAATGCAGCATGAAAAAATCCCCTGATAAAATCCGACATCTCTTTCCAGTACCCGTTTACATATGCTTCGTGCATGGGCGTATCGTATTCATCCAGAAATCCGTTTTATCAATGTAAAAACAGTGATTTTCTATCATTGCACTGAAATTCTGCCTTCCAACCGCTACCGTTCTCATATCTGTTCCCCTTCACATCCTAAAGCAGCTTTCTCCCCATCAGCACGCCCATCGCCGAAGCCATCATAAGCCCTCTCGTCCAGCCGCTGGAATCGCCGAGGCAGTACAGCCCCTTTACATTCGTGACCAGATTTTCATCCATGCGCACCTTATTGCTGTAAAATTTCAGTTCCGGCGAATAAAGAAGCGTCTCCGTGCTGGCAAACCCCGGGACAACCTGGTCCATCGCCTGGATAAAGCTGATAATATTTACCATGGCACGGTATGGCATGGCAGCTGTAATATCTCCTG
>CAJTSV010000018.1:5307-15346 GCA_910579075.1 uncultured Eubacterium sp.
GGCATCCGGCAGCGTCGGGCGTACATTGGACTGTGCCAGCTCCTTCGCCCAGGTACGCTTGCCGTCCAGAATATCCCCATAGCGCTGCACCATAATCTGCCCGGCACCCAGCATGTTGGTCAGCTCCCCGACCTTCTGCGCATAGGCAATCGGCTGGTTAAACGGCTCGGTAAAATTATGGGAGCATAAAATGGCAAGGTTTGTATTATCAGATTTCAAATCCTTGTAAGAATGCCCGTTGACAACGGCCAGGTCATTGTCGTAATTTTCCTGGCTGACAAATCCGCCCGGATTCTGGCAGAACGTGCGGACTTTATTTTTAAACGGCCTTGGATAGCCGATAAGCTTGGACTCATACAGCACCTTGTTTACTTCTTCCATAATCTCATTGCGCACCTCGACACGGACGCCGATATCAACCGTGCCCGGTTTATGCGCAATGTCATATTTTGCACAGAGCGTCTGCAGCCAGTCTGCGCCGCGCCTTCCCGCCGCCACGACCACATGCGGCGCTTCGATGCGCTGCTGCTGAAACTCCCCTTCTTTCGTCAGGACAACACCCTTGCAGACATCTTCTTCCATAATCAGGTCTGTACAGCTGTAGCCAAACAGCATCTCCACACCCTTATCCACCAGGTATTTTTCAATAGCGCCATAAATATGCTGCGCCTTTTCCGTACCCAGATGCCGGATTGGGCAGTCCACAAGCTTCAGCCCGGCATGAATCGCCCGTTTCCTGATTTCACGTACCTTCGCAGGCTCGCTCACGCCCTCAATGTGCGTGTCCGCCCCGAATTCCAGATAGATTTTATCCGTATAATGAATCAGCTCCTGCGCAAAATCCGCGCCGACCAGCATCGGAAAATCGCCGCCGACTTCATAGCTCAAAGACAGCTTTCCATCCGAAAACGCGCCTGCGCCGGAAAAGCCGGTCGTAATATTGCACGGATTGCAGCTGACGCATTTTTTCGTTTTGCTTTTCGGACAGCTGCGGTCTTCAATTGCCTTTCCTTTTTCTACAAGCAGTATATTCTTTGTGCTGTTATTTTTTACCAGCTCCATGGCCGTAAAAATTCCTGCCGGCCCTGCACCGACAATAATGACATCATATTTCATAAAATCCCCCCTCCTTCTTCCCTGCGTAAGCCATACAAACCGGAAGCTGCCAGTTATTTCAGCTTCCGGATATCTTTATCCTCCATAAACTGCACACTGTTATACAAAATCAGGATATCATCCGGCTCAAACATCTCCACCAGCGCGCTGGCCGGAATATTAATATGCCGCAGGTCTGCAGCAACCGTGCGCGCATAATGATTCGCCGCAAGCGGTGCAAAGCAGTTGCCAAAAGAATCCTTGATTATCAAAAGCGTTTTTCCATCCTGCTGCTTCCCGTCCCCGGCATCTTTTCGGATATCAGCAAGCGCCTGGTTTCCGCCAAAAAAGACACTGTACGGGTCGTCGCCTTCCAGTTTTTCGTAATCATAAAAGCTGTCTGACTGGAATTCTCCCATATTATAATCCAGCTGGAATGCCTGCCCGTTCTTTGGTTCGTACAGATGTATCGTGTCCGGCTTTCCCCCGGTATGCGTCTTTGCAAAAGTCGTGCCCAGAAACGAATCCGATACCGCACGGATTTCAAAATCCTCCCGGGCAAGCGGTTCAAACCCCATCTGCCGTGCCCATGCTTCGTATGCATAAAAGGCTCCCAGAGACGTCCAGTGATGGTCTGTCCGGTAATAAATATATTCGGATGCATGCGCTGTCAATGCATCAGCAACAGACAGCTGCCGCTCCTTTGGAATTTTCTGTCCGGCCAGCTCGAAAAAATACTCCTCCCCGGAAATTTCCGCAAAAGCAGGCAGTTTTTCCGCAAGCACGCTGCTTTTTACCGGGACAAACAGTACCTTTGCCCGCGGATGCTTCCTGGCAAAGGCTGCCACCCGCCGGATATTTTTTTTCACCTGCTTCCAGTCAAAATCCTGCATCTGGTAACGTTCCAGCAGATAGCTGTCTTTTCCAAAATAAACACCGTTCGCATCCCTGCTGCCAAGCATTCTTAAAATACGTGCCTGCAAAGCCACCCAGTGCGTGCGCCCCGGTACCTGTTCGCTTAAAAACGTTTCGAAATCCTTCTGAAAGCTGCCGTTTAACACGCTTTTTTTTGTCAATTTTGGCCGTTTTGCCAGCATCCGCCGTTCCGAGGACGAATACGTCTTATCCGGTGTCAGCAGGATAGCGGCGCTGCAGGCGGATAACAGCAAAATCACGGCTCCTATCAGAAACAGGAACCGGATTTTTTTGATAAATTCTTTTCTTTTTTTGATGCTGTCCATATCAGCCATTCCTATTTCAGGCTGTTTTTCACTGCATTGACTGCTTTTTTATTCATATCCTGATATGCTTTTAAAATCTGTTCGTCAGAACCGTTTTCTTCCGTTTTCATGTCCACATATCCGCCGAGAATGAAAAAGCAGACATATTTTCCGTTTGTGTATACCTTCGACGCCTGAACCTTCAGGACATTCATCGGGTACTGCATGGAATTTTCGATTAAATTTTTCTGGTATTTTTTTATGGCGGTTACGATTTTCTTTTTGGAAGCAGAATTTTTCGCCTTGAAAATTACCATTTCATCTACCTGTGCACTAATCATCGGCACTTCAGCATAGGCAGAAGAATATAACGAGGAGGCCACCCCGTATTTATCCTTGATATCATTTTTTCCAAGCTTGAAATTCGGCAGGTAATTGTTTCCATATGCTTTTTTCACTGCTTTTGCAAGCTTGGATGCAGAAGGCGCAGAAGCTGCCTGAACTGTAACAGCCGGAGCATCCGCGCCGGCTGACGGCGTTACATCCGTAACTGTGCGGGCCGTCGAAAATGAAAACGCGCCAGCTGCTACCACCGCTGTTAATACCAGTGCTGCTAATCCTTTTTTGCTCATATGTGTTCCTCCCAGTATGCATTAATTTTGTTAACATATATTTTAATTCTGCATACATTCTAGCATACTCTTTTGAAAAAAGAAATGGGAAATGCATGAAATAAAAAAATTTATGCTGCTTACTGGTTACTGCATTTCCTGCTGTCCGTTTTCATTGTGAAATGCCTGTATCAGATAATTAACAACCCGAATCTGGGACTCCGACAATCCCCTGGTGGAAAAATATCCCGATTCGGGCTGATTATCCAGCAGATAATCAACGGACACATGAAACACCCTTGAAATTTTTAACAGCATCAGTAACGAAGGCTGGCGCAAATTGGATTCCATGTTGCAGACTGCCGCTGCTGATACCTGTAATATCCGTGCAAGCTCTTTCTGGCTGTATTTACGGGACATGCGCAGCTCTTTGATTCGTTCGCCTAAAAGAAGCATCTGGTTAACATCCTTTCCAAACAGAAATTATATTTACTGCCAGTGTAACCTTTTGTACTATTCTATTGGATAATTAAATTATCTGTTCGTTATAATCCACAGTTTCCGCCTCAAAAATACACTGTCAGATAACTTTTTTTATAAATAGTTAAATTTTTATTGCTTCTCAAATGCGTATATTATATAATTGTAAAAAGCAGCATCGGAAAAATTTTCGGGAGGTACTTATGACAGATTTTCACATTTTTGAAAAAGAACTAACAGACAGGCTGCGCGCAGGCCTTGGAAACAGCTGCCAGGTATCGGCACGCACGCTCTGCCTGAATAACAGCGTGAAAAAACAGGCGGTCTTTATTACCGAGGAAGGCAGCAGCATTACAGAATGCCTGGAAACCGGCTGTCTGTGGCCGCTGTGCAAAACACCAAAAGACATAGAGCTCATTGCGAAAAACATGATGCAGGAATACCACAGAAGAAAAAAACAGCCTGCCATGCGTTCTGCACTGGACAGGCTGTACGACTGGGATTTTGCGAAAAGCAGGGTCATGTTCCGGCTCGCCAGCACGGATGCAAACAAATCCCTTTTACAGGAAATTCCAAGCTTTGAAACAGTCTGCGGCCTTTCACAGATATTTTACCTGCTTTTGCAGGAAGGCACCGGGCATGGAACATGCATTACCATTAACAGCAGGCTGATGCATGCATGGAAGGTTCCGGCAGACGGGCTTTTAGAGCAGGCCCGCAGGAATACGCCAGAGCATCTGCCATGCCTGTTTTTAAATGCATCCCTGGACGCATCCGCAGATGTATTAAATGTCCTTCATGCACAGGGCCAGGCAGGCATTCCTGTTTATTTTTTAACCAACAGCATGGGATTATACGGTGCAGCCTGCATTTTATACGAAGGCATTGCAGAAAGCACTGCGCAAAAGCTTGGCTGCGGCTTTTACGTGCTGCCCTGCTCGCTGCACCAGACCGCGCTGATTCCGGCCCCATCCATCGAACCGCAGCTTGCCGGACAGCTGAAGCAGCTGCTGCTGACCATCAACCGTGACAGCCTGCCAAGGCAGCAGTTTCTGTCCGATACGGTATATTATTATAATAAGGAAGAAAAACAGCTGCATGCCGTACCGTAATTCATGCGGTTTCTTCCAGAATAAAAGGGCTGTGGCACGAAGCAAAGCATCGCTTTCTTCCTGCCACAGCCTCTGCTCTTTCGCGGCATATTTCATTTCCGCTACAGTTCTTCCCCGTTCGAAGCAACTGCCTTCTGATACCAGGAAAAGGACTTCTTTTTATACCGCTTGCCGCTTCCCGTGCCGTCGTCATTCAAATCCACATAAATGAACCCATACCGTTTTCGCAGTTCCCCGGTTGTAAACGACACGACATCAATGCATCCCCACGGCGTATATCCTATCAGCTCCACGCCGTCTATATCTACTGCTTTTTTCATCTCCTCAATGTGCCTGCGCAGATAGTCAATCCGGCAGCTGTCATCACAGGTACCATCCGCTTCCAGCTTATCGATTGCACCAAACCCATTTTCCACAATAAACAGCGGCAGCTCGTATCTTTCATATAATGCACAGAGCGAATACCGCAGCCCTTCAGGGTCAATCTGCCATCCCCAGTCCGATGCTTTCAGATATGGATTCGGAACCGTATGGGCATTTCCGCCGTCTGTGCCGTCATGCACCTGATTCACATCTGCCCGGACAGCATTGGACATATAGTAGCTGAATCCGATATAATCAACCGTTCCCTCTGCCAGAATCTGCCTGTCTTCCGGCTCCATGACCGGCTTATTGTTTTCACGCTCCCACATTTTCTCCGCAAATGCAGGATAATGCCCGCGGCAGTGTACATCCGAAAAATAATACCGCTCATGCATGGATTCCTGCGCCGTCATCACATCATCCGGACTGCAGGAATACGGGTAGAATGGCACGAAGGAGCACATGCAGCCGATTTTGAAGTCCGGATTGATTTCATGCCCTCTTTTCACTGTCAGCGCAGAAGCAACCAGTTCGTGGTGCACCGCCTGGTACAGCGCTTTTTTCGGGTCTTCAAATTCGGAAAACCGGATGCCGGAATTCGTCCATCCAAAAATATCGGTATCGGTATTGCTCTGGTTATTGATTTCGTTAAATGTCATCCAGTATTTCACTTTATCCCGATAGCGTTCCATAACCGTCACGGCATATCTTACAAAAAAGCCAATCAGCTTCCGGTTTATCCAGCCGCCGTATTCCTTTGCCAGGTGATACGGCATTTCAAAATGGCTCAATGTAATAACCGGCTCGATGCCATGCTCTAACAGCTCATCAAACAGGCTGTCATAAAAACGAAGCCCTTCCTCACAGGGTTTTGTTTCATCCCCCTTTGGAAAAATGCGGCTCCACGAAATCGATGTCCGGAAGCACTTAAATCCGAGTTCTGCAAATAATGCAATATCATCTTTGTAAGTATGGTAAAAATCAATGCCTTTATGGTTCGGATAACGCTCCCCCAAAATCACGCCATCCGTAATCCGTCTTGGCACGCCATGGGCTCCTGCTGTCAGCACATCGCTGACACTCAGCCCCCTTCCGCCTTCCTTCCAGCCCCCTTCCAGCTGGTGGGCAGCAACAGCACCGCCCCATAAAAAATTATCTGGCAGACTCATGTCAAATCACTCCTTCTTTTTTATCATAATGATACTGGTGCCAGGAATATGCACAGTTATCTGCGTACCTGAATAAACGCATCTCCCGCTGCAATGCTTCCTGATGTTTTCAGCGGTTCTATGGCAGCAAACTCATCGGTATTTGTAATAAGCACGGGAGTAACCGTTTCAAACTGCTTCTGAATCTGCTGTAAGTCAAATTCCAGCAAAAGGTCGCCCCTTTTCACCATATCGCCGTCTTTTACCTTTGCCGTATAATATTTCCCGCCAAGGGAAACCGTTTCAAGCCCGACATGAATGAGCATTTCCACGCCTGATGCATGTTCCAGGCAGACTGCATGCTTTGTATCAAACACAGAACTTACTTTTCCGTCAAACGGTGCATACAGCTTTCCTTCTGATGGAACAATGGCTGCACCCTGTCCGAGAATCCCCTGTGAAAACGTCGGGTCACTGACGTCTTCCAACGCCTTTGCTTCCCCGTTCAGCGGCGCATAAAGAACAATTTCGTCCTCTTTTCCTGGCAAAACGCCGGAAGCCTGCGCATTCCCGCTCCCGGAAACCTTTGCGGCAGGCATTTGGGTGCTGTCTGCTTCTGCCACAGCCTTTTCATCACATCCGATAATCTGCACCAGAACAATCGCTGCAATGACCGAAATCCCGCAGCCTGCCAGCATGCCCGGAAAAGACATTGGTGCATCCGGGCTGATGGCATTCACCGTTGTCAAAAGCCCCGGAAGCCCGGCATATACATAATTTTTGGAACCGAACAAGGCCACTGCCAGCGCACCAAGCGCACCGGATATGCACCCTGCGATAAACGGCTTTTTCAGGCGCAGCGTAACGCCGTAAATAGCCGGTTCGGTAATTCCGAAAATACCGGTAAGACCCGCAGACATTGCAACATTTTTCATTTCTTTGTCACGGGTTTTGAGCATCACTCCAAAACATGCAGCTGCCTGTGCAACAACCGCACAGGTCTGGACAGCCTGAAACGAATCACATCCAAAATTATCGAAATTCGCCATAACCATTGGCGTAACGCCCCAGTGAACACCAAAAATAACTGCCACCTGCCAGAAGCCGCCGATAATAAGGGCTGCTATGGCCGGAACGGTGTTATAAAGGAAATTATAACCAGATGCAATGCCGCCTGCGGCCATATCAGAAAGCGGGCCAATCAGCAGAATGGTTGCCGGAATCATAATAACGGCACAAATAAACGGCACTGCCAGCGCCTTTATTACATCCGGAATCCATTTTTCGACAAACCGTTCCAGATAAGACAGCACAAGCACCAGAAACAGGGGCGGAAGGACGCTGGATGTATAAGTCGTCTGCGCCATTTCCAAAAACAAAAACCGGATGCTTTCTCCATCTGCAATTCTCGACGCCAGGCTGCCCCAGTCCGGATTGACAAGCGCCAGGCAGCACCAGAGCGCAATAAATGTGCTGCATTTAAAATGCTTCGAAGCCGTAACTGCTATCATGACTGGCAGGAACGTAAACGGCGTCCATGAGATAAAGCTCAATACCGCATATGTGCCTGTCTCCGAAAACGACGGCATTACCAGGTTTAACAAAATCAGGCATCCCTGAAGCAGTCCTGCCGCTGCCAGTATGTAGACAAATGGTGCAAATACCGCAGACATTGCTGCAATCACGCGGCTTAACAGGCTTCCTTTGTTTTCCACGGACTGGCTTTCATCCAGATGAAGGATTTTCGTCAGTTCCTCATATACATCCTTTGCATGGGTACCAATCACAATCTGATACTGCCCGCCCTTTTCCACTACCTGAATAACCGCCGGCATGGCTGAAATCTGTGCCGTAACATCCGCAGAAGGCTGCTGCTTTAACACGAGGCGCAGCCTTGTTGCGCAGTGTGCGGCACTGATAATGTTTTCTTCCCTGACCAGCTCCATAATATCCCTGGCAAGCTTTGCATAGTCACGAACCTGTGCCATAATAAATTTCCCCGCTTTCTTCTCTTTTTCATTTTGTAATCTGGCCAGATTACTTATTCTTATTTTCTTATTTTACGATACCAGTCCTGATAAACCAATTATAAAAAATTATGAGAAAAAAGGTAGTATTTTTGCGCGCAAAAAAACAGGTCCCTGCTCAAGAAACCTGTTTTTCCCAGGAAACATCCTGTTTTTTATGTCCCGGCTACTCCTCCGCCAGCCTGTTTTGTATCTTTTTTCCGAGTTCCTCAATAATGCACATAACAGGTATCTGGGAAGTATAATCCACATTTTCTTCATCCCTGCGCATCGTTATGTAATAAGAAAGATTCACATCTGACAGCCTGCTGATGGCAGACTGCTCCGTATTTGTAATGCTGATAATCCTGCAGGCAGACTGCTTCAGCCCGTTAACAATCCTGACAACCTGTTCCGATTCCCCCGATACAGACAGCACAATAGCCACGGTAGAGGCATCCTTCATATGAACCGGGTAAAACGGGTCCTGAATATGCAGGCTGAATTTTCCTGCGTTTGTAAAGCATCTGGCTCCGTACTGGCCGATATGCCCGGAACTGCCAATGCCTACAAATACAACCCGTTCCATTCTTGCAATGACCGATGCCGCTTCTTCCAGCTTTTTCTGGAATTTTCCCGTTTCCAGGCGTTCAAAAAAAGCCTTGATTTCCGACAAATCTCCCGTCAGCATCCCTGCTTTTTTCTGCCCGTTATGTTCCTTCATCCGCAGCCTGAATTCCGAATAGCCGTCGCATCCCATTTTCCGGCAGAACCTCAGCACCGTACTGGTTGATACATGCGCTTCTGCCGCAAGCTCACGAATCCGCATATACGGCACGGCGCTTATATGCTGCATGACATATTCATAAACCGATAATTCCAGTTCATTCAGGCTCTGTATTTCTTCCACACGAAACATTCCTGCTCCCTCTTTTCCCGCTGTGCCGCCCCGGGCATTTCTCCTGCTACTTTGTCGATTCCCGCAATGTCACCTCATACGGCAGCTTTGCCACCCTGGGCACTTCTTCCCCGCGCAGCTGGTGCAGCAGCATCCTGCAGGCCTCCCGCCCCAGCTCCTCTGTATGGAACGCAATCGCGGTAATGCCGGTTTTTGCAGAAGCTAACAGCTGGCTGTCATGAAAACAGGCCAGCCTCATGTCCTGCGGAATGCGGATATTTTTTTCTTCCAGCTCCCGCAGGACATAGCTGGCAAGCAGGTCATCCCCGCACAGGATACAGCCTGCGCCGCGCATCAGAATCGTATCTGCAGCCTTTGCAGCCGACAGGGCAGAGTTTATATCCGTAAAAACAAGCGATTTGTCCGGCACGGCTCCCCGTTCCCTGTGCGCTTTGTAAAAGCCTTCCATCCGCTTCTGGTTCATCAGGTAATTCATATTTCCGGCAACCGCAGCAATTTTTTTGATCCCCTTCATCAGAAGAATGCTCGTCAGCTCATAACAGGCTTCTGCATAATCATTGTCCGCCTGGTAAATCTGCGTGTCCTCGGACATGCCGGCAGCAGCAAACGGAATTCCGCTGTTTTTTAACATTTCCACCGGCTTTTCATCGCCCGACGTGCGTATGAGAATCAGCCCGTCCACCTTGTGCTTTTCAATCACGCGTGACAGCCTGGATAAATCATTCGTATCTATCAGTATCATAATCACATCGTAGTCTTCCGAGTCCGCAACCTCGCTGATTCCTTTGAGCACCTTCGGAAAATACGGGCGGTCCTGTGAAAACAGGTCTGCGGGCAGGACGACGCCGATATTGCAGGTCCCCCTGTTTCCAGCCTTTTTTCTGGCAGATGAATTTCTTACAGATGAATGTCTTGCAGCTGCCGTCTGCCCTGCTGCACGGCTGCCAGCTTCGTCCTGTTCTGCCTGCCGGCTGCCGGATTCAGCCTGTTCTGCCTGCTGCCGGCCAGCCTGCTCCTGCCAGGACTTCCGGCTGCCAGGCACCGGTTTTGCCGCCGCTGCAGCTGTGCCGGATTCCTGCCCTTTT
>CAJTSV010000018.1:15356-19573 GCA_910579075.1 uncultured Eubacterium sp.
CCGCATCCGGCTGTTTGTGGCTGTGCGCCGCGATATAACTGAGCACCCGCTCCCTTGTTTCTTTTCCTATGCGCCCTTTTCCAGAGACAGACCTTGATACGGTTGTCTTTGACACGCCAAGCTCCCTTGCCACATCATCCATGGTCAGCTTTTTCAGGCCTGGTTCCTGCATCCTGTGATTCACCCCGTTACCGTCGTTTTCTGAAATTTATTCTATCATACTGCCTGTGAAAAGGAAATGGAAAATTTCTCCGCCCCGTTATCCCGCAAACATCAGCAGCACCGGCACAGACAGCACGCACAGCACCGTCGTCAGAATAATGGAAGCACTGCAGGATGTGACATCCAGCCCTTTCTGGCTTCCAAGAATCAGCGGCAGGTTTCCAACCGGCATCCCGAACATGACCATGCACACAGGCACCAGCGCCTCATCCTGTGTAACCAGACGCAGCAGCGGCAGCATCAAAAGAGGCAGTATCAAAAGCTTGACAGCCGAAAACATATACAGGCGCGGCTGGCCGAAAATTTTGCGCATATCTGAATTGGCCAGCGCAAATCCGACTGCTGCAAGCGCCATCGGCGAAGTCACATTTCCAAGATACGTTACTGCAGTCTTTAAAAAATCCGGCAGCTGGATTTCCAGCAGAATCACTGCAATTGCAAGGATGCCGGACACCGTGCCCGGATTTGCCATGGATTTGAGCGAAGACAGCGAAAAACGCCCTTCCATCAGGGCAACGCCGTAGGTATAAAATACAAAGTTATAAACAAGCATAAATTCGGTTACATAAACCACATATTCCGCTCCCAGAATGCTGGAAACAACCGGAATCCCGATAAAGCCGACATTGGAAAACACAAACATCAGCTGGAAAATCCTGCGCTGCTTCAAATCTTTTTCAAAAACAGGCGTAAGAATCATCCCGGAAGCAATAAAAATAACAAACATTCCCACTGCAATCAGCCCCACGGACAGCAGGGCATCCATCGAAATCTGCCCCACTGCATTGGCACCGCTGGAAAGCACAAGCATCGGGTTAAAAACAGTTACAATCATGCCTGACATCTGGTTATTGGTATGCTCGTCCATCATTCCTTTTTTCGTGACGAAATATCCGGCTCCTATCATAATAAGCAGAGCAAGCATCTGAAAAAATACGGTAAAAAATGTCATGGTTCTCTCTCTTTCTATTTGATTCCTGTCTGATTCCTGTCTTGTTTTTCCCGGGGCTGCCGCACGAAGAAAAATGATACATCGTTCATTTCAATCGTTCATTTCAATTGTTTATTTCAATCGTTCTTTCTTACGAAATCTTATATATGTTTTGCTTCGTGCGACAGCCCCAGGATTTATTATATCCCAGAAATATCCAAATAACAAGCCGGAATCCTTTTAATTACAAAAAGCCATGACTTCCCGTACCGTCTCATTCCGACTATCCGGGAAGCCATGGCTGCTGCGCCGAAGCTCCGCCTGAAACAGGCTGTGTCATAAAAACCGCCTGTTTCAGCCAGCCGCACCAGCCAGCTCATGTTTCATTTCAATCACGTTCCTAGTACCCCTTATCTGCTGCCACGCATGGTAACTGTTTCAGGGACCCCCATCCCTTTCATGCATAGCCAGCTGCAGGAACCCCCATCCCTGCAGCGCTTATGACAGCAGCTTCATTATATTTTTCTGCTTTGTAAAAGTGCTGCTTCCGGCTGCACAGCACGCTGCCTGATTTCCCCTGTCTGCATTCCTGATGCTATACCCAGTTTGCACTCTTAGAGCGCTTTTTCTCCAGCTTATAGCTCTTTGGATGCTCTTTCCACTGGAAGAGCGCCTGGTCTTTGATTTTCCCCTTCTTTGTATCAACCACAGCTTCGATTTTTGTTTCCGCGCCCTTCTCCAGATTTACGGAAAATACAAAAACCTTCTGTGCACGCTGTTTTTCCAGCAGCTTCCCATTCCGGTACAGGGAAACCTCTGGCTGGTTGGAATAGACCTTTACCTGAATCTGCCCCGTCCCGCGTTCCTGGAACCTCTTGCTGCATATATGCACCATCGGCCTGTGTGTCCAGTATGCCTGGTACAGGTAAAAGCTGTCCTTTTTCGTTTTGCGGTCAAATGTTACAAGCCCCTTATGGTTCATGCCCGGCTCGCCGCCCTGGTCCCTGGCATCTGCTGCAAAATCAAACATGTTCCATACATGGGTTGCCCAGATAAACGGATATTTCGCAAAACATTTCAGCATGTATTCATGATAAAGCGCCTGGTATTCTTCGGTATGGTCTCCGCGCCTTGGCTTTTCACTGTGCAGGTTCGGCATGCCTTCTGCCCCGTATTCCGAATAGCCGATGCAGCGCTTTGGATATCTGGCATGAAACAGCCGGAAAAAGACATCATTTAAAAACAGTCCCGGCACATACCATCCCAGATACAGGTTGTAGCTGACAATATCCGTAATGTGCACAACCTTTGAAAACGGATTGCACATCGCATAGCAGGCAAGCGTGGTCACCCTTGTCGGGTCCAGGCTGTGGCACAGGTCATTGAGCATGCGGTGGTTATCCAGCATATCCTGCCTGTCCTTCGTCGAAATCGTAATCTCGTTTGAAACGCCCCATGTCACAATACACGGATGATTGTAATTCTGGAAAATCAGCTCTTTCATCTGATTGACCGTGTCCTGGCGCCCGCCCGGCAGATGCTCGGAAATATATGGAATCTCGGCCCATACAATCATGCCATAGCGGTCGCATAAATCGTAAAAATACTGGTCGTGCTGGTAATGCGCCAGACGGACTGTATTGGCCCCGATTTCCCGGATCAGCTTCATATCCTCGTCATGGTGCTCTTTTAACAGTGCATTGCCGATTCCTTTGCGGTCCTGGTGCCTGGAAACGCCATGCAGCGGATAGCGCCTGCCATTCAGGTAAAATCCTTTGCGCGGATCCACCCGGAATGTGCGGACACCAAACGGCACGCACACCTCATCCAAAACCGTCCCGTCCTTTACAAGCTCTGCCTTTGCGGTATACAGATACGGGTCCCTGCGGCCGTTCCACAGATGCACGTCTTTTATTTCCAGCGTCACATCCGTCCCGCTGCCCTGTGCCACACAGTTTCTGCCGGCATCGTATAAAGAAATGCTGACCTTAGCCCCTTCTGCCTTATGCCAGCTTTCCACGCGTATCTGAGCGTTTTTCCCCTTTACCTGCGGCGTAACCTTGATGCCCTGCGCGCCATAGTAATCCATTTCAAAATGGTCTTTCGGAATAATGCGCAGCAGTACATCCCGGTAAATGCCCCCATAAAACGTAAAGTCCGCTTTCTGCGGATAAATGCTGTCACTGACACTGTTATCTGCCTTTACGGAAAGCCTGTTTTCATCCTGCAGAAACGATGTGATATCTGCCCGGAACGTCGAATAGCCGCCGTCGTGGCTGATAACATGGCTGCCGTTGCATTCCACCGATGCGGAAGCATTTACGCCCTGAAATTCCAGGTAAACACACTGGGTCTGTGCATCAAACTCCGGCTTTGGAAATACTGTCTCATACAGGCAGGTTCCGCGGTAATAGTCATTGCCGCCGTCCTGTCCGTCTGCGGCATTCCATGTATGCGGCAGGCTTACCGGCGTCTGGATGCCGTCCCGGCCGGTAAACAGCCAGTTTTCCATTAGTTTTATGTCCTTCCTTAACATTCTGGCCTGTATTCCTCCTTTCTGTAAATAAGCTGGCATAAACACCATAACTTTTCCGTGATTTATACCAGCCGTATCTTTCTTTGTCTGCATTATATTGTCAAATTTCTACAAATTCAAGCAATTGTGCATAACTGGTCATTTCTGTGCTGTAAGTGGCAGCGTTACTATTCACGGCCCGGGGCCGCTCATAGTAACGATTCGGGGCGATATTCCGAATTTTGCTACGCAAAAATCGCCCCTCACTCCTGAATCATTTTCTCACGGAATGCGCAGCTAGTGCGCATTCCTGACCCGTGGAAAGTAACGTGGCAGCTGCAAAGGCTCCGGCCCATCCTGCATCCGTGCTTTACATGCCGCCCCCGTTTTGTTATAATGCTTTATTAGAATACACCATATCGGAACATCTTATACGCGAGCAATATTTTCCAAAACAGGAGGTATCATGATAACAGCCGCCATGAAATCCAAGGGTTCCTTCGACCGCAATTCCATTTTATCCGCAGGAAGTGCCCGCCGTCAGGGAGC